>NZ_JAANYX010000021.1:0-5142 GCF_012274245.1 Mameliella sp. LZ-28 | reverse complement strand
CGCGCCGAGCGCTTGAGCAATTTGAGGGCTCCGCGCCCGGCGCGCTTGCGCCAGACGGGAAACCGGAATACCCAAATCCGACCTGCAGACTCTCGTTATGAATGAGGGACCAGCGGGGCGCAGGTCACGCGCGCGCCGTTCATCGATGTATCGGTGATATTCTGTCCGGGCAAAAACGTTTCAAAAAATCTGTGGCACTGGCAATCCCCTCAACCCTGTTTTCACTTTGGCAAAATGCGTAGGTCAGCATCCTTCAACACGCCCTTAACGCCCAAGCGGATTCTCCACCGCTCTGCGCTTCAGTTTTCGATGTGGAAAGAATGGAATCGCCCGCACTCTTTCCCCCGCGTCACCCGACTGATTCCAAATCAGAATGGCTGTTCCGGATGCCAACACGCACCGGCGCCTCTCGGACAAGGGCCTGCCTTTGTTGAGTTTTTGCGCAATTATTTCCGGATCCCCTCCTTTCATCGAACAACGCCGGTCCTTTTTACAAAACGTTAACTTTTTCTGTGCCGCGAAGTCGCTGTAGATGGCAGCATGAACACAGCGATTTTCCGGGACCGGAGCCCCCTGCTCCGTCCGGGCAATAGCTTTTTTTGGTCGCCATGAGCGACAGACAGACGTGGGGGCGCGTGATGGTCAATTTCAACGAGAATTTCGACGGTTTCGGAGGCGCGGGTTTCGCACCGACACCCGGCGCAGGACAGCTGGATTCGGACATCTGGCGCGTTTCGGGCCTGTCCGAGGGCGCCACAAGCTTTGGCGGCAGCTTTGCCTCGGGTGACTTTGCCCGCGGCACCGACGCGGATGGCGGTGTATCGACCGGAGGGGCCTATGCCTTCGAGGTCGGCGGCAATACATTCCTGGGGTTTCAGCCGACCGGCAGCGACATGACGCCCGGCACGATCACGTTGAAGATCACCAATACCACCGGCGCGCCGATCAGCTCTCTCGACCTTGCTTATGACATCATGGTCAACAATGACCAGGCCCGCGCGAACACGCTCAACTTTGCCTGGTCGCTGGACGACGCGACCTACACACCGGTGGCCTTGCTGGATTACACCAGCGCCGAGGCGGCCGATGCCCTGGGCTTTCAGACAGTGGCCCGCAGCACGACCCTGACCGGCTTTACCCTGCAGGACGGAGAGTCGATCTACCTGCAGTGGCAGACCGACGATGTTTCCGGCAGCGGATCGCGCGACGAGATCGGGCTGGACAATATCGTGGTCACGGCAGCGCCGACCAGCCCGCTGGCCTTCGACCTCGTGAACGGCACCAGCAGCAACCTGACCAGCTTTGCCGCCACGCCGGACAACAGCGCCACCAACGGCGCCTTCGTTTCCAGCTTTTTCGACGTCTTCGGCATCACTGACCGGACCGTGAACTTCGACTTTGCCGATGACACCACCGGCAGCTTTGCCGCCGATACCTTTGGCATTGCCAAGACCGGCGATACCGCGCCCTTCTTCGGCATCCAGGACCTCGACAATGCCGACAACCCGGGCGGGACGGGGACGGCGACCTGGACCTTCGATGTCTCGGGCGGGACGATCGGCGACATCTCGATCGACTTTGCCGCGATGGGCGATTTCGAATCCGGCGACAACAGCTATACAATCACCGTCCAGTTGGACGGCCTGCCCCCCGTCACCCTGTTCCAGATCGACAGCGACGACAGCGCCAGCCTGACCTACACGCTGGAAAGCGGCACGACCGTGACGCTGAACGATCCGCTCAAGATCGACATCGACGGGGACGCCGCCGACCTCGCTGGCTACGACGGCACGCTGACCAACGATTTCACCACCTATGCCTCTTCTGCGCTGAACGGCATGAGCGGCTCGACACTGACCGTGACACTGACCGCCGGAGTCAACAACGGCGGAGGCGAAGCCTTTGCCATGCGTGACATCGTGATCGACCGCGCGGGCGCCGTCACGACGCCGGAGCTGGCCATCGCCGCGACCGATGCGGACAAGCTCGAGGGCGACAGCGGCAGCACCGGCTTTACTTTCACCGTCACCCGTTCTGGCGACACGACCGCGGCCACCACCGTCGACTACGCGGTCAGCGGCGGCGGGGCGGATGCGGCCGACTTCGGCGGCAGCCTGCCCTCGGGCACAGTCAGCTTTGCGGCGGGCGAAACCAGCAAGACCATCACGGTACAGGTCACGGGCGATACCGACATCGAAACGGACGAGGGGTTCACCGTCACCCTGTCGAACGCCAGCGGCGCGGCCACGATCTCGACCGCGACGGCGACCGGCACGATCCGGACCGATGACATCGGCATCACCGCCATACACGACATCCAGGGGGCAACCGATACCAGCCCGCTGGTCGGTCAGACGGTCACTGTCGAGGCCGTGGTCGTCGGGGATTTCCAGGACGGAGACGCCGATGCCGCGCGCAACCTGCGCGGCTTCTACCTGCAGGAAGAGGATGGCGACGCCGACGGCAACGTGATGACCTCCGAAGGCATCTTCGTCTTCGACGGCAGTCTGCCCGCCGTCGACGTGAACATCGGAGACGTGGTTCAGGTCACCGGGACGGTCGGAGAGTATTTCGGGGAAACCCAGATCTCCAACGTGACCAGCGTGACCGTCATCGGTAGCGGCGCACCACTGCCGACCGCGGCCGAAATCTCGCTGCCTGCAGCCGGTGTCACCACCAACCAGGACGGCGATTTCCAGCCCGACCTCGAAGCCTACGAAGGCATGCGTGTCACCTTCCCGGACGAACTGACCATCTCCGAGATGTACCAGCTGGACCGGTTCAACGAGATCAAGCTGATGCAGGGCGGACGCGTCCAGCAATTCACCCAGACCAACGCACCGGACGCCCTGGCCTACAATGCCTTCCTGCAGGATGTCGGTGCGCGCACCATCACTTATGACGACGGGTTGCAGCAGCAAAACGCCCTGATCGGCAATCTCGACGGCTTTGGCCCCACCTTCTCGACCGGTTCGGACATCCGGATGGGCGACACGATCACCGGCCTCTCGGGCGTTCTGAATTACCAGTGGGCGGGCAACAGCAGCTCCGGCGCGACCTGGCGCGTGATCTCGACGGTCGACGGCGAGAACAGCTTTGACAAGGAAAGCGTGCGCCCGGTGACACCCGAGCCCGTGGGCGGCACCCTGAAGGTCACCAGCCTGAACGTGCTGAATTTCTTTGCCACGGTGGACGATGGCGGCAGCACGGCCCTTGGCTTTGATCCGCGCGGCGCGGACAGCGTGGACGAATACAACCGCCAGCTGGAAAAGCTGGGTCAGGCCATCCTGGAAATGGACGCCGACATCCTGGGGTTGGTCGAGCTGGAAAACGACTTTCTCGCTGGCGCGCCGGGCAACGCCATCGAACAACTGGTCGAGTATCTGAACGCGCAGGCCGGCGCCGGCACCTATGCCTGGGTCGATCCGGGCACCCGCCATGTCGGCAGCGACGCGATCGCCGTGGGCGTGATCTACAAGACCGACACCGTGCGGATCGCCCCCGGCACCACGGTCGAGGTGCTGACCGACGCCGATCTTCCCGGCCTTGGCCTGGGTGGCATGCCGGCGGTCTTTGACGGGGCGGGCACCAACCGCGCGCCGCTGGCTGTGACCTTCGAACAACTGTCGAACGGGGCAACGGTCAACGTCGTCGTCACGCACATGAAGTCCAAGGGCTCGGCCGGACCGGATGCTGGTGATGCCGACACCGGCGATGGCCAGGGCTTCTCGAACGGCACCCGCCTGAACGGCGTGACCGCGCTGAACGCCTGGCTGGACACGGATCCCACCGGTTCGGGCGACAAGGACATCCTGGTGCTGGGCGATCTGAACGCCTACGCGATGGAAGATCCGATCACCTACCTGGAAGGCGAAGGCTATACCGACCTGGTCGAGCTGTTCCAGGGGCCGGACGCCTATTCCTATGTCTTCGACGGCCTGACGGGCACGCTGGACTATGCCTTTGCCAACGAGCCCCTGACGGCGCAGATCACCGGCACCTCGGAATGGGCGATCAACGCCGATGAGCCGGACGCGCTAGACTATAACCTCGACTTCGGCAAGGACGGGTCGATCTTCGACGGCTCCGTGCCTTTCCGCACCTCCGACCACGACCCGATCCTGGTCGGGCTGGCGCTGGACTACGAGGGTACGGTCGTGTCCGATACCGGCGACAACGGTGTCTGGGCCAGCTATGTCTACACCTACAGCGGCGTTGACGGATCGCGCATCGGGCGCGAGATCTCCTACGATGACGGCAGCCAGGCCACCGACATCTTTGTCGGCGGGCTTCTGCAGACGCGCGAAGGCCACGACCTTGCGGATGCGAACAAGTGGGACAGCTTCGTCAACACCTACGATGCCTCCGGCAACGTCGTGTCGCGCGTCACCGTCTTCGACGACGGACGCACGGCGACCAACACCTATTCCGGCGGCGTCATCACCGAACGGGTGGTCGAAGACACGGGCGACGATTTCATCTGGACCGAACAGACCTTCAGCTTTGACGCATCGGGCAACATCACCTCGCTCGTTTCTGCGCTGGACGATGGCATGACCGTGACGACAAACTATGCCGGAGGGGTCAAGACGTCGCGGATCGTCGAGGACAGCGCGGACAGCTTCGAGTGGACGCAACATGCCAACAGCTACGATGCCTCGGGCCAGTTGACGGAACGTGTCACCACCTACGACGACGGCCGCGTCTCGACGAATTCCTACGCCGATGGCGTGATCACGTCGCGCGTGGTCGAGGACGTGAACGATGCCTATGACTGGCACCGGATCGACGTCACCTATGACGCCGCCGGCAATGTCGAGAGCCGCAGTTTTGTCTGGGACAGCGACCTGCCGGTCGTCTGACCCCGGATCGGGAACGAAAAGGCCGGGGCCGGATCATCCAGCCCCGGCGTTTTTCATCTGCTCAAAAGGTCAGAGAGCGCCCGGCACTGCCAGGTCGGCACGCAGGTCGGCGGGCACATCGGCGAGCCGACCGCCATTGCCCAGGTCCAGAGTGCCTTGCCACACCACCCGCGCACGCAGGCGGGGCGTCTGGCGCAGCGGGGTGACGGCCTGGCCCTCCAGAGGCGCCGACAGGGTCCATCCCTCGTCGGTCAGGTCGCGCCATTCGACGTCCAGGTGG
>NZ_JAANYX010000020.1:0-11954 GCF_012274245.1 Mameliella sp. LZ-28 | reverse complement strand
GACGCCGCTCATGGGGCTTGCGTGGGGGAACCGGCGGTTCCCGATACGGACAGGGCGCGCTCGCGCGGCCTGGCCCAAGGATGCAGGGGGCGTTCGGCTTGCCCGAATCCCCCCTGCCAGTGTGATCGCCGCGCAAGCGCGGGGATCTCCGAACCCCTGTCTATCCATTGGGCGCCTGCGCGGCCGGGGGGCTGTCTGCCCCCGCGCCTTGCGGCGCTCTCCCGAGGATATTTAAGGTAAGATGAAAGGGCGGAGCTGTCGCCCATGAGCTGACGTTAGATCAGGCCGCAAGCTGAAGGCGTAGCGTCGTCTTATCACCGGCGCGAAGCGGGAAATGCACAGCGGCGAAACCGCAATCGGAAAGAAAGGAGATAATCCCGGTAGCGGTCTTGAACTCTCTCACCTTGAACCCGCCCCGCGTGGCATCCATCCGGGCAGTCACCAGCATCTGAACCTCGCCGGACGGATCGATACTCTTCATGAACCAAAGGCCGTGCCAGCTCGGCCCCTTGCGGAATGGTTCTTCACGACATTCAATTTCGAGCTGGCCTCCATGTTTTAGGCTTAGCCGTAAGCCCTGCTCGTTGATGACATTCGGGGTAAGCTGGATCTTATCGGCCACGGAAATTCCTCGTCTGCTTCATCGCAATATTATAGCATCGCTGACATTAAGCGCATCATCGAATGGCGGTTTCCTGCCACTGGAATGTGCAGGCTAGGAAGGACGTAGGGGGCTGTCTGCCCCCGCGCCTCACGGCGCTCCCCCGAGGATATTTTCAGGAAGATGAAAGAGGCTAGACCAGATCGCTCTTGATCGGGTCGGTTCGCCCTGTCGGCCGCCAGCCTGAATCGAAAAGGGATATGCGGCCATAGATCGGCCATGCAATTTTGAGGCGGGCAATACGGCGAAGCCGTGTCGCCTGCTCGGTGATGAGCTGTGCCACGTCGCTAACCGATGCGCCGTCTCGAAGGATATACCATTCCCGATTGCGGGTCCGGTCTCGTCCAGCCAGACGCCCCACCTTGGCGTGACAACGGGCCTCAAGAGCGAACGCATGGGGCATTCTCACGGTCTGGACAATGACCATTCGGCCTTGAACGCTGCGCGAAAGCTCCTTCCTCCGATCAACTGTCTTGCGCTGCGTGAAGCCGATCTTGATGCGGCAGGGGTCTTCCTCGTCACAGGTAAGATAGACTGTTCCCCAAGCCACATTGCGCCGAAACCAGCGGATACGGGTGAAGCCCCGAGATCGGCGGGCCATCAGGCCCGCTCCGACTCGGGTGCGATGCCGTAAGGGTATGCGGGACCGTAGCGAACGCCGCCCTGTTCAAAAAAGCCCATGCTCCCGAGTAGCCATGCGCGGTGAAACTCGGTTCCGGCGATCAGGCGGCGAATCGAACGGGGGATATGCCGGCCCGCGTAGCCTGCCAGATAAGCGCGAAGATAAATGCTCTGCATCATGTCGAAAATTCCTTTGTAGCCAGAATACTAGGTGGAAGGGCGGGCCGGAAGGCCCGCCCGACGATCAGGCGCGGGGCTTGTAATAGACACAGTATCCGGTGGGGATGTTCGTGCCGGAGCTGGCGAAGCTGCCCACAGGCAGATCGCGCCAGTCGCCAATTGTGGTGCCGTGGTCGTAGTAGGCGGACGCGGGCAGGATGCAGACCAGACAGCCGCCGGGCTTCAGGAACTTTACCGCATGATCGAGGTGTTTCTTGTAGTGCCGCCCATAAAAAGGGGGGTTCATGACCACCTTATCAAACCGCGGATCGGGCGCGACCTGAAGGAAATTCGCGGTCATGACGTGATGGCCCTTCGCGCGGGCCAGGTCGGCACGGGCGGCGTCGTATTCAACGCCTGTGACGGACACGGCCCCGCTCATCCGGTTTTCGCGCAGATCGGCGTTGCGCCGGGCCAGCTCGTCCATCAGTGCGCCGTCGCCACAAGACGGTTCTAGGATTTCCTCGCCGCCGCTAAGGTGCAGGGCGTCGATCACGGTTTCTGCCACGGGCCGGGGGCTGGCATAGAATTGCAGATCGCGGGCAACATCTGTGCTTGGCCGCTTCGCTTCGGCCTCGTTTGGCGCGTCGGGCAACACTTCGCCATAGAACTCGGCCAGGGCGTGGTTGATGTCTTTTCGGCCCTCGGGGTCGAAAATCAGGTGGCCGTTGCCATTCTTGAAAACGCGGATGATGCCACCGCAGAAATCAGCCTCGCCGTGGCGCTGCACCTCGTCCATCGTGTCTTCAAACTCGCGGTAGGTATAGCGCGGCTGGCTTCGATAGACGCGCAGGGCGTTAAGGGTATCTTTCACCCGCTCCCGGCCCCAACTGTTCCAGCCGGTGACATAGGAAACGATGATCCGTTTCGGCAGGCCCTCAACGCCGATTTTCACTTTGGAATGGCTCTTATAGGCCGGGTCCAGATCGGTGAAGCATTCGGCCAACCCCTTGAGGACGTGAAAGCGTTGATCGAGCAAATAGCTCCCGAACACCTCAGCGATATTTTCCAAGGTGAAGGGCAGGGGTTTGGTCAGCTTCAAGTCGAGCTGCTGCCGGTCCTTGGCGCTGGCGATGTTCTCGATATTCAAGCCTTCGTAGACGTGTTTCCATGCGGATCGCAGCAGGGTCAGGCGCACGTCGCGCTCGTATAGACTCGGATCGGTCGCAAAGACGCGCCCGCCGTAGGTGCCGCCGATGCAAGCGGCGGCATTGATCGCGGTTTCGGCCCTCTTGAAAGCCTCGATGGCGCCGGGGATGCTTTCGGCCTTTGCATCATACTCCGCGACGATCTCGGACAGGCTGCGCCGGATTGCCGGTGCGCCGTGGTCCTTCTGGTCGGTTTCGCCAATCTTTGGAAATTCGCTGTGAAATGTCATGCTCTCGTCTTTCATCCTTGGCCCAGGAACCGCTCGCCAGCGTTCGGGCCATATTCGATCACTTCCCAAACCTCGTGCCCGGTGCGGCTGGCGTAGCGCCATGCCGTTGCCTCGTCCTTGTGGACGCGGGGCAGGTCGTCGGGGTGTTCGCGGGTCTCGAAGGTGCGCCAGCTCATGCCTCGGTTCCCCGAGGCATGGCTGCGAAAAGGTCGTCGTTGTCCCAAGCCGGGTGCGACTTGGCGGCGGGCAGGGGATCGACACCCTTGGTCTCGATCACAAGGCGGGCCGTGCGCTCGCAGGGACAGCCATAATCGTTGCGGTAGTGCTCGCGGATTCGGACTTCGTAGCGGTTCGTCGTCTCCGGGATCGGCGCGACGGTGTATCGCTTGGGCGAAGATTTCCGGCCCAGCCAATCCGCGCCCCATGTGGCGGGATGCTTGTCGCGCTGATACTCGATGCAAGCCAGAATATTGCGCTTGTCGGAGGCGGTCAGGTGCCGCCCCTCGATGAGTGAAATCTGCGGTTTCATTGGGCCTTCTCCTGAAGGTAGGTGCGATACCCCTTCTGATCCGTGCTGCCGAAACAGATCACATGCTGATCGGCCAGATGGCGCAGGTCGCAAAGCGCATACTCCATCAGATCGGCTACCTGGCCGGAGGCGTCAGGATAGAGCGCGGTCAGTGCATCAAGGATGCGCGCTGCCTGAATGTCGGGGGTGTTGTTGGGGGCACTCATGCCCCCATCTCCGTCCAGTCAGTCGCCCAAGTATCCATCGTTGCGACGGTTTTGCCTTCGGGATCGAGCAAGCGTAGATCGGGCTTGTGCGTGGCGGCTGCGTGATGATCGCGGCCCATCTTGCGCAGCAGGTCGGGATTGGCGGAATAGACCACTTCCGCGCCGGGCAGACCGTCATATTCGGACCATAGAGAAAAAAGACGTGCGGACATAAATCGTCCTCCTTGTGGTGATGCCCTATCCGGTCTGGTGCCGAAAATTGGGGCGGGGTTTCTGGCGAGGACCGCTGCAAGCGGCCCTCTCCTGAAAGCCTGCCTCCCGGCGAGGGCAGGAGGGGGGCCCGCGCAAGCTCCATGACAAGGAAGGGGGGAGGGGGATCACCCGGCCACGCAGCTCGGCCCCCGGCCGAGACCGTGGTTGGGGACACCCCCCTGACGCCGCTCATGGGGCTTGCGTGGGGGAACCGGCGGTTCCCGATACGGACAGGGCGCGCTCGCGCGGTCTGGCCCAAGGATGCAGGGGGCGTTCGGCTTGCCCGAATCCCCCCTGCCAGTGTGATCGCCGCGCAAGCGCGGGGATCTCCGAACCCTCTTCCGCCAGAGCTTTCCAGACCGCCCCGGCCAGGGGGACGGGGCAGGGGCCTTGCAGGCGACCTGTGGTAAGGTCTGGCGCTGCGAAAGCGACCGTTACCCGGATGGGCCGAGACTGGCCCCCTGACAGGACCATGCGCCGCGCTGCCCGGTGGCTCGGGACGAGACGGCGGGCGGCGCACCTTGGCGCAGGGACGAGCAGGGGGGAAGGCTCGGGGCGCAGGCCGCTTGCCGGCCGAAGCCTAGGGCGCGGTCCTGGGCGGGCGTGTCCTCGAGCAACCGCACGAGGTCACGAACGACCGGGATTCGCCACGAAATTCAACAATCGAAGATACTAGCACTTGCGGGATATACTTTTCGGCTATATTGTATATCCTGAAAGGATATGCACATGCCCCTCTACATCAAAGACCCGGACGTAGATAAGCTCGTTGACCGCTACCTTGCTGCCTCTGGCGCAAGGAACAAAACCGAAGCGGTTCGCACGGCCTTGCTCAATAGTATAGCGGCGTTGGAGAAGCAGGAAACCCTCGCGGAACGTGTAGCGAAGGTTCAGCGAAAGGCAGCCGAGGCAGGTCTGAAACCGCGCGAATCCGACGACAAGCCGTTCATGGATGAGCTGTGGGGTGATGACTGATGTTCATCGACGCCAGCGCGCTTTGCGCCGTGCTGCTGAATGAGCCGGAAGCCCCGGCGATGCTCAAAGCAATGGAACAGGCCCGAGGCAAGCTGATGATTTCGCCGGTTGTGCGGGTAGAAACGACGCTCGGGATCGCACGGGATCTGAAGGAAAAGGATGGCGTAACGCATATCAGCGAGGCGCACTTCGACAAGGCGAGCGAGCTTGTCGCAGACCTGCTCCAATCACTCGGCGTTCGTGAAATGCACCTCACCGAAAGCATGGGCTCGGCGGCGATCGCGGCGTTGAGGAAATACGGCAAGGTGGCCGGTCATCCGGCGAAACTCAACATGGGTGACGCCCTCGCCTACGCCGCCGCTAAGGCGTTTCATGCCCCCTTGCTCTACAAGGGCGATGATTTTGCGAAGACCGATCTCGCATGAGGTCGGAAGAAAGGAGCTTTCGATGAAACTGATAGCGGCAAACGTGATGCGCAGCCTGCCAGCGGCGGCATACCTGGTTGGCGCAGCAGCAGCCCATGCGCAGGAAGGCTCGGCTGACGATTGCGAGCTTGTGAGCGCGGCCATGTCGCAGATGGTGCAGGCGAACATCGCCAACATCGAAGTGACCGGCAACATGCTGCAAAACCAGGCCGCCATGCTGGCGCATCTGGCGACGAGCGGCGATGGCGACGCCTTGGCGGCGGCGGCGGCCGTGACCGAGAACCTGGGCCAGCTTCAGGTGCCCAACGGCCCGGCCATTACGGATGGAATGGCCGCGCTGCGGCGCATGTGCCCGGAGCGGTGAGGGGGCTGTCTGCCCCCGCGCCTGGCGGCGCTCCCCCGAGGATATTTCAGGGAAGATGAAATGCAGAAAGGCCAAGCCCCGGAGGGCCTGGCCGTTGCAGCCGCCCTACTCGGGGCGGCGCTTGAGGGTGATCCCGACCTTCAGGAAGCCGAGGTTGATCGAGATCGTAAGGCTGAGGTCGATTGCGCGCAGCAGCTTGCGGATGGCTCGGAGCCGGCGAGCGGCGATGCGACGAAGTTTGATGGAACGCTTGCGAATGAATTTCATGGTCTGTCTCCTGATTGAAAAAACGAGGCTCGGTGACACGGCGGGAAAGGCGGGCCGTCAACACGCGCGCAGCGCCCCGAAGGGCTTGGTGTTGACGGCTCGCCGCGCCGTGTAGAGTGGCCGCTGTTTTTCAAGGAGGCAGACCCTGCACCTTCGCAGGGGTCCAGTGTCGCATTGCCGCTTGTCGGCGGTTCGGAGCTGAAGGCTGTGAAGCGCGATCGGCCGCCCTCTCGATGGGGGCGGCCGATTGGTCGGGGCGCAGCGCCGCGCCCGAAGGGCAGGCGGGCCGTGAGGCCCGCCCGGGCGGTCAGCCCGCCTGTTGCCGCTCCATCTGCTTGCGGATCATGTGGGCCAGGTTGGCGAAGTTGTCGCAGGCCAGTTTCACGCCGTGGCGGGTTTCGCCGCTATTGGTCTCGTAGCTCTCGGAGCGGATGGTGCCGGTCGCGCGAACCAGGTCGCCTTTGACGGTGTTTTCCTTGACCCATTTGATGACGTTCTCGTTGAAGATACTCACGTCGTTCCAGAAGGGTTTCGACTGAAAGTCGCCGTGATTGTCCTTGCGGCCATACTCGGCGGCGATGGAAACCCAGAGGACGCCGTTGCCTTCCTTGATCTGACCGACCCGACCGATGATTTCAAACTCAGCGAAGGTATTCATTTTTTGTCTCCTTGGTATCTTAGTGTTTCGATGAAAAACGGTCATGCTGGTCCTCGATGCGATCAAGCCAAAAATCGGAGGGTCCGCAAAGCGGAAACCGATTTTTTGATTGAAGGGCGGGGCGTTAGCCCCGGACGGTCGCTAAGAGAGGAACAAGCAATGTTCCGTTTGAGAAACCCGGACCAAGGAGACGGGTGAATACCTGGGTTGCACGAATTTCAGTGTCGGTTCCAGATCAAGGAAGGCAGCGGCGTGTGGATCTCGACAGGGGCTCGATTCATACTGCAAGGACAATCACGGCGACGGTCGAAACCTGGGGCGACGGATGCTCATCTGCGCAGCGGCAAATGGGTCAAGGGAAACCCGATGGCGGCCTAGCGACAACCGGCACAGGAACAGAAGAGGGCAGAGCGGCTTGCGAAACTGGCTGCGAGAAACTGGATCGAGACGCGGACAACATGCGCGACGCAGGCGCTTGTTTGGAGTTGCGGCAACAGGTGCGATGATCGTCGCGGCCTTGCTGTCGATCGACACCGGGACGGCGGCAGAGCCGATCAATCCGGCTTCAGTCTATGTGATCGACGGCGACACGATTGACCTGGGCGGTGAGCGGTTCCGGCTGGTCGGTCTCGACACGCCGGAAACCTACGATCCGCAATGTGCATATGAAAAGGCGCTTGGTGACGAGGCGACGAGGCGCTTGCGCGAGCTGATCGGCTCGGGCGAGTTGGTGGAACTGATCGTGTTGCCGGGCCGCGACCGAAATGACCGAGGGCTAGCGCGGCTTTACATCGGTCGTGCGGACGTGGCCGGTATCCTGATCGGGGAAGGGCTGGCGCGGGAATACAATGGGGGCAGGCGGCAGGGTTGGTGCTGACGGCCAAGCCGCGCAGCGGCCCCTGCGCGGGTAGCGCAAGGCCGGTGCGTCGGGGCGCAGTCCCGGCGCACCGGGCATCACCCTCGGCGCGGTCCCTTTCGGAACCAGCCCATGACGATAATCGTGATGCCGATGGCGAGCAGGTAGAGAACGGCAATCATCCAGATCAGCATGAACGCCTCGCCAAGCTGCCGGGTGAATGTCCGATCCGCGCCGAACAGGAAATGCTCGGACCCGCTCATGGCCCATCCCATGACGATGCCGAATCCGAGGGCAGGCAGGAACACAGTCAGGAAGGCCAGCATATAGCGGTTGATCGTCGGTCGCCCGCCACGCCAGCAGGCCCGGACGACACGGCCCGGACAAAAGACGATCTCGGCCATGCGATACTGAACCAGATCGAGCCTATCCTTGAAGGTGGTTTCGTCGTCGTCGTGCATGATCGTCCTGAATGTCGGTCCCTGGAAAAAAGAGGCCCCGCGCGAGCGGGGCCAGTGTTATCCTCACCACAAGGATATTCTCAAAAAGCTGGCCTGCCCGGCGTCAAAGATGCGCGCGGCGGCTCCGAATTTCGTTCGACAGATTGGCGGCTTGTGCGAAGCACCCGAAGGCGATGGCTGTGCCGATCCAGTAAATCAGATTGGGGACGTTGACCCCCGCGAAGAACGCGATGCAAGCGGCGATCACGATAGCCGCGCCAGCAGCTCCGATAAAGAACCAGTTCCACATCTTGCCGATCAGTTCGGCAATGATTTCTTCAGCGTGAGCGCGGCGATCAAACATCTAAGTTCTCCTTTAGTTCCAGTCGTAGCACAGTCGATCAGTTCTCGCCAGCGCCATGAATATCCCTCAGAACAAAGCCAGTTGCTCGGGCTGAGGCCGAATGCCGACGCGCCCGCGTGGATCAATGATCCATCCGTCGCCGTCGCGCAGGATGCTGGCGTCAGGTCCGTGCTGGTCGATGAAGACGCGATCCGCCTCCACCTTGCGACTGTGATGAAAGTCGCTCGCCATGTGGCCGCTCGGGCGACGGCACCAGACGCCGGGCGCTCTGCCGCAATCGGGGCAGCGCACGGCAAGGACCGGATGACGGTGGGCGGTGAAATCAGGCATGGGCGTTCTCCAATTCTCCGAGGCGAAGGAATAGCTGCGAGGCCAACACGCGATTCTGGGCGGCGCGGTCGCGATCCTTGTTCTTCGATGCCGCCAGTTGAAGATGGTGATAGGCTGCGTGACGTTCCGCCAGCGGGTGACGGTCAGGATCGGCGGCAATCTCCCGCGCCTTGAGGATCGTCACGAACAGGTCAGATGAAGCGAACAGGTTCGCGATCCTCGCGCCCGAGGCGTCGGTGCGCGACAGCGGGAAAGGCGGGCTTTTCAAGTCGATCCTGCCTTGGCTGTAGCTGTGCAGGACGCTCAACAGATAAGACGGGTCGGCGGGGTATGGGGCGCAGTCCCATGCCCGCCGCACAGCGCGGCGCTCATCTTCGGGCAGGGCGTCGATCTGGCGGCGGGCTTCATGCCACTTCTCTGCCCGAGCGCGACGGTCCCTGATTTCCTGTTCGGACCATGCCAGTGCGCGGTCTGCCATAACACGGTCCTCGCTCGGCTGTGCCTCGGCAATCTGATCGGCCAGCAACGGAAGGGCCTCGCGCTCAAGGCGCTGTTTCCGGCGCAGTGCGGCCCGCTTGCGGGGCGTGTCGGTGAACGGGTGTCGGGGTGAACGCTTGAATCTCATGGGAACCTCCATCGGTGGGCGGGGCGCTGCCGCCCCGCCCTCGATCTCACTTCATGCCTTCGGGCAGCCATGCCCCGATCTTCGCGGCCTGCTCGTCGGTGACGCCAAGGGCGCTGCGCAGATCGTGGTCGCCACGGAACAGGGCTTCCAGCTTGTCGGCCTTCTCGCCCTTTTTCAGCTTGGCGAAGGTCGTGGCGGTCGGGTGATCGTCGGACAGGTCCAGCAGATCGCGCCACAGATCGTTGAGGTAGGGGCCTCCGACGCGAGAAAAGAAGTTCGCCGCATTGGGGGTCCAGACTTCGCGGATATTCGGCTGCGTCTCCTTGTCGATCATCGCGGACAGCTTCTCGTCGCCGCCCCGATATTGAGCGGCAAGGAACCGGACCAGTTCACCGCGCACATGCTCCGGGCCTTTCTTGCGAAACGCGCGGAAGGATGCGCCAAGGTCTTTCGCATCCCACATATCGCGCGGCGGGTTGCTGGTCAGGCGCTCGTCAAGGGCATAGCCCTCGGCCTCGGTCGAAGGCCAGTTCGGAACCTCGGTCGTGGCGATGCCAAGCGGATCGTTCCAGCGCAGGGCGTGGCTCAACTGGTAGGCCAGAAGGTCAATCAGCAGATCGGGATCGCGCAACACCGCATGTTGCCGTGCGCCCTGTGCGACACGGGACAGGTCGTCGCGCAGCTTCTGGCTGATGGGGGATTTCGGCTCGGCCTCGGCGCTCGAATGGCTGGACTTGCGCAGGAACCCGGCCTCGATGGCGGCGGCCCGGTCCTCACGCCTCACCAGCCCCTCGGCGGTCTGAACCTCGCCGCTCTGGTTGACGTAGACAAGGACGCCCGAAACGGCCTTCTGCTCGGCGCTGAATGCACCATCCAACACGGCTTGCAGCGCCGCCAGTTCGGCCTCGCCCTCGGCGTCCAGAACCTCACCTTCGGCCAATTCCGCCAGTTCGTCGTAACGCTCTGACTGCTCTTCGGTGAGCGTCCCTTCATCCCGATAGATGCGGTCCAGCTTCCGTTCCTCGATCTCGTAATAACCAAGATAGGTGGTGTCCATCGCCTCGGCCCATTTCCAACCGTCGCCGGTCATGGCCTCGGCGGTGGCGTTCAGCTTCGCCTTGAACAGTTCGTCCAGCAGGGCAACATCATCGAAATAGGTCTGGTCTGCGAAAAGGTCGCCAGTGACGCGCCCGCCCTCGGCCTCGTAAGCCTCAAGGCCAACAAACTTCACGCGCCGATCCGTGCTGCGCACCGAGTCCGGTTTGAGCATCTGCTTGATCTGGTGATCGCTGTAGCCCTCGCCCCGCACCTTTTCCAGCACGGCCAGCGTGTTCGCCTCGTCCTCGCTGACGGTGAAGGCGGCGGCGTTCGACAGGGTGATTTCCCCGGCCTTCAAGGCGTCCAGAACCGACACCGGCAGGCTTGCCAGCTTCAAGCGGCGATAGACGTGCTTTTCATTGACGCCGAACGCGATGGCGATGGAGGGAACCGGAACGCCCCGCTCGGCCATGCTGCCATATTCGCGGATTTCATCGGCGGCATGGGGTTGTTCGCGGTGGTGGTTCTCGCTCGATGCCCAAATCTCGGCGGTCGCCTGATCGGGCGCGATCTTCACGGAAACCGTAGCGAAGCGCGGATCGTCTTGCAGCAAAGCCAGGGCGCGAAGCCTCCGGCCTCCGGCCACGATGCCAACCTTGCCGGTTTCATCGCGCAGCCCGGCGAGGTTCTGGATCAGGCCAAGCTGGCGGATATTCTCTGCCAGTGCCTCGATCCCCTCGGGGCTGAACACGGTGCGCGGGTTCAGGTCGGAAACATACAGATCATCGAAGGGAACCTGTTCGATGGGGGCGATGATCGTCTCTTGCTTTGTCATGGGTCTTATCCTTGTCGTGTGGTGAGTTTTTGTGTTATCGGTGCCCCAGCCCTGACGGGCTGAGGCGAGGGGGCTTAGATGGCCCCGTGCTGGATCAGGAAGCGGCGTCCGATGCCAAAGTGATCGCCCTTCCTGAGAAGCGCCCAAGCCTCGGCAATGCGGCGCTTCATGGTTTCATTGCTCATTGATTTCACCTTCCTTTCCGTTGTGGTGAGGGGGTGGGAGAGGCGCTTGCCGCCCCTCCCTTGGGCCTGCTCGACAGGCCAGCCTCGGCGCGGGGCAGGGAGAGACCCCGCAACCGAACTCAGTATTCCTCGGGCAGAAGGATGGTCAGCACGCGGCGGGTCTTAGTGGTGTCCGCGCAATCGTCGGAACCGAACTCATAGCCCGCGTCGTAGAGGTCGATTTTCCAGTAAAGCCGAACCTCGCGTTCGCCTTCGGCCACGGTGAAGATGCCGAAATCGTGGGTGCCGTAAGGGTCGTTGTCCTCGGTGAACTCGGAAAACTGCATGACCGCGACCATGATCGCCACCTGTGCCTCGTGCGACAGTGCGGCCACGCCGCGCGTCATGACAATCTGGCCGGGAACGGTGAAGTCAGCGCCCCATGTGGTGCGGAACCGGTCGTTCTGTCTTGCGATAAGCGCGACCCGCGCTGCCTCGACAGCCGCCTCTGCGGTGTTTTCCGAATGAATATCAGCCATGTCTGGCCTCCTTGTGGTGATGCCCTATCCGGTCTGGTGCCGAAAATTGGGGCGGGGTTTCTGGCGAGGACCGCGAAGCGTCCCTCTCCTGAAAGCCTGCCTCCCGGCGAGGGCAGGAGGGGGGCCCGCGCAAGCTCCATGACAAGGAAGGGGGGGAGGGGGATCACCCGGCCACGCAGCTCGGCCCCCGGCCGAGACCGTGGTTGGG
>NZ_JAANYX010000019.1:0-15666 GCF_012274245.1 Mameliella sp. LZ-28 | reverse complement strand
TGGGCCGCCCCGAGATGGTGCCGGGCGACTGGATCAAGCCGGGCGCCACGGTGATCGACGTGGGCATCAACCGCATCGACGCGCCGGAAAAGGGCGAAGGCAAAACCCGCCTCGTGGGCGACGCGCATTACGAGAGCTGCGCCGCGGTTGCGGGTGCGATCACACCGGTGCCCGGCGGCGTCGGCCCGATGACCATCGCCTGCCTGCTGGCCAACACGCTGACCGCCTGCTGCCGGGCGAATGGACTGGCAGAGCCGGAGGGGCTGACGGCATGAAACAGGATCCCCGGTTGCTGCTTGGCAAGCCCGTGCAGGAGCGTATCCTTGCCGAGGTGCGTGGCATTACCAATTCCGCCGGGCGGATCGGCAAGCTCGTGTCGATCTCGATCGGGGATGTTCCGGAGGTTGCGGTCTATGTCCGCAACCAGGCCCGGGCTGCGGCTGCCGTCGACCTGCCCTTTGACCAGGAGTTCTGGGGCGGCGAGGTCACGCAGGAAGAGTGCAAGGCGCGAATCCAGGAAATGAATGATGACCCGGAAGTTCTGGGCATCATCCTGCAGCGCCCGGTGCCCAGCCACATCAACGTCCGCTCCTTGCAGTCCGCGATCCATCCGCTCAAGGACGTCGAGGGGATGAACCCGGCCTCGATCGGGAACATCGTCTACAACGACGTGGCGATGGCGCCCTGTACCGCGGCCGCCGCGGTCGAACTGGTGCGCGCGACCGGCCTGAACATGGAGGGGCTGGAGGTCGTCATGGTGGGGCACTCGGAAATCGTCGGGAAACCGGCGGCGATGATGTTGATGGCCGAAGGCGCCACGGTCACGGTCTGTCATCACCTGACGCGCTCGGTCGCCATGCACTCTCGCCGCGCCGACGTGATTGTCGTGGCCGTGGGCAAGGCCCATCTGATCGGTCCCGACATGGTCAAACCGGGGGCGGCGGTGATCGACATCGGTATCAACCAGCGGGTTCACCCCGACGGCACGACCGAGATCGTCGGTGACGTGGATACCGATGCCGTCAAGGAGGTCGCCGGATGGATCACGCCGGTGCCCGGCGGTGTTGGTCCCGTGACCGTCGCGATCCTGATGCGGAACGCGATCCGCGCCTATGAACGCCAGCAGGCGGCAGGCTGGCGGAGCTGACAGGCTCCGCCATCTGGTCAGAGCGTCAGGTAACCGATCCCCAGGAAGGCTACGATACAACCGGCCCATTGCGCGATCCGCATCTGTTCGTTCAACAGCACGCGTGCCAGCAGGATGGTGAAGAGACCGAAGATCGAGGCTGCGACCGCCGCGAACTCGGGCTGCGGCAACGAGGCGGCCGAGATCACCGACAGCAGGGCGATGCCATCCAGCAGGCCCATCGCCACCAGCGGAACCACCGCCTTGCGGCCCACCCGGATGTCGGGCCGGATTGCCCAGAGGATGCCGCACAGCAGCAGCAGCGCGACCAGTCGCGTGGCAAATGTGCTTTGCCATTCGCCGCCGGTTTCCGCCGCCAGCTGGCCCAGCTTGAAGGTGCTGGCATAGCCGAACGCAGAGAGCAGAGAATAGGCGATCGTCGGTCCCCGGGGCGGGACGTCGCCCTGCGCGGAATCCGAGAGGATGGCCACCAGGCCGACGGCGCCGATCACAACCAGAACGGTTGCGATCTGATCGGGCGTGATGACCGAGCCGCCAAGCGCCGCGTAGGTCAGGGAAAGGATCGGAAAGGCGCCGATGATCGGACTGACCAGACGTACGGGACCACGTTCAAAGGCGAAATAGAGCCCGAGACTTGCCGCGAGAAAGGTGAAACCCGCGGCCAGCGCATACCAGAGCGCCGCCCCCTGCGGCAAAAGCCACTCACCCTTGACGAGAATCACGCCCCCCTGGAATGCGAGGCCCGTCAAAAGGACCACAAGCAATGCGCCCATCAGCGGAACGGTCCGGCTGAGATAGCGAATCGCGATGTCATGCAGACCCCAGCAAACGGCCGCAACCAGGCCCAGAAAAAGCGCACTCATGTTGTGAAACTCCTGTCGATTAGAGAGATTCCTGTCTGTATCGCTTGCGCGAACACGTCACCGGGTATATTCTCATCATTAATATTATTTTCCGTAAAGGCAAATATCGGGAGGAATGGACGTGCTTGATACCAGATATCCCAACGTGGTCCCCGGACCGCCGCGGCCCAGCGGGATCTTCGAGCCTCGGGTCTTCTCGATGCCTCCGGGGACCGAGCGCTATGTCGTCGAAGGCATGGGCGCGATCCTGGTGCGGCTCGAGGCCGGTGACCGGCTGGAGATCGAGAACACGGAAGGCGGCCAGCGGTGCGAGATCGTCTGCGCCCGTCCGGACGGAACCTTCGATCCGGGTTTGATTGGCGCGAGCGGGCAGGGGCCTGCAACGGGCTTGCAGGCGCTCCTGACCTCATCTGATCAGTCCTTGCGCAGCCTGCGCATGGGAATCGAGGCGCGTGGCTTGGACCTTTCCAAAGCTCAGGCGGTCAACCTGTTTGAATCCACGACTCCCGCAAAGACCACCGAGAGCTTTACCGCCGCGGAAGAAGGGATCGCCATCATCGCCGCGCCCGGCGGCATCATGGATTTCGAGGCGCAGGATACGGCGACTCCGCTGACGATCTACATCCGTCGGGCGACGATCAAACCCCTGCCGAAGTTCGAGCTGCCCGACCCGCTGGCCGATCCGGTGGCGGACGTGCGCGTGCATTCCGCCACGGCAGAGGCCTATTTCGTCAAGGCCGGCGACTATATCCAGATCCTTGACGTGGACGGACGCCAATGCACCGATTTCCAGTGCTTTTCCGCGCGCAAGCTGGACAAGGGAATCGAACACGCGCTGGACGTGACCACCACGCGCACCCTGATGGAACATGCCTACCCGATGCCGGGCCTGCATGCGAAGTACTACGATCAGGACATGCTGCCGCTGGTCGAGGTCATCCAGGACACCTGCGGGCGGCACGATGCCTTCGCGCTGGCCTGTTCGGCCAAGTACTACGACGACATCGGCTATCCCGGCCACGTCAACTGTTCGGACAACTTCAACGGCGCGCTGGCGCCGCATGGGGTGACTGGGCGCAAGGGCTGGATGGCGATCAACTTCTTCTTCAACACCGGGCTGGACGAGCACGGGGTGATGTACTCGGACGAGCCCTGGTCGCGCCCCGGGGACTATGTCCTGCTGCGCGCACTGACCGACCTTGTCTGTGTCAGCTCTGCCTGCCCGGACGATACCTCGGCGGCGAACGGCTGGAACCCGACCGACATCCATGTGCGCACCTACAGCGGCAAGGAAACCTTTCAACGCGCCGTCGCGTACCGGCCTACTCCTGATGCGGAACCGAAGATGACTAAACAGACAGGCTTTCACGACCGGTTCGACCGGTTCACCGACAACTTCATCGAATACAACGGTTTCTGGCTGGCCAACTGCATGTCCAGCGCCGGTCCGATCGAGGAATACCACGCCTGCCGCGAAAAATGCGTCGTCCTCGACCTCAGCGCGCTGCGCAAGTTCGAGATCACCGGCCCGGACAGCGAGGCGCTGTGCCAATACGTCTTTACCCGCAACATGAAGACCCTGCCGGTGGGCGGCGTCGTCTACACCGCGATGTGCTACCCGCACGGCGGCATGATCGACGACGGCACCGTGTTCCGACTGGGCAAGGACAACTTCCGCTGGATCGGCGGGTCGGACTACGGCGGTGACTGGCTGCGCGAAAAGGCCGAGGAACTGGGCCTGAAGGTGTTGATCCGCTCGTCCACCGACATGCAACACAACATCGCCGTGCAGGGACCCGAAAGCCGCGACCTGCTGAAAAAGATCATCTGGACGGCCCCGCACCAGCCAAACTTCGAGGATCTCGCCTGGTTCCGCTTTGCCCCCGCGCGCATCGGCGACGACCAGGGTATTCCGGTCGTGGTCAGCCGCACCGGCTATACAGGTGAACTGGGCTACGAGATCTTCTGCCACCCGAAACACGCGGGCGAGGTCTTTGACGCCGTCTGGGAGGCAGGTCAGGCGCATGGTATCCGCCCAATGGGTCTGGAGGCGCTGGACATGGTGCGGATCGAGGCCGGGCTGATCTTTGCCGGCTACGACTTCTCGGACCAGACCGACCCATTCGAGGCCGGCGTCGGCTTTACCGTGCCGCTTAAATCCAAACCGGACGATTTCATCGGGCGCGAGGCATTGATCCGCCGCAAGGAAACGCCGGCGCGCAAACTTGTCGGGCTGGACATCGACAGTAATGTCGAGGTTGGGCACGGCGATTGCGTCCACATCGGCCGCGCGCAGATCGGCGAGATCACATCGTCCATGCGCTCGCCGATCCTGGGCCGCAACATCGCGATGGCGCGGGTCGACGTGGCCCATGCGGAACCGGGCACCAAGCTGGAGATCGGCAAGCTGGACGGGCATCAGAAACGTCTGCCTGCCACGATCCGCCCCGACCTGGCCGCCTATGACCCCAAGAAGGAAAAGCCGCGGTCTTGACGTATCTCAAGGCGACCCTTTCCGGGGTGGGCTAGGCCGAAGCCATGACAAGTGCATTGCAAGAGATTGGCGGTGAAACCGCTCTCCGAGACCTCGTGGAGCGGTTCTACGACCTGATGGAAAGTGACCCGGCGGTGCATGAATTGCACCGCCTGCATTTCCGCGGACATGGGCTGTCCCACACCCGTCAGGCTCAATTCGAGTTCATGAGCGGGTTTCTTGGCGGCAGGCCCTACTACCGCGAGCGCAATGGTCACATGAACCTGCGCGAAATACATGCCCATATCCCGATCCGCGAAGCGGATGCGGAGCTGTGGCTGCAGACGTTCGACAGGGCGCTGGCCGATGTGGGGCTGACGGGGCCGGCGGTGGAAAAGATGCGCGCGACCCTGCAACGGGCCGCGCATATGCTCGTGAACGATGTCCCCGATTGGCGCCAGGGCGAAGACACGCAGGATCGCGAAGTCCTGCGTGATCACGGGGCCCTGCGCCGAGGCTGAAGCCTCAGCCGATCAGCAGGATCTGCACATCGGCAACATTTGTGCCGGTTGCGCCGGTGATCAGAAGGTCTTCGGACAGGCGCAAGGCGGCGTTGCTGTCGTTGCGGTCCAGGTACTCTGTTGGGGACTGCCCTTTGCCTCGGATGCGGGCCAGGGTGTTCTGGTCGACAATCGCGCCAGCCGCGTCGGTCGGTCCGTCCCGCCCGTCCGTTCCGGCCGAAAGAAAGACCCAAGGCGCGGCGATCGGTTCGGCGTCGGCAAGCGCCGCCATCCGCAAGGCCAGTTCCTGGTTCCGCCCACCCAATCCGCCGCCGCGCACCTGAACGGTGGTTTCGCCGCCCCAGAGGATCGCGCGCGGCTTGTCCGATGGTCCGACATCACGCAGTGTCCGAAAGGTCTTGCAGACGGCCTCGTTTACGTCGCCGGTCAGCGGGTCCTCGATGACATGGATCTCGTAGTCCGGGCGCAGTTCCTCGGCGGCGGCCTGCACGCTTTCGCGGTTGCCACCAATCAGGTGATTTCTGGCCGTGAGGTTCGCGTTTGCGCGCGGCGCGTTGCGCAGGTGGCGCTGGATACTTTCGGGCAGGCGGTTGAACAGGCCCATCGAATGCAGCAGGTCGCGCGCCTGTTCCGGCGTGCCGATGGGCGCGACGCTGGGGCCGCTGGCAATGGCCCGCAGGTCGTCACCGATCACGTCCGAGAGGATATAGGCGGTGACGAGCGCGGGGGCGGCCAGCCGCAACATCCCGCCGCCCTTCAGCTGCGAGACTTGCTGGCGAACCAGGTTCATCGCCACGATGTCCAGCCCGCTGTCCAGAAGCAGGCGGTTGAGCGTCTGCTTGTCTTCCAGGCTGACACCATTCGGCGGGGCGGGCAGCAGGGCAGAGCCACCTCCCGAGATCAGGGCGATTACGACGTCGCCCGCGACGGCGCTTTTCAGAACTTCCTGCATCCGTTCGGCGCCGCGCGCGCCCACGGTGTCGGGAACGGGGTGGCCGGCGCGGTAGACCTCGGCGCCCGGGACCTGTTCCTGGTTCTCGCGATGGGTGACGCAGATCATCACCCGCGGCCCGCTGATGCGGGGCAGGACTGCGCGCAGCATTGCGGGGGCGGCCTTGCCCAGGGCAAGGACAATGGTCCGGCACCCATGCGCCGGGCGGGGCAGCGGATGCTGCCCCAGGCTCTCGCGCATGGCCAGTGCCGGGTCGGCACGGCGGATCGCGGCCCGGAAGGCCCGGGCCGCATCGCCTTTCAATGCCGGGATCTTATCCGGCAGCAATCTGACGCGCCTTCTCGACCAGAACTTCGGCCTGACGGATCGAAGCATAGTCGATCAGCCGCCCGTCGAGCGAAACCGCGCCCTTGCCGGCGGCCTCGGCCTCGGCCATCGCGGCCAGGATGCGCTCGGCCTTGGTCACTTCGGCCTCGGAGGGGCTCATGACCTCATTGGCCAGCGCGACCTGGCTGGGGTGGATCGCCCATTTGCCCTCGCAGCCCAGAACGGCGGCGCGCTTGGCGGCGGCGCGATAGCCGTCGGGGTCCTGGAAGTCGCCGAAGGGGCCGTCGATCGGGCGCAAACCGTTGGCCCGTGCGGCAACCACCATCCGGGCCAATGCATAGTGCCACATGTCGCCCCAGTGGGTTTCACGGGCGTTGCTGGCGTCGGGGTCCGTCAGGACCGAGTAGTCGGGGTTCACGCCGCCGATGATCGTGGTCCGCGCCCGGGTCGATGCCGCGTAGTCGGCGACACCGAAGTGCAGGCTCTCGTTGCGCTTGGAGGCGGCGGCGATTTCCGACACGTTCTGCATGCCAAGCGCGGTTTCGATGATGTGCTCGAAGCCGATGCGCTTTTTCAGGCCCATCGCGTCTTCGATCTGGGTCACGATCATGTCGATCGCGTAGACGTCGGCGGCGGTGCCGACCTTCGGAATCATGATCAGGTCCAGCCGTTCGCCAGCCTGTTCGACCACGTCGACCACGTCGCGATACATGTAATGCGTGTCCAGCCCGTTGATGCGGATGGACATGGTCTTGGTGCCCCAGTCGATTTCGTTCAGGGCCTTGATGATGTTCTTGCGGGCCTGCGCCTTTTCGTCGGGCGCAACTGCGTCCTCGAGGTCGAGGAAGATTACGTCGACATCGGATTGTGCCGCTTTTTCAAACATTTGAGGCTGAGAGCCGGGCACGGCCAGTTCCGAGCGATTAAGCCGTGCGGGCGCCTGGTCGATGGCGTGGAAAGACATGGTCAGGGTCCTTTCTGACAGGAAAATTGGGTCGGACCCCTATTTGCATTTGGGAAATCGGTATTCCTGTCAATAAATTTTTTTGCATACCAGTGCACACAGCGCGCCGTGTCATCCGCCGCTTTTCGCCTTTGACGCGTAGAAATGCGCGATGGCCTGGGCGCGATTCTTGACCGAGAGCTTGTCAAAGATGTTCGACAAATGGAACTTAACCGTATTGGTCGATATCTCGAGCCGCGCGGCAAGCTGCTTGTTGGTCAGTCCCTCGGCCAGGGCATCCAGAATCGCACGCTCCTTGCGGGACAGGGTGCTGATGGGATCGGTCTTCAGCTCGCGGATGTCGAGGTAGGGGAAGACCATCTTGCCCGCGGCCACGTCGAGGCAGGTTTGCACCAGCGCGTCGGTCGGGGCGGCCCGCGATACGAAGGCCGCCGCGCCCGAGGCCATCGCCTGGCGTGGTACGGCGGCGTCGGTGTCATGGCCATAGACGACGATGCGCGGCGCGTTTTCCTGTGCGCGCAGCACCTCGATCAGCTTTTCCGCCCCCAGCGCCGGGATGTTCCAGTCGATCACGCAGACCTTTACCGGCACCCGCATGATCATCCCCAGGAACCCTTCGGCGGTGGCGCTGGTCGCCACAAGCGAGAATCGGGGATCGCGCTCGAACACTTCGGACATGGCCGACAGGACCAGCGGATTGCCGTCGCCCAGCATGATGTCGATGCGTTCTCTCTGCACTTTAGCCCCCTGATTTTCTTCGCATTTCCGTGATAAACTACCCGTTTGGGCGGAGTCGAAAACGGCATACAACGGGATACTTGCCAATTTGGGTGGTAATTTCCCCACCCATTTGGATGCCCAAAAGCAGGATTAAGGAACGTTTTTCCTGTGAGCAAGCAATTTTATAACCGAGGGGAAACAACCAGTCCCCTCAAGTGAACGAACGGAGCGATCATGACCGTTGCGCAGCTATTCCCCAAGCTCGAAATCCCCGAAACCATCGCCGCGGGCCCCGGACCGGGCAACACCGACGCGCGGGTGCTGGCGGCCTATGCCGGGGCAGGGCTGGCCGATCACATGCATGGCGACGTCCTGCGTGGCATGGTCGAGTGCAAGCACATGCTGCGCCAGGTCTGGGGTACGGAGAACGTGCACACCTTCGGCGTTGCCGGAACCGGGTGGAGCGGCCTGGACGTGATGTTCAGCGCCGTGATGCCGGGCGACAAGGTCGTGGTCTTCACCAACGGCACCTTCTCGGGCATCGACGGTCTGACCGTCCGGATGAAGGCGGCCACCGCCGCCGAACTGGCGCTGAGCCCGCTGGATCCGAAACCGGCATCGGTCATCATCGTTGACGTGCCGCACGGCATGTCCGTGACCGGGGGCATGGTCGAGGCCGCGCTGGCCGAGCACAAGCCCAAGTGGGCCGCGATGGCGCATTGGGAAACCGGCTCGGGCCGCATCAACGACATCGCCGGTTTCAGTGCGGCCTGTGAAAAGCACGACGTGATGGGCCTCGTCGACGCGGTCTCGTCCCTGGGGGTCGAGAACTTCCGCATCGACGACTACCCGGGTGTGCATGGCTGGGCTTCCTGCCCGCAAAAGGGCATCTGCTGCCTGCCGCTGACCTACGCGCCTGTCTCCTTCAGCGACCGTTACATTGAGACCCTGAAAAAGACCGGCACCCGCACCTTTGTGCATCACCCGATCATGGAAGCCCGCCACTGGGGCATCATCGACGGCAAGGACGTTGAAAAGGGCACCTATCACCGGACCCATTCCGCCTACGCGGTTGCCGCCTTCCACGAGGCGCTGCGCATCACCCTGCAACAGGGCATCGCGGAGCGGGCCAAGGATTATGCCCACCACGAAACGGCACTGCGCCGCGCGGTGCAGGCGATGGGCTGCGAGGTGACGTCGAACATGACCTCGCTGGTCGTCCTGAACCTGCCCAAGGCACTGGCGGGCCGCGAGATGGAGTTGGTCCAGGCCTGTCGGGCGCAGAACTTCGGTATCTGGCCGACCCTGTCGGAGCCGGTGCAGATCCGGATCGGCATTCTCAACCTGCTGAGCCGCGAGGCGATCACCGACATCGTCACCCGGTTCGCGGATGCGATCCGCGCGCTTGGCGGCGAGGTGGACGATGTCCGTGTGACCGAGGCGTTGAACGGCGTCTACGATCGCGCGGTCGCGGCCGAATAATCAGAACACGTGCCAATCTTTCGGAGGAGGAAAGATCATGGACATTCATGAGTACCAGGCCAAGGAAATCCTGGCCAATTTCGGAGTGCACAGCCCCCCGGGGGCGCTGGCCTACAGCCCGGAACAGGCGGCCTACCGTGCCCGGGAACTGGGCGGTGAGCGCTGGGTGGTCAAGGCCCAGGTTCATGCCGGTGGCCGCGGCAAGGCCGGCGGCGTCAAGGTCTGCGACAGCGATGCCGAGATCCAGGCAACCTGCGAGTCGCTCTTTGGCCGCAAGCTGGTCACGCATCAGACCGGCCCCGAGGGCAAGGGCATCTACCGTGTCTACGTCGAGGCCGCCGTGCCGATCGAACGCGAGATCTACCTTGGGTTCGTCCTCGACCGCACCTCGCAGCGCGTGATGATCGTGGCCTCTGCCGAAGGCGGGATGGAGATCGAGGAGATCTCTGCCAACCGTCCCGACAGCATCGTGCGGGCGACCGTCGAGCCCGCCGTGGGGCTGCAGGACTTCCAGTGCCGCCAGATCGCGTTCAAGCTGGGCATGGATCCGGCGCTGACCGCACCGATGGTGCGCACGCTGCAGGGCTGCTACCGGGCTTTCCGCGAACATGACGCCACGATGGTCGAGATCAACCCGTTGGTGGTGACGGGCGACAGCCGCATCCTTGCGCTCGATGCCAAGATGACCTTTGACGACAACGCGCTGTTCCGCCACCCGCAGATCAGCGAACTGCGCGACAAGAGCCAGGAAGACCCGCGCGAAAGCCGTGCCGCCGACCGGGGCCTGTCCTATGTCGGGCTCGAGGGCAACATCGGCTGCATCGTGAACGGTGCGGGCCTTGCAATGGCCACGATGGACACGATCAAGCTGGCCGGGGGCGAACCCGCCAACTTCCTGGACATCGGCGGCGGTGCCACCCCGGAACGCGTGGCCAAGGCCTTTCGCCTGGTGATGTCCGACGACAACGTCCAGGCCGTGCTGGTCAACATCTTCGCGGGCATCAACCGCTGCGATTGGGTCGCCGAGGGCGTGGTCCAGGCGCTGAAGGAGGTGCAGGTCGATGTGCCGGTGGTGGTCCGCCTTGCGGGTACCAATGTCGAGGAGGGGCAGAAGATCCTGGCCAAGTCCGGCCTTCCGATCATCCGCGCCACCACGCTGATCGAAGCGGCACAGCGCGCCGTCGGCGCCTGGCAGAACGACCTTTCCCAGGGCTCCAACATGAGGGCAGTCCAATGAGCATCTTCATCGACAGAGGCACCCCCGTCATCGTCCAGGGCATCACCGGCAAGATGGCGCGGTTCCATACCGCGGACATGATCGCCTACGGCACCAATGTCGTCGGCGGCGTGGTCCCCGGAAAGGGCGGCCAGACGGTCGAGGGCGTGCCCGTTTTCGACACGGTCGAGGACGCGGTGGCCGCCACCGGCGCCGAGGCCAGCCTGGTCTTCGTGCCGCCGCCCTTTGCCGCCGACAGCATCATGGAAGCGGCCGATGCGGGCATCAAGTACTGCGTCTGCATCACCGACGGCATCCCGGCCCAGGACATGATCCGCGTCAAGCGCTACATGTATCGCTACCCCAAGGATCGCCGGATGGTCCTGACCGGCCCGAACTGCGCCGGTACCATCAGCCCGGGCAAGGCGCTCTTGGGGATCATGCCCGGCCATATCTACCTGCCGGGCCACGTCGGCATCATCGGTCGCTCGGGCACGCTGGGGTACGAGGCCGCCGCGCAGCTCAAGGAGCACGGCATCGGTATCTCGACCTCCGTGGGTATCGGTGGCGACCCGATCAACGGCTCGTCCTTCAAGGACATCCTCGAACATTTCGAGGCGGACGACGAGACCCACGTCATCTGCATGATCGGTGAGATCGGCGGTCCGCAAGAGGCAGAAGCCGCGGCCTATATCCGCGATCACGTCACCAAGCCGGTGGTCGCTTATGTCGCTGGTCTGACCGCCCCCAAGGGCCGCACGATGGGCCATGCGGGGGCGATCATCTCGGCCTTCGGCGAAAGCGCCAGCGAAAAGGTCGAGATCCTGACCGCAGCGGGTGTCACCGTCGCTCCGCATCCGGCCGAGATCGGCGACACTATTGCGAAGGTGATGCAGAAGGAGGCCGCATGATGAATGCCCCCGCCATCCTGAACAACCGGCCGCGCGTGCTTGTCACGCGCCGCTGGCCCCAGACGGTCGAGGCTGAACTGGCGGAACGGTTCGACACGGTCTTCAACGTCGAGGACCGTCCCATGAGCGCCGAGGATTTCCGCGACGCCCTGGGCAAGTTCGACGCAATCCTGCCGACCGTCACCGACGGGCTGGGCAGCGACGCAATGGACGTGACAGAGGCGCGCACCCGCATCCTGGCCAATTACGGCGTGGGCTTCAGCCACATCGACACCGATGCGGCGAAAAAGCTGGGGATCGCCGTCACCAACACGCCTGACGTGCTGTCGGAATGCACCGCTGATCTGGCCATGACGCTGATGCTCATGGTGGCCCGCCGCGCAGGCGAGGGTGAGCGCGAGTTGCGTGCCGGGCAGTGGACCGGCTGGCGGCCGACGCATCTGGTGGGGGCCAAGGTCTCTGGCAAGGTTCTGGGCATCGTGGGCTTTGGCCGGATCGGCCAGGCGATGGCACAGCGCGCGCATTTCGGTTTCGGCATGAAGATCCTCGTGCAGAACCGCTCGCGCGTCGCGCAGGACGTGCTGGACCGTTACAACGCGGTGCAGGTCGACACGATCGAGGACCTGTTGCCTCAGTGCGACTTCGTTTCTTTGCATTGTCCCGGCGGCGCGGCCAACCGGCACCTGATCAATTCGCACCGGCTGGACCTGATGAAGCCCGGCGCCTTTTTGATCAACACCGCCCGCGGCGAGGTGATCGACGAGCACGCATTGGCCCAGGCGCTGATGTTCGACTGTATCGGCGGCGCGGCGCTGGATGTCTTCGACGGTGAACCCAAGGTGGCCCCGATCCTTCTGGATTGCGACAACTTGGTGATGTTGCCCCACCTCGGCAGCGCGACCGAGGAAACCCGCACCGCAATGGGCATGCGCGTGCTCGACAATCTCGTCGACTTCTTCGAGGGCCGGACCCCCGGCGACCAGGTGGCATGATGCAGATGGTGGCAGAACCTGCGGGGCTTGAAGCCCCCGATCAATATGCGGAAGACGTGTACCGCCGCCTGCGCGGGGCGTGGCTGAAGGTTCTCCACCGTCGCGCGCCGCATGTGGCGCAATCCATCGAGGATGGTGTCACCCATTGGGACGAAGGCGACTACGCCGATCACCTGCAGGCCAGCACGATCTGGTTCCACCTGCAGCAGATCATGGACGAAAACCTGACGATCCGCACCGGGCGCCTGGCCGAACAGGATGGCGACCCGGGCGAGGGCGGGTTTCACAAGGCCCTGGCCGACTGCCCCGAGGATCAGCGCCCTGCCATGCAGCGATTGCTGTCCGAGGGTCAGCTGTCCGTCGGTCCGACGATCACCGCCCATCCGACAGAGGCCAAGCGCGTCTCGGTCATGGAAATCCATCGCCGCATCTACCGCACGCTGGTCCTGTTCGAGACCATGCGCTGGAGCCCGCGCGAAATCGCGCGGCTGGAAGAAACGCTGGAGATGGAAATCGACCTGCTCTGGCTGACGGGCGAACTGCGGATGGAACGCCCCAGCCTCGCCTCCGAGATCGACTGGGGCCTGCAATTCTACCGCACCAGCCTCTTCGAGGCCGTGCCACGCCTGTTCGAACGGTACCATGACGCAGTCAGCGCGGTCTTCGGCCCGACGGGGCGCGACCACTGCTGCATCCGGTTCCATTCCTGGATCGGCGGCGACCGTGACGGCAACCCCAACGTGACCGCCGAGGTGACGCGCGATGCGATCGGTCGCTCGCGCGAGATGATCCTCGAGGAATACGTCATGGCCCTGGACCGTATCATTCCCCGGCTCAGCGTGTCCGAAAAGATCGTCGCCGTCCCGCGCCCGCACCGCGATGCGCTGGCCCGGATCGTCGAGACCCGCAGCACCGATCCGGACCTTTGTGCACAGCGCAACCCGAACGAGATCTTCCGCCAGGCGGGCACGGCCATGCGGCAGTGCCTTGCGTCAGGCGGCTATCGCGATGTCTCTGGTTTTCTCGCCGACCTCCACAGTGTCGAGGCGGCGCTGGACGCCATCGACGCGACCCGGCTTGCACAACAACTCATCCGCCCGCTGCGCTGGCAGGCCAGCACCTTTGGCTTCCGCGCGCATACGCTGGACATTCGCCAGAACTCCGACGTCGTGACCCGCACGCTGGAGGCGGTCTGGAACGCCGTGGATGCCGCGCCAGAGGCGCTGTCCGCCGATTGGTCCGCGCGCTTGCGGCGCGAGGTGGGGCAGGCGGGCCTGCCCTTCGTCGACCATGCGCGCCTCGGCGAAGAGGCTGCCGAGCTGATGTCGCTCTTGCGGTTGATCCGCGAAGTGCATGACGGTCCGGACCCCGAGGCCATCGGGCCATTCATCATGTCCATGACACGATCCGCGGATGATCTTCTGGCGGTGCTGCTCCTGGCCCGCTACGCCGGATTCGGCGCCGAACGCCTGTCGCTCAAGGTCGTGCCGCTGTTCGAAACCATCGAGGACCTGCGCGCGGCGCCTGCGATCCTGCGCGACGTGCTGGCAATTCCGTTGGCGGCCCGCAGCATGAAGGACCGGGACGGGCGGTTGGAAATCATGCTGGGCTATTCCGACAGCAACAAGGACGGCGGTTTCCTCTGTTCCAGCTGGTCGCTCGACCGGGCGCAACGTGCGATTACCCGCGCGATTGCCGGTCATGGCGCGCGGCCGGTGTTCTTTCACGGGCGGGGCGGTTCCGTCAGCCGGGGTGGTGCGCCGACCGACCGGGCCATCGCGGCCCAGCCGCGCGGCACGCTGAACGGCACGCTGCGTCTGACCGAACAAGGCGAGGTAGTGACGGCGAAATATGCCAACACCGGCACCGCCGCCGCGCAACTGGAACTGCTGGCCTCCTCGGTCATGCGCCACAGCACGGCGCCTGCCTTCGAGACCGTCGATCCCGAGGCCGAGGACGTGATGGAGACCCTCTCCAGCCTCAGCCAGACCACCTACCAGACGCTGCTGCAGCACCCGTCGTTCCTGCCCTATTTCAACCAGGCCAGCCCGGTGAACGAACTGGCGCTGTTGAAGATCGGATCGCGCCCGGCACGCCGTTTCGGGGCCGCAACCCTGTCCGACCTGCGGGCAATTCCCTGGGTCTTTGCCTGGAGCCAGAACCGTCACATGATCAGCAGCTGGTACGGGTTCGGCCAGGCTCTGCAGGACTTCCAATCCATTCGCGGAGCGGGGGGCGAGAAGGCGCTGGTGCGGGCAATGCGGGATCTGCCGCTGTTCCGGCTGTGCATCGACGAGGTCGAGAAATCGCTGCTGATGGTCCGCCTGGACATTGCCGAGATCTATGCCGGACTGGTCGAGGATCGGACCGAGGCAGAGGCGGTCTTTGGCATGATCGAGGCCGAACACGAACGGTCCGTCGCCGCAATCGAACGTCTGACCGGCACGCCGCTGGGTTCGCGGTTTCCCAACGCGGTGGCGCGGATCACCCGGCACGAGGCCGCGCTGCGTTCGGCCCACGAGGCGCAGGTGCATCTCCTGCGGCTGGTGCGCCAAGAGGACGGAAACCGTCATCGAATCCAGTTGATGCAAAGCATGAACTGCATATCCGCCGGCCTTGGCTGGACCGGCTGACAGGACAAGGAGCAATACCCATGAATGTCTCGCACCGACCGGACGGTTTTTTCACCGAGTCCCTCGCCTCGCGCGACCCCGAACTGTTTGGCTCGATCACCGGCGAGCTTGGCCGGCAACGCGACGAGATCGAGCTGATCGCCTCCGAGAACATCGTCTCGCGCGCGGTGATGGAGGCGCAGGGCTCCGTCATGACCAACAAGTATGCCGAGGGCTATCCCGGCCGGCGCTACTACGGCGGCTGCCAGTGGGTCGACGTGGCCGAGAACCTGGCCATCGACCGCGCCAAGCAGCTGTTCGACTGCGAATTCGCCAACGTGCAGCCGAACTCGGGCAGCCAGGCCAACCAGGGCGTCTTCCAGGCGCTGATCAAGCCCGGCGACACCATCCTGGGCATGAGCCTGGACGCCGGCGGCCACCTGACCCACGGTGCCAAGCCGAACCAGTCCGGCAAGTGGTTCAACG
>NZ_JAANYX010000018.1:0-26944 GCF_012274245.1 Mameliella sp. LZ-28 | reverse complement strand
CATACGCCTTGAAGTCGCCGAAGTACTTCGTGATCGCCGCAGTCAGCGTCGTCTTGCCGTGGTCAACGTGCCCGATCGTGCCGATGTTGCAGTGCGGCTTGCCGCGTTCAAACTTTTCCTTTGCCATTGTATTGGCTCCCTTTTTCTTGTCGTGCGGTGCGCAAATCTGCGCACCCTACGGGCTGGTGTAGGGTGCGCCTTTACGGCGCACCGCCGGTTACGCGTACTTGGCCTGGATCTCGTCCGAGATGTTCTGCGGCACGGGATCGTAGTGCGAGAACTGCATCGTGAACTGCGCACGGCCCGAGGACATCGAACGCAGGGTGTTGATGTAGCCGAACATGTTGGCCAGCGGGACGTTGGCGTTGATCGCCACCGCGTTGCCGCGCGGTTCCTGGCCAGAGACCTGGCCACGACGCGAGGTCAGGTCGCCGATGATACCGCCGGTGTACTCTTCCGGGGTGATCACTTCGACCTTCATCATCGGCTCCAGCAGCTTCGCGCCGGCCTTGCGGAGACCTTCGCGCATGCACATGCGGCTGGCGATCTCGAAGGCCAAGACCGACGAGTCGACGTCGTGGAACTTACCGTCCAGCAGCGCCACCTTGAAGTCGATGACCGGGAAACCTGCCAGCGGACCGGAGTCCATGACCGATTTGATGCCCTTTTCGACACCCGGGATGTATTCCTTCGGAACCGCACCACCAACGATACGGGATTCGAAGGTGTACCCTTCGCCCGGCTCGGTCGGGGTGATCTCCAGCTTGACTTCGGCGAACTGACCCGAACCACCCGACTGTTTCTTGTGGGTGTAGGTGTGCTCGACCGCGTGGCCGATGGTTTCACGATAGGCCACCTGCGGCGCACCGATGTTCGCCTCGACCTTGAATTCCCGCTTGAGACGGTCAACCAGGATGTCCAGGTGAAGTTCGCCCATGCCCTTCATGATGGTCTGACCCGATTCCAGGTCGGTTTCCACGCGGAAGGACGGGTCTTCTGCGGCCAGACGGGCCAGACCCTGGGACATCTTTTCCTGGTCGCCCTTGGTCTTGGGCTCGACCGCGATCTCGATCACCGGCTCCGGGAAGGTCATGGTTTCCAGAACCACCGGCGCCTTGGCGTCGCAGAGGGTATCACCGGTGGTGGTGTCCTTCAGACCCGCCAGCGCGATGATGTCGCCTGCAAAGGCTTCTTCGATCTCTTCGCGGTTGTTCGAATGCATCATCATCATACGACCGATGCGCTCTTTCTTGCCCTTGGTCGCGTTGAGGATGTTGTCACCCTTGTTCATCACGCCGGAGTAGATCCGGGTGAAGGTCAGCGAACCGACGAAGGGGTCGTTCATGATCTTGAACGCGAGGCCGGCGAAGGGCATCGAGTCGTCGGCACGACGCGCGATGTTCCGCGTTTCGGTCTCGTCGTCCGGTGCGAAGCCCATGTAGTCGACCACGTCCAGCGGGCTGGGCAGGTAGTCGATCACGGCGTTGAGCAGCGGCTGGACACCCTTGTTCTTGAAGGCAGAACCACCCAGGACCGGCACGAAGTGCAGGTTCAGCGTGCCCTTGCGCAGCAGTTTGCGCAGGGTCGCCACGTCGGGCTCTTCACCTTCCAGGTAGGCTTCCATCGCGTCGTCGTCTTCTTCGACGGCGGCCTCGATCATCTTGCCACGCCACTCTTCGGCCATGTCCTTGAGTTCCGCACGGATCTCTTCCTGGAACCAGGTCGCGCCGAGGTCATCGCCGCGCCAGACCCATTCCTTCATGGTGACGAGGTCGATCAGGCCTTCCAGTTCGGACTCGGCGCCGATCGGAATACCTACGGGAACGGCGCGGGCGCCGGTGCGGTCCTCGATCATGCGGACGCAGTTGAAGAAGTCCGCGCCGATCTTGTCCATCTTGTTGACGAAGACGATCCGCGGAACCTTGTAGCGGTCAGCCTGACGCCACACGGTTTCGGTCTGCGGCTCGACACCGGCGTTGGCGTCCAGAACACAGACGGCACCGTCGAGAACCGCCAGCGAACGCTCGACTTCGATGGTGAAGTCGACGTGGCCGGGGGTGTCGATGATGTTCAGGCGGTGTTTCAGGGAATCCGGCTCGGTGCCGTTCTCGGTGCGCTCCCAGAAGGTAGTGGTCGCAGCCGAGGTAATGGTGATCCCGCGTTCCTGCTCTTGCTCCATCCAGTCCATCGTCGCGGCGCCGTCATGCACCTCGCCGATGTTGTGCGACTTGCCGGTGTAGAACAGGATGCGTTCGGAACAGGTGGTCTTGCCGGCGTCGATATGCGCCATGATACCGAAGTTCCGGTAACGCTCGAGGGGATAATCGCGTGCCATAGGGCTTGTCCTCAGAAGAATTGTTTACCAGCGGTAATGGCTGAACGCCTTGTTGGCGTCGGCCATCTTGTGGGTGTCTTCGCGCTTCTTAACGGCGGCACCGCGTGACTGCACTGCGTCAATCAGCTCGCCGGCGAGGCGTTCTTCCATGGTGTTTTCATTGCGGGCGCGCGAGGCGTTGATCAGCCAGCGGATGGCCAGGGCTTCGCGGCGCTCGGGGCGCACTTCGACCGGAACCTGGTAGGTGGCACCACCAACGCGGCGCGAGCGGACCTCGACCGACGGCTTGATGTTGTCCAGCGCCTCGTGGAAGATTTCCACCGGCGCGCGCTTGACCTTGGCTTCGACCCGGTCGAGCGCGTTGTAGACGATGCGTTCGGCGGCGGATTTCTTGCCGTCGTACATCAGGTTGTTCATGAACTTGGTCAGGACGCGATCGCCATACTTGGCGTCGGGCAGGACTTCGCGTTTCTCAGCGGCGTGACGACGAGACATCTGTGTATCCTCTTACTTGGGACGCTTGGCGCCGTATTTCGAACGACGCTGCTTCCGGTCCTTGACGCCCTGGGTATCCAGAACACCGCGCAGAATGTGGTAACGCACGCCGGGAAGGTCTTTGACACGACCGCCACGGATCAGGACCACCGAGTGCTCCTGAAGGTTGTGGCTTTCACCGGGGATGTAGCTGATCACCTCGTAACCGTTGGTCAGACGCACCTTGGCCACCTTACGCATAGCCGAGTTCGGCTTCTTCGGCGTGGTGGTGTAGACGCGGGTGCAGACGCCGCGTTTCTGCGGGCACTGCTCAAGGTGCTGCGACTTCGAGCGCTTGACTTTGGGCTGCCGCGGCTTGCGGATCAGCTGTTGGATCGTGGGCATTCCGGTTATTTCCCCGTGCTTCTCACAAATGTGCTGCACGGGCCTTCCCGTGCGGAGGTTCAGGTTCTGGCATCGCGCGCGATCACGCGGGCCGGTTCGTGTGCCGCTGCCAAGACGTGATGGCAAACGACGAAAAAACCGCATCCGTTTCCGTACCGAGGAAACGACGCGGTGGGTGTTCAGAGGATCGGGGCGATAGTGGCCCGGATCATGACCGCCTGGTTATGTAAGGACGCAATCAGCCCGAAGTCTGACGCGGATTAGCGGGGCGTATAGGGGGAGTCGCGGACCTTGTCAACAGCCCTGCGGGCTTGCCGGGACAGGGCGGCAATGCCATTCAAGGGCAACCGCTTCGCACATGGGGGCAAGGGATGCAAGTCATCGGATTCTGCCGGTTTTCCTACCCCGCCGAGGGCGGCTTTCAGGTGGCTCATTCCAGTCTCGAAGAACGGATGGCCTACCTCTATGCGCCCGACCGGATGGAAGAGCGGTTTCGGCATTTCGAATGCCTCTGCCTGCCGGGTCTGAGGGCGCAGACCGATCCGAATTTCCTGTTCGCTATCCTGGTCGGCGACGCCATGCCGACCGGGTGGCTGGAACGGCTTGCTGCCCTGGTCGAGGGCTTTCCGCAGGCTGTCATCGTCTCGCGCCCGCCCGGTCCGCATCGGCAAGTCTGTCAGGACGTCATCAATTCGCTGCGGGAGCCGGGGCAGCCCTGCCTGCAATTCCGCCATGATGACGACGACGCCGTGGCGGTGGACTTCGTTCAGGACCTGCGGCAAGCAGCCCGCGACGTGGCGCCCTTGCTGGACCGGCACCGGCTGGTCGGGTTCGACTGGAACCGTGGGTACATCGGACGCCCGGATGCGAAGGGGATCTGCGCGGAACTGCAAGTCACGCCCTATTGGGGGGTGGCCCAGGCCATCGCCGCCCGGCCTGGTGCCAGGCAGACAATCATGAACTTTGCCCATAACAAGCTGAACCAGTTCATGCCCACGGTGACCTTTACCGACAAGGCGATGTACCTGCGCGGGCACAACGACCACAACGACTCTCGGCAGAAGAAACACGTCAAACCGGTCGCCCTGCCCCGACTCGACGCCGAAGCCGAGGCCGAGCTGAAAGCCCGCTTCGCAATCGATGCCGATCACGTCCGTCAGGTGTTTGCCTGATCCTTCAAGCGCGCAAGTGACCGGCGGATGATCACCCGGTGGGCAGGACCGACCACGGCCATGTACAGGCGGCCAAAGCCATTGTGCGTCACGACCGACGAGGTGATCGTGACGTGACCGCCCGAGCAGGCGATACAGGTCATCACATCCAGGTGCCGGTCGCGCTCTGTCAGCACCAGGACCTCCGGTGTTGCCTGCTCCACCAGGAAGAAATCCAGCTTCTCGCCTTCGGTCGCGGCCGCCGGAGTACGTCCCGAGAAGCCCCGGATAGGTCGTACGCCAAAGGGCGCGCTCAGCGCATCCCGGACGCGAAATGCCCAACCGAACCGTTGCGCCATCCAGCCGGACAGATGCCCATAGGTCTGGATCGGGGTCAGTGGCCTGGCAAGGGTGACGCTTTGGATATCCAGGAAATTCAACCGGCTACGCGGCGCGACAATCCGCAGTTGAGACGTTTCGATCTGCATGGGCAACCTTGTGTCACGTCCGGCCGCGATGCGCAAAGCCGCCATGCCGTACCTGTGGCCAAGAAAAAACGCCCCCGCGGATCGCGGGGGCGTTTTCGATGTCAGAGCCCTTGGGCCGTGGCGATCACTCGCGGCTTTCCGGAGTGTCGACGATCAGGGTGTCGAACTCGTCGCCGCCCACGACGTCGTCGCCCATCGTTTCCGGGGCGGCCAGCGCGGCGGCCACTTCGGCCTCCTCGCGGCGTGCCTCGATCACGACGTTGTCGCGGTCCTGGGCGATGCGGCGCACCTTCTGGGTCGCGCCACCGGTGCCCGCCGGGATCAGGCGGCCCACGATGACGTTTTCCTTCAGGCCGACCAGCTTGTCCTTCTTGCCCTGAACCGAGGCCTCGGTCAGCACGCGGGTGGTCTCCTGGAAGGAGGCCGCAGAGATGAACGAGCGGGTCTGCAACGAGGCCTTGGTGATGCCCAGCAGGATCGGTTCACCCTGCGCCGGACGACCACCCTTCTTCTCGGCCTTGGCGTTGGCCTCGTCGAATTCGACCTTGTCGACGTGCTCACCCTTGAGCAGCGTGGTGTCGCCCGAGTCCAGGATCTCCCACTTCTGCAGCATCTGGCGAACGATGACCTCGACGTGCTTGTCGTTGATCTTCACGCCCTGCAGTCGGTAGACGTCCTGCACCTCGTCGATCATGTAGTTGGCAAGGGCCTCGATCCCCATGATCGACAGAATGTCGTGCGGGGCCGGGTTGCCGTCCATGATGTAGTCGCCCTTCTGGACGTAGTCGCCCTCGCCCACCGGGATGTGCTTGCCCTTGGGGATCATGTATTCCTTGGGCTCGAGGTTCTCGTCCGCGGGTTCGATGGTGATACGGCGCTTGTTCTTGTAGTCCTTGCCAAAGCGCACGTAGCCGTCGATCTCGGCGATGATGGCGTGATCCTTCGGACGGCGCGCCTCGAAGAGTTCGGCCACACGCGGCAGACCACCGGTGATGTCCTTCGTCTTCGCACCTTCACGCGGGATACGCGCCACGACATCACCTGCCTTGACCTCCTGCCCGTCTTCACAGGACAGGATGGCGTCCACGGACATCGGGTAGGTGATCGGGTTGCCCGCATCGTTGCGCACCGGCTCGCCGTCGGCATCCATCAGGATGATCTCGGGCTTGAGCTCGTTGCCCTTGGGCGCGGCCCGCCAGTCGATCACGATCTTCTGGGTCATGCCGGTGGCATCGTCGGTCTCGTCGCGCACGGCGATCCCTGTCACCAGGTCGACGTGCTTGGCGATACCGTCCTTCTCGGCGATGATCGGCAGGGTGTAGGGGTCCCACTCGAACAGCTTGTCGCCGCGCTTGACCTCCTGGCCTTCGTCCACGAACAGCTTGGAACCGTAGCCCATCTTGTGGGATGCGATTTCCTCGCCCTGGTCGTTCATGATCAGAACCTGCATGTTCCGGTTCATGACGATCTGCTCGCCCGCGGCATTGGTGATGATGCCGGGGTTCGCAAAGGCGATCTTGCCGTTCTGGCTGGCTTCCAGGAAGGACCGCGAGGACCCCTGCGCAACGCCGCCCATGTGGAAGGTCCGCATGGTCAGCTGCGTGCCGGGTTCACCGATCGACTGCGCCGCGATGATGCCCACGGCTTCGCCGGTGTTCACCATCGTGCCGCGCGCCAGGTCACGACCATAGCAGGTCGCGCAGACGCCTTCCTCGGCCTCGCAGGTCAGGGGCGAACGGATGCGCGCGGTCTGCAGGCCGGATTCCTCGACGGTGTCGGCCATGCGTTCGTCGATCAGCTCGCCTTCGCGGACCATCATGTCGCCGGTCTCGGGGTGCAGCAGGTCCTCTGCCGCGACGCGGCCCAGGATGCGTTCGCCCAGCGTCGCCACGACTTCGCCGTCGTTCACCGCCGCTTCGGCGGTGATTGCCCGGTCGGTGCCGCAGTCCGTCATGCGGATGATACAGTCCTGCGCGACGTCCACCAGACGGCGGGTCAGGTAACCCGAGTTCGCCGTCTTGAGCGCGGTGTCCGACAGGCCCTTACGGGCACCGTGGGTGGAGTTGAAGTACTCCAGAACGGTCAGGCCTTCCTTGAAGTTCGAGATGATCGGCGTCTCGATGATGTCGCCGTTCGGCTTCGCCATCAGGCCGCGCATCGCGCCCAGCTGTTTCATCTGCGTGACCGAGCCACGGGCCTTGGAGTGGGCCATCATGTAGACCGAGTTCGGTTCCATCTCGGCCCCGTTCTCGTCCTCGCGCCGGGCGGAGATGGTGTTCATCATCGCCTCGGTGACCTTGTCGTTACACTTCGACCAGGCGTCCACGACCTTGTTGTACTTTTCGCCCTGGGTGATCAGGCCGTCCATGTACTGCTGTTCAAAGTCCTTCACCTGGTCGCGAGTCTCGTCGACCAGTTCCCACTTGTTGTCGGGGATGACCATGTCGTCCTTGCCGAACGAGATGCCGGCCTTGAACGCCTCGACAAAGCCCAGGCGCATGATCTGGTCACAGAAAATCACCGATTCCTTCTGACCGCAGTAGCGGTAGACGGTGTCGATGACGGTCTGCACGTCGCCCTTGCGCAGCAGACGGTTGACCAGTTCGAAGGGCGCCTTGGCATTCAGCGGCAGCAGCCCGCCGATGCGAACACGGCCCGGGGTGGTTTCGACCCGTTCCCAGACCTCGTTGCCCTCTTCGTCGATCTGCGGCATCCGGCAGGTGATCTTGGCATGCAGGTGGACCTCGCCCGAGTCCAGCGCGTGCTGAACCTCTTCCGGCGAGGAGAAGATCATGCCTTCGCCCTTCATGCCGTCGCGGGCGATGGTCACGTAGTAGAGACCAAGGATCATGTCCTGCGACGGAACGATGATCGGTGCGCCGTTGGCGGGCGACAGGACGTTGTTCGTCGACATCATCAGGACGCGCGCTTCCAGCTGCGCCTCGAGGCTCAGCGGCACGTGCACGGCCATCTGGTCACCGTCGAAGTCGGCGTTGAAGGCCGAGCAGACCAGCGGGTGCAGCTGGATCGCCTTGCCTTCGATCAGCGTGGGCTCAAACGCCTGGATGCCCAGACGGTGCAGCGTGGGCGCACGGTTCAGCAGAACCGGGTGCTCGCGGATGACCTCGTCGAGGATGTCCCAGACCTCGGGACGCTCTTTCTCGACCAGCTTCTTCGCCTGCTTCACGGTGCTGCTGAGGCCCTTGGCCTCCAGCCGCGAGTAGATGAACGGCTTGAACAGCTCGAGCGCCATCTTCTTGGGCAGGCCGCACTGGTGCAGTTTCAGCTCCGGCCCGGTCACGATGACCGAACGGCCCGAGAAGTCGACGCGCTTGCCCAGAAGGTTCTGACGGAAGCGGCCCTGCTTGCCCTTCAGCATATCGCTGAGCGACTTCAGCGGACGCTTGTTGGCGCCGGTGATGACGCGGCCACGACGTCCGTTGTCGAACAGGGCGTCCACGGATTCCTGCAGCATCCGCTTTTCGTTGCGGACGATGATGTCCGGCGCGCGCAGTTCGATCAGCCGCTTGAGGCGGTTGTTCCGGTTGATGACGCGGCGGTACAGGTCGTTCAGGTCGGAGGTCGCAAAGCGGCCACCGTCCAGCGGCACCAGCGGGCGCAGTTCCGGCGGGATCACCGGCACGACGGTCAGGATCATCCACTCGGGGCGGTTGCCCGACTCGAGGAAGGATTCCACGACCTTCAGGCGCTTGATGATCTTCTTGGGCTTCAGCTCGCCGGTGGCTTCCTTGAGGTCGGCGCGCAGGTTTTCTGCCTCGGCCTCCAGGTCGATCGCGGCCAGCATCTCGCGGATCGCCTCGGCGCCGATGTTGGCGGTGAAGGCGTCCATGCCGTACTGGTCCTGGGCATCCAGGAATTCTTCCTCGGTCATCATCTGACCGTAGGTGAGATCCGTCAGACCGGGTTCGATCACGACGTAGTTTTCGAAATACAGGACGCGTTCCAGATCACGCAGCGTCATGTCCAGCATCAGGCCGATGCGCGAGGGCAGCGACTTGAGGAACCAGATATGGGCGCAGGGCGCGGCCAGCTCGATGTGGCCCATGCGCTCGCGGCGGACCTTTTGCAGCGTGACTTCGACGCCGCATTTCTCGCAGACGACGCCGCGATATTTCATGCGCTTGTACTTGCCGCAGAGGCATTCGTAATCCTTGATCGGGCCAAAGATACGCGCGCAGAACAGGCCGTCACGCTCGGGCTTGAACGTACGGTAGTTGATGGTTTCCGGCTTCTTGATCTCGCCGAAGGACCACGAGAGGATCCGTTCCGGCGACGCCAGCGACACCTTGATCTCGTCAAAGACCTTGGTCGGGGTCAGCGGGTTGAACGGGTTGTTTGTCAGTTCCTGGTTCATCTGATGTCCTTTCCTGCCGGACCCACACGATCAAAGACCTCGCGGTAGCCAACAAAGTCGGCGTTTAGACCGACGAATTGATCCAACTCATCCACCTTGCGCTGTTTCTCTTCGCGGACCCCGACGACGGCATCGAGGCCGGTCGCCTTGGCTGGATCCAGGTCGAGAAACTCGAAGATCCGTTCCACGGGATACTCCCCGGAGAACAGGCTTACATATTCGACCAGCAGCCAAGGTGCGCTGCCGCCGAGTTTAGAGGCGGACATGTCGCGCAGCAGCGCGACATAGTCATTGAAATCCCGAACGGCCGCATGGAAGTCGCGTTTGACGGGCCAGGTCGGTGTCTTTCCGTTGGCCATCTGCATTTCAGCCCGACGGACCCGTCCCATGTAGCTCCGAGCCATGCCCATCGGCTCTCGCAGGATCGCGATCACCGGAGCCTTGCCCAACGTCTGCGCCAGCTCGAAGACCTCGTAGGGGCGGGGAATCTTGTCGCCGACAACGCGGGCACCGTCGAGTTTGGCCAGGGCCTTCTGCGTCACGTCCATCTCGAACGACACCTTGCCGCCGTCGTCCGGCTGGTACCGACGCATCCGGTCGACCGAGTAATGCTCAAGCCGCAGGTCGCGTGCCAGAAGCCGCTTGTTGTACCGCTCGTTCGTCACCGCCAACTCGGGGTGACAATTGAGCAGTTCAACCAAGGCGGTCGTGCCGCTGCGCGGTGCGCCGGTGACAAGGACGACGCTCTTGCCGTCGCTGGTCACCGGTCCATCGCCCCTGGTCTTGGCCCAGGGCCACTGCATCACTCATCCTCCTCCGTATCCAGGAGTTCCATATTGAGGCCCAGACCGCGGACCTCCTTGACGAGAACGTTGAACGATTCCGGCACGCCGGCTTCGAAGTTGTCCTCGCCCTTGACGATCGACTCGTAGACCTTGGTCCGGCCCGCCACGTCGTCCGACTTCACCGTCAGCATCTCCTGCAGGGTGTAGGCGGCGCCGTAGGCTTCCAGGGCCCAGACCTCCATCTCACCAAAGCGCTGACCGCCGAACTGCGCCTTACCACCCAGCGGCTGCTGCGTGACGAGCGAGTACGGCCCCGTCGAACGGGCGTGGATCTTGTCGTCGACCAGGTGGTGCAGTTTCAGCAGGTATTTCACACCCACCGTCACCCGGCGCGAGAACTTCTCGCCCGTGCGGCCGTCGAACAGGTCGGACTGGCCGCTCTGATCGAACCCGGCGCGCTTGAGCGCGTCGTTCACATCGGCTTCCTTGGCACCGTCGAAGACCGGGGTCGCAATCGGCACGCCACGGGTGACGTTGCCCGCCGCTTCCAGCAGGTCTTCTTCTTCGAGCGGCTCCAGACCTTCCTGATAGACCTCGTCGCCATAGGCAATCCGCAGCGCTTCGCGCACCGGGGTCAGGTCACCCGACCGGCGGTACTCTTGCAGCGCCTCGTCCACCTCGATGCCGAGGCCGCGCGCGGCCCAGCCCATGTGGGTCTCGAGGATCTGACCGACGTTCATCCGCGAGGGAACGCCCAGCGGGTTGAGGCAGAAGTCGACCGGCGTCCCGTCCGCGAGGAAGGGCATGTCCTCCTGCGGTACGACGCGCGACACGACACCCTTGTTGCCGTGACGGCCGGCCATCTTGTCGCCCGGCTGCAGCTTGCGCTTCACCGCGATGAAGACCTTGACCATCTTCATCACGCCCGGGGGCAGGTCGTCGCCACGGCGGACCTTTTCGACCTTGTCCTCGAAACGGGCATCCAGGGCGCGCTTCTGCACCTCGTACTGCTCGTGCAGGGCCTCGACGTGCTTGGCGTCCTCTTCCTCGCCCAGGGCCAGCTGCCACCACTGACCACGGGTCAGGGTTTCCAGAAGCTCCTCGGTGATTTCCGAGTTCGACTTGATGCCTTTCGGCCCCTTCACGGCGGTCTTGCCCAGGATCATACCTTTGAGGCGGGCATAGATATTGCGGTCGAGGATCGCCAGCTCGTCGTCCCGGTCACGGGCCAGCTGTTCGATCTCTTCCCGCTCGATCTGCAGCGCACGTTCGTCCTTTTCGACGCCGTGGCGGTTGAACACCCGGACCTCGACGACAGTCCCGTAATCGCCCGGTTTGACCCGCAGCGAGGTGTCGCGCACGTCGCTTGCCTTTTCACCGAAGATGGCGCGGAGAAGTTTTTCTTCCGGCGTCATCGGGCTCTCGCCCTTGGGGGTGATCTTGCCCACCAGGATGTCGCCCGGCTCTACGTCGGCCCCGATATAGACGATGCCCGCCTCGTCGAGGTTGCGCAGGGCTTCCTCGCCGACGTTGGGAATGTCGCGGGTGATCTCTTCCGGCCCAAGCTTGGTGTCGCGCGCCGCCACTTCGAATTCCTCGATGTGGACGGAGGTGAACACGTCATCCTTGGCGATCCGCTCGGAGATCAGGATCGAGTCCTCGTAGTTGTAGCCGTTCCAGGGCATGAAGGCGACGATGACGTTCTTGCCAAGCGCCAGTTCCCCCATGTCGGTGGACGGACCGTCCGCGATGACCTCGTTCTTGCCGACCTTCTGACCCACCTTCACCAGCGGTTTCTGGTTGATACAGGTGTTCTGGTTCGACCGCTGGAACTTGCGCATCCGGTAGATGTCGACGCCCGGGTCGCCGGGTTCCATATCTTCGGTGGCGCGCACAACGATCCGCATCGCGTCGACCTGGTCGATGATCCCGGCCCGCTTGGCCAGAACCGCCGCGCCGGAGTCGCGTGCCACGACTTCCTCGATGCCGGTGCCGACCAGCGGCGCCTCGGCGCGCAGGGTCGGAACCGCCTGACGCTGCATGTTCGACCCCATCAGGGCGCGGTTGGCGTCGTCGTTTTCCAGGAACGGGATCAGCGAAGCGGCAACCGAGACCAGCTGTTTCGGCGACACGTCGATCAGGTCGACGTTTTCCGAGGGCGACAGCGTGTAGTCGCCCGATTTCCGGGTCGACACCAGGTCATTCTCGAACCGGCCGTCGTCGTCCAGTTTCGCGTTGGCCTGCGCCACGGTGTGGCGCATTTCCTCGGTCGCGGACATGTAGTGCACCTCGTCGGTGACGACACGATCCTTAACCACGCGATAGGGGGTCTCGATAAAGCCGTACTTGTTCACGCGGGCAAAGGTTGCCAGCGAGTTGATCAGACCGATGTTCGGGCCTTCCGGCGTTTCAATCGGGCACATCCGGCCATAGTGCGTCGGGTGAACGTCGCGCACCTCGAAGCCGGCCCGCTCACGCGTCAGACCGCCCGGTCCAAGCGCCGAGAGGCGGCGCTTGTGCGTCACTTCGGACAGCGGGTTGGTCTGGTCCATGAACTGCGACAGCTGCGACGAACCGAAGAATTCGCGCACGGCGGCGGCCGCCGGTTTCGCGTTGATCAGGTCCTGCGGCATGACGGTGTCGATCTCGACCGACGACATGCGCTCCTTGATGGCGCGCTCCATGCGCAGCAGGCCGACGCGGTACTGGTTTTCCATCAACTCGCCGACGGAGCGGACACGACGGTTGCCCAGGTGGTCGATGTCGTCGATGTCGCCCTTGCCGTCACGCAGGTCCACCAGCGCCTTGATGCAGGCAACGATGTCCTCACGGTCCAGCGTGCGCTGGGTGTCCGGCTTTTCAAGCGCCAGGCGCATGTTCATCTTGACCCGGCCCACGGCGGACAGGTCGTAACGCTCGGAATCGAAGAACAGCGTGTCAAAGAGCGACGAGGCGGCTTCGACGGTGGGCGGCTCGCCCGGACGCATCACGCGATAGATGTCCATCAGCGCGGTGTTGCGGTCCATGTTCTTGTCCTGCGCCATCGTGTTGCGCATGTACGGACCGACGTTGACGTTATCGATGTCCAGGACGGGGATGTCGGTGATACCGGCGTCCAGCAGCTCTTTCAGAGTGCCGCCGGTCACTTCGCCGTCTTTGTCCACGGTCCAGGTCAGTTCGTCCCCGGCCTCGACGTAGATGGCGCCGGTTTCCTCGTTGATGATGTCCTTGGACACGAACTTGCCGACGATGTGCTCGAACGGCACCAGAAGGTTCTGCACCTTGCCTTCGTCGATCAGTTTCTTCACCGCGCGCGGGGTGACTTTCTTGGTGGCCTCGGCGATCACTTCGCCGCTGTCCGCATCGACCAGGTCAAAGGTCGGACGGGTGCCGCGCACACGCTCGGGGAAGAACTTGGTCGCCCAGCCTTCGCCACGGCGATACTCGAAGTTCACCGTTTCATAGTAGGCGTCCATGATCGCTTCCTGGTCGAGACCCAGGGCATACAGGAGCGTGGTCACCGGCAGCTTGCGGCGACGGTCGATGCGGGCGAACACGATGTCCTTGGCGTCGAATTCGAAATCGAGCCAGGAGCCGCGGTAGGGAATGATCCGGCAAGCGAACAGCAGTTTGCCCGAGGAATGCGTCTTGCCCTTGTCGTGGTCAAAGAACACGCCGGGCGAACGGTGCATCTGGGAAACGATGACCCGCTCGGTGCCGTTGACAATGAAGGTGCCGTTGGGCGTCATCAGGGGCATGTCGCCCATGAAGACATCCTGCTCCTTGATGTCCTTGACCGACTTGGCGCCGGTGTCTTCATCCACATCGAAGACGATCAGGCGCAGGGTAACCTTCAGCGGGGCGCTGTAGGTCATGTCGCGCTGCATGCACTCCTCGACGTCGTATTTCGGCTTTTCCAGCTCGTAGTTGACGAATTCCAGAACGGCGGTCTCGTTGAAATCCTTGATCGGGAAGACCGACTGGAACACGCCCTTGATGCCCTCGCCGTCCATCGCCTGCGGCTGGTCGCCGCTTTCGAGGAACAGCTTGTAGCTGGATTTCTGAACCTCGATGAGGTTCGGCATTTCAAGGACTTCACGAATTTTGCCGTAGTAGCGACGAAGGCGTTTCTGACCGAGGAAACTTTGCGCCATGAGTGGAGCCACCCTTTCCGTGTTCTCTGCCCGCGCGGACCGGCTGTCGGGGGCCACAGCCGCCGGCGCGTCAGTGATGACAGTCAATCAGATCCATTCTCGGCGCGCGTCCCACCGCGTGCCACTCGATCCGTAGTGTCCTGCCTTGGGAAACCCCTCGAGCAAAGGGGCTTGCCAAGACCGGCATTCATGTTCGGGGTTCAGCACAATTTCCGGGAGTCCGACCTTGTCAGGCGTCGATCCGGCTGCATTTTCGGGATGGACGGGACGACTTGGGAACCATGCGCTGACATTTCAATGGGGAGCTGCCGACACCTCGCAATCCAAAAAGCCGATAGCGGGCTCGAATCGCTCGACCCCGCCGGAGACTTCCGAATATTCGGTTAAACACGAGAACGCAAGCCCACAGCAGGAGCTTTGCGATTTCCACACCCGCAGAGAATGGCAAAAGTTAACCCGATCGTCAAGCTGGGATGCGATTTGCGGCGTCTTTCGCCGCCTTCCCGCCAGTCCTGAGCACAGTTGTCGGCACCGTCCGGCGCAAAGAAAAACGCCTCCGGCAGGACCGGAGGCGTTTCGAAATGGACCGGGAAGCAGCTGCCTCCCGCCAGATCACTTGAGCTCGATTTCCGCGCCTGCTTCTTCGAGCTTCTTCTTGATTTCCTCGGCTTCGTCCTTGGAAACGCCTTCTTTGACAGCCTTGCCGCCGGCCTCGACCAGCTCTTTGGCTTCTTTCAGGCCCAGGCCGGTGATGCCGCGGACTTCCTTGATCACGTTGATCTTCTTGTCGCCGGCCGACTTCAGGATGACGTCGAACTCGGTCTGCTCCTCGGCGGCTTCGCCACCGGCGTCGCCGGCCGGACCGGCCATCATGACGGCGCCACCGGCTGCCGGCTCGATGCCGTATTCGTCCTTGAGGATGGTTTTCAGTTCTTGTGCCTCGAGCAGGGTCAGGCCCACGATTTGCTCGGCGAGTGCTTTAAGATCAGCCATTTTGAGACTCTTTCCGTTTAGATGTGTTTTCCAACGTCAGGGAGAATTCCCCACGAGGGTCATTGCGGTTTGCCTTACGCCGCTTCCTGCTTTTCCTCGATGGTCGACAGGATGGAGGCGATGTTCGAAGCAGGTGCACCAATGGCACCGGCGATGTTCGAAGCGGGTGCGCCGATGCAGCCGACGATCGACGCGATGAGTTCGTCGCGCGACGGCATTTTCGACACGGCTTCGACACCGGCCCGGTCCAGGGTCGTTCCACCCATCGACCCGCCAAGGATTTCGAATTTCTTGTTGTCCTTGGCAAAGTCCTCGACGACCTTGGCCGCAGCCACGGGGTCATCGGAGTAGGTGAGAACAGTCATGCCGCCCAGGAGCGGTGCGATACCTTCGCACTGCGTTCCGTCGACGGCGATCCTGGCGAGCCTGTTCTTGGCGACACGGACCACGGCATCCCCGTTACGGGCACGACCGCGGAGGTCCGTCATTTCGGCAACCGTGAGACCTTCGTAGCGGGCAACCACCACGACGCCAGAGCTTTCGAAGACCTGGCCGAGTTCCTCGACCACCTTTTCTTTCTGGGCTCTATCCACAGTTTCACTCCAGTTGTTGGAGGGCGGACCCTCCGGCTCTTTCCGGCAAGGTTTCCCCTGCCATTGAAGTCCGAATGAGGGTCGACGCATCCTGTGGGGCACGCGCACGCGGCGCGGCCTGAAAAGATGTCTCTTCCCGTCTCGGGCAGGATTTAACGGCCTCGGCCAACCCACCGTCTCGGACGAAATGCAAACGGCCCACGACGAATCGCGCCCCGCTGTGCAGGGCCGTCTTTAACATCATCCCGCGCGTTGCCAAGGGGGCATCTGCGGGCGCGGCAGGATTTTTGCCTAACCCCCGGCCCGTTGCGCCCGGAAGGCACGGGAAAAGTCGACCGGGTCGGCGATGTCGTACAGCTCGCGGATCAGCGGAGAGATCAGCGCGGCATCCCGGACCGCCTCGAAACTCTCTCCCTGCGCGATGAACCCTTCGGCGTAAAGGAATTCATCCGCGTAACCGGTCAGGTACCAGGCCTTGTCAAAGGGAACGGCGTCCGGCGCGATCTTGTTCACGGTCCGGGCCAGGACATTGGTACAGTTGGAAAACAGCGTGTTGTACCAGCGCGGTTCCTGCTGAATCTCAGCGGTTTCCGCGATGACCGCGCGCAGTACCGCCCGCTGCTGTGCCAGCGGAATGTCCAGCGCGTAGAGGAACAGCTCATCCCCGGCCATAAACTCGCTATTGCCATACATGTCGCGTTCGGTTGTCCAGACAAAGATATATTCGAAGATCGGCAGAACAGCAGCCTTGGGCGCGCTATAGGTCTCGCCCACCTCGCGCCGCGCCTCGATCGAGGCGACATAGGCCGAGCCATCCTCGAAGGCGAAGACCAGCATGGTATGGGCGATTGCGTCGATGCTGCCGAATGGCTCGACCAGAAAATAGGCCTGGCTCAGCCCGTCCGGGTCGATCTCGCGCGTGATCCAGTCCTGCCGCGTTACCGATCCGTCCTCGGCGTAGTTCCAGTCACGGATGTTCTCGATGCGGAAGGTGTTGCCGGTCTGCTCCACGCCGGGTAGGCGGCTGTAATCCGCGCGCCAGTCACGGTCATGCGAAGGCGGCGTCAGCTGCCAGTTCACGTACAGCCCACAGATCAGGATCAGCGGCAGCAAGAGCAGAAATCGTTTCATGCCCTCCGCTGTAGCCGATCGACGTCAGGTCAGGAAGACGAGGCGCGTAAAAACGGCTCCTCGGTCCCCACGCCCGTGGCGACCGGCGCGGCGGCCATGCGGTCCGCCAGCACCACCATGAGATCGCGCTTCGACACCGGCTTGCACAACACGTCATCCATGCCTGCGGCACGATAGCCCTGAACCTGGTGGCTCAGAACGTTTGCGGTGACCGCGATGATGCCGGTGCGGGGCGCGCCGCCGTCTTTTTCGAGCCTGCGAATCTCGCGCGTTGCGGCGACACCGTCCATGACCGGCATCTGCACGTCCATCAGGATCATGTCGATGCCGCCCGCCCGGACCAATGCCAAGGCTTCTTCGCCGGTTTCGGCGAACTGAACCTCTGCCCCGGTGTTGCGCAGGAAACGGTCCAGGATCAGCCGGTTCGTCGCATTGTCGTCAGCCACCAGGATGCAACGCCCGGAAAGGTCCGGCGGACGGGCCGTTTCGACCCGGACCTGCAGCGCCTCCTCGGCGCTGGCGGCGCGCAGCGGCAGGTCACAAAAGAAGGTGGCGCCATGTCCCGGGCGGCTGACCACCATGAGATCGCCCCCCATCGCCTGGCACAGCTGTCGCGAGATCGTCAGCCCCAGCCCGCTGCCGCCGTGGCGGCGGGTGACACTGGCGTCCGCCTGCAGGAATGGTTCGAAAATGCGGGCCTGCGCCTCACGCTCGATGCCCGGCCCGCTGTCCTGGACCGCGATGACAAGGCGGCTGCCGTCCAAGTCGGGACGCACGCGCACCATGACGCCCCCGTCCGAGGTGAATTTGACCGCGTTGGCAATCAGGTTGTGCAGGACCTGGCGGATGCGGAATTCATCGCCCATCAGGATCGGCGGCAGGTTGTCCTGTATGTCCAGCGTCAGGTACAGGTCCTTTTCCCGCGCCCGCGCTCCGTAGAGCGCGCAAGCCGCCTCGACCAGGCCACGCAAGGCAAAGGGACGGGCCTCGACGCTGAGCTGTCCGGCCTCGATCCGGGACAGGTCCAGCACATCGTTGATGGTGCCCAGCAGAACCGTGCCCGATTGCTCGATGATCTGCAGGCATTGCGCCTGATCCTCGGTCAGTTGCGATTCCGAGAGTTCCGAAGCCATGCCGAGGATGCCGTTCAGAGGTGTCCGGATCTCGTGGCTGACATTGGCCAGGAAGCGCGTCTTGGCGGCATTGGCCTCTGCCGCCTCGCGCCGCAACTCGGCCTCCTTGCGCTGCCCGCGTCCGGCAAAGAAGATTTCCGCCAGCACGTACAGCATCAGCAGAACCAGCAGCGTGATCGCGCCAAAATCCGTCAAACGCGTGGCAGTCAGGTCCTCGAATTCATCGAGGACCCGGCTGGCCGGGTTCTGGGTGCCGAAGTTGCCGGACCAGAGCCTCCGGCTGTGGATGGTCAGGTTGTTCAGCCGGTCCACGAGGTGGGACAGTTGGGCCTGCGTCGGTGGCTCGGACGCAAAAAGGATGCCGTCCCCCTCGTGAAGGAACCTGTCGAAGTCGGCCACGAGTTCGTGGAACCCGGTCGATTCTCCAAAGGGTTTGGCCCGGACGATATCAACCCTGCTCCACAACACGTCAAAACGCAGTTGCGCGGTTTCCAGATCGACGGTGCCGTGCTCATAGTCTTTGAGGATGCCGATCAGGCGCTGGCTCTCGAAGTTGAGCTCGCTGATGCTCCACAGCATGGTGTTGAGGTTGCGAACTGTCAGCTCGCGCGAGACGCCGTGGGCGCGGTTGTAATCCAGCAGCAGCGCGGCCAGCCCCAACGCGATGGTGATCGCGATCAGGGCCCGAAGGGTGCGCGCATTTGTGCGGATCTGCTCCATGCCGGCGATCAGGGTTTGACCGTCAGGCGCTGCAACTGCCAGATCATCCGCGAGCTGTGCAGTTCGTTCACGTCCTCCGGCGTGGGAGCCGGGTAGACGATCCAGATCGGCCCCTTGTTGCGGACGCGCATCGGCTTTCCGTCCTGTTCGATTGCCAGGATGATGCCAAAGGCCTGCACGTCGGACACGGGGATGTCGATCATGTAATCGTCAAGCGCCACCGCCCGCAGCGTGCCCCGCCGGACCCCCAACTGTTTCAGCAAGGAAGCCAGGCTGGGACCAGCCAGATGCTGCACCCCAAGCGTGAAATCGGTATAGGTTTCGATCTCCCGCCAATCGAGAGCCTGAAGCATGGCGCGGTCATAGACGGCCAGGTCGCCATCATTCGTCTGCCCGATCAGCCCGTCGACCGTCAGAAGAGGCGCCCCCTGCGGTACGTCCAGCGCACGGGCAGGACCGGCGAGGGGCATCGCGATCAGACAGAACAGGCAAATGCAGAGTCGGAACACCCAGACCTCCATCCGGTTGGTGAATGGCGTGTTTTCCGATCTAAGCGCCCCACCTTAACGCAGGGTTTGCAAACAACAAAAAAGGCGGGCCATTGGCCCGCCTTTTGTAGTCAGATGCGCGGTTCGGCTCAGTTGCCGGTCGCGTTCACGATATCGACCGTGACGCCCGGGCCCATCGTCGAGCTCAGCGCGATCTTTTTCATGTATGTGCCCTTGGCGCCCGTCGGCTTGGCCGCCGAGACCGCACCGACAAATGCGCGGATGTTCTCGACCAGCTTGGCCTCGTCGAAGGAGACCTTGCCGACGCCTGCGTGCACGACACCGGCCTTTTCGGCCTTGAACTGGACCTGGCCGCCTTTGGCGTCCTTGACTGCCTGCGCCACGTCCATCGTCACGGTGCCGACCTTGGGGTTCGGCATCAGGTTGCGCGGGCCCAGGATCTTGCCCAGGCGACCGACGATCGGCATCATGTCCGGCGTTGCGATGCAACGGTCGAACTCGATCGTGCCGCCCTGGATGGTTTCCATCAGGTCCTCGGCGCCGACGATGTCCGCACCAGCGGCCTGAGCCTCTTCAGCCTTGGGGCCACGGGCGAAAACCGCCACGCGGGTGGTCTTGCCGGTGCCGTTCGGCAGGCCGACGACGCCGCGGACCATCTGGTCCGCGTGGCGCGGGTCGACGCCGAGGTTCATGGCGATTTCAACGGTCTCGTCGAACTTGGTGTTCGAGTTCGACTTGATCAGGGCCACGGCTTCTTCGACGGTGATGTTCTCTTTGCCGGCGAAGGCCTCACGGGCCGCCTTTGCGCGTTTTCCGAGCTTTGCCATGATGATTACCCCTTCACCTCGATACCCATCGAGCTCGCGGAGCCGAGGATGATCTTCATTGCCGCTTCGACGTCATTGGCCGAGAGGTCTTTCATCTTGGCTTCGGCGATCTCGCGGACCTGCGCCACGGTCACCGAGGCGATGGTTTCACGGCCCGGGTTCTCGGCGCCGCGCGGACGGTTCCGCTTGCCGACGGGCTTCAGGCCGGCGGCCTTCTTCAGGTAGTAAGACGCGGGCGGCGTCTTGATGTTCATGGTGAAGGACTTGTCCTGGTAGTAGACAATCTCCGTCGGGCAGGGCGCGCCCGGCTCCATGTCCTGCGTCTTGGCGTTGAACGCCTTGCAGAATTCCATGATGTTGATGCCGCGCTGACCCAGGGCGGGGCCCACGGGCGGCGAGGGGTTGGCTTTGCCTGCAGGGATCTGCAGCTTCATCTTGCCGGCGAGCTTCTTGGCCACGGGCGTTCTCCTGTTCCATCTCCCCCGGACGCGTCTTGGGGGCGTTTTGTGGCGTGGTCTGGTCCGGACATCGCGATGCCCTCGCCTCCCACGATAGGTATACCGCCCGAGTCGCCCCGGGTCGGCATGAGCGCGCCGTCTAACCCGGGGCCGGTCATTTGGCAAGCGTGGAATCGGATCCAGCCGCGTCGCCATAAAGGCACTAGGGCCAGACAACCTCATCGACCCCGGCCAGCCTTGCCAGCCGGGCAAGCTCGGCCTCGACACGCGCCATGCGGCCTGTCCCCGCCCGCACGCCCTGTTCCCACCAGAGGTTCATGACGGACAAGCGGCCGCTGGCCCGTTCCGCCTTGGCCTCGATCCGGCCCACCAGCCGGTCGCCCTCCAGCAGGGGATAGACGTAATAGCCCCACTGGCGCTGCGCGGCGGGCACGAACATCTCGACCGTATAGTCGAACCCGAACAGCCGCCTGACCCGCGCCCGATCCCGGATGGCCGGATCGAAAGGGTTCAGGATGCGCAGGCGCGAGGTGGGCGCCGGCGCCGAGGCAAGCCGCTCTTCGATGTCGGGCACCGCCACACCTTTGGTCCAGCGACCGTCCGCGCCTTCGATCTGCACCGGCACATAGGCGCCCGTGTCGCGCTCGGCCCAGGCGGAGACCTCGGCCACCTCTGCCGCATCCCAGAACTTGCGCACTTCTCCCAATGAGCCAAAGCCCAGCCGCGCCAGCGCCGCGCGGCACAAGCCATCCACCTGCGCCGCATCCGGCAAGACCTGGTTCCGCAAGTCCTCGGGAAAGACCCGTTCGGCCAAGTCGTAGTACTTGATGACACCCTCTCGGTGGCAGGTCGCCAGTTCGCCCGCATACCACAGGTAATCCAGCGCCTTCTTGTGTGGCGGACGTTTCCACATGGCGCGCTCACCCTCGATCCGGGTGTCAAAGTCGCGCGTGCAGAGCGGCCCCTCCTCGCGGATGCGCTCCCGGATCTCGTCCATCAGGGCATCGTCGCCCCGCCCGACATACCAGGACCAGCTTTCCGCCTTGCGCCGCATCCGGTCGAACTGCCGCCGCCACAGGGGCAGCATCTCCATCGGCAGGACAGAGGCGTCATGCGTGAAATGTTCGAACACATGCCGCCCGCGCAACAGCCGGTCCAGTTCCGGTTCGCGATAGCTCTGGTTGCGGCTCCAGAGGATGTGATGATGCGCCCGGCTGACAACCTGGATCGTGTCCAGCTGGACAAACCCCAGGTCGCGGATGACATCCAGTGTCGGCGGTCCACCCACGGGCGCCTCTGCCAATCCGTGAGAGGCCAGCCACAGCCTGCGGGCGTCTGCGTTGTGAATGCGAAGCGGCGTCAATTCGACCTCGGGCGGATCAGCATCCCCCTTGAATGCGTCACCCGGGGCCGAAGCGCAATCCCGGCCTCCGCACAGCCCCAAGCCGCCCTACTCGGCCGCCGCCACCCGCCTGAGCCTGGGTATATCCTCTGCCGCCTCTGCAAAGATCCAGTCCCGGAATTCCCGGATCATGGAATCCCCGGCTTTCGCCTCGGGATAGGCCACGGAATAGATGACGACAGGCATGGTCACGGTGTCGAACAATCGCACCAACCGCCCGGATTTCAGCGTTCCACGGACCATCGCGTCATAGGCAAGAGACACGCCCTGCCCCTGTTCGGCGGCAGTTGTCGCGAATTCGCAATTGGGAAACACGGGCCCCCGGGGCATCTGCGGCGGGGTCAATCCCGCCGCCTCGAACCACTCGCCCCAGGCGTCCAGCACTTCGTCATGCATCAGGGTCAGTTTCAGCAGATCCTCGGGCGCGCGAACCTGCATCCGAGCCAGCAGATCAGGACTGATGACCGGATAGCGGTGCGATTCCATGATCGGTTCAGTCCGCACGCCCGGCGTCAGGTCATCCGCCCACTGGATCACCACGTCCGCATCATTGCGCGCAAAGTCGGTCGACGGCGCTCCTTCGGACACCCGCAGGCGCACCCGGTCGCCAAAGGAAAGCCGGTCCAGCCTTGGCACCAGCCAGCGCGCGGCAAACCCCGGCGTGCAAAGCACCCGGAACGGCCTCTGCCCGGCCTCGCGCACGGAACGCGTCGACTCCGCGACTCCGTCAAGAAAGACGGTCAGGCTTTGGGCATAGCCATGCCCGGTCAGTGTCAGCGACAGCTCGTTTCCGCGCCGCTCGAACAACTGCGTATCCAAGTGCCCCTCCAGCGCGCGGATCTGGTGGCTGATCGCCGAGGGCGAAAGGCACAGCTCTTCGGCCGCCTTCTTGAAACTCATGTGACGCGCCGCCGCCTCGAAGGCACGGACCGCCGCGAACGGGGGAAGCTTGCGTCCCATCACGCGTGAATCCCTTTCAATCGCAGTTGAAATTTCACCTTTTGCGTCGTTCCGGACCCGACCCTACCATTATTTGCATCAGATCCCAAATTCCGGCGGAGGCTTCCATGTCCTTCACACTGCGTCCCGGCGCACGCGTCGCGTGTGCCCTCTCTCTTCTGTTGTCCTTTATCGCCATTCCAGAGGCCCAGGCGAATACGACCTCCGGACCGCTGGCCTGGCGACACGCGGAAACGACCTCGGACCTTGTGACCCATCTGGAAGACTGGCTTGACGGCCGAATGGACCTGCCCCGGCGAAATTCACGCCCGGACATCCGGGTGATCGGCGAAACCCGGGCACGGAACCTTCTGGGCGCATCCGCATCGCGACAGGGTGGCCGGACACGGGGCCTTTACGATCCCGAAAGCAGCACCGTCTACCTGATCCGCCCGTGGGATCCCCGTAACCCCTTCGACGCCAGCGTTCTGCTACATGAGCTTGTCCATCATCGACAGGCCGAGGCAGGTCACTGGTACTGCCCCGGAGCACAGGAATTGCCCGCCTACCGCCTTCAGGACGCCTGGCTGGGCGAAATGGGGCTGAGGGCGGACGTCAACTGGATTGCCGTCGTTCTGGAGGCCAGCTGCCCGCGCCGCGACATTCACCCCGATTGAAAATCAAGGCCGCCCGAAAACGCGAAAAGCGCAGGACCCGGGGCCTGCGCTTTTCAAACCTGGCCGGGTGTCCGGCCTCAGACCTCTTTCGAGACCTGCGTGAATTCCAGTTCCACCGGGGTTTCGCGACCGAAGATCGACACCGACACGCGCAGGCGCTGGTTGTCGTCGTCCACGCCTTCGACCATGCCGTCGAAGCCCTCGAAGGGGCCGTCGTTGACCTTGACCTTTTCGCCCACCTCAAAGTGGATAAGCGTGCGCGGCGCATCCTCGTTCTCCTGCACGCGGCCAAGGATCGCCTCGACCTCGGCATCGCGCATCGGCATCGGACGGCCCTGCGGGCCAAGGAAGCCAGTGACGCGGTTGATCGAGTTCACCAGGTGATAGCCCTGGTCCGACATCTCCATGTGCACAAGGACATAACCGGGCATGAAGCGGCGCTCGGTCGTCACCTTCTTGCCGCGACGAACCTCAATCACCTCTTCGGTGGGAACCAGGACCTCGTCGATCTGGTTTTCGAGCCCCTGCTCTTCGACCGCTGTCCGGATCTGTTCGGCGATCTTCTTCTCGAAGTTCGAGAGGACGCTGACCGAGTACCACCGCTTTGCCATGAGTTACCTTCGATTGTTGAAGCCCCGCACGGGCGTGCCCAAAACAAAAAGGGGCGCGCAACTCCCGTGCGCGCCATCCCTATCGCGGCTCATTATCGGCCTTTGCGGTGTATTGCAAGCGCTTCCCGCCCGCAGAGCCGCCTGGCTCAGCCGCCACCGACCACGGACAGCAGGGTTTGCAGGCCAAACCGGATGCCCATGTCGACCAGCGCAAAGAAAATCGCCGTCAGCGTGGCCATGATGAACACCATTACGGTGGTCAGGAAAACCTCGCGCCGGGTCGGCCAGACGATCTTGGCCACTTCGGCCCGGACCTGCTGGATGAACTGAAGCGGATTGGTGGTTGCCATGCTGTCTCTTCCCGTACGTGCGGTGGTTTGCGAGGAAATACGCGGAGAGCGCCATGAATACAAGGCCCGCGGGCCGATTGGCGCCACCGCCACGGGGGTCACGCCCGCGTGAGAGTTGATGGGAATGTCGTGATGGAACCCGCATGCCCGCCCCACGTTCCGCGCCCGCGGTGCATCCCTGCGCTCAACTCGCTGTCAAAAAACGTCTTTTCCGGATGGAACGGGACGCTGCCCACCCCGTTGATTGCCCAGAACCGCCGGGGCGGCACGCCTTGGCAGCATGTGGAACACGAGTAAGGAGTCAGACACAATGACACGCTTTATCACCGCAACCGCTCTTGCAACCGTCGTCGCGACCGGCGCCTTCGCACAGTCGCAGGTCGAAACACAGACGATCGAAAAGTACTTCCCGAACGTGAACGTGGAAACGCTCACCGAACTTCAGGTGACGCAACTGACCACCATTGCCGCCAGCGGCGAGTCGGTCTCCGAGAAGCGGGCTCAGATGCGCGCACTGCTGACCGACGTGAACTTCGAGCCGATGGAGCCGGTCGACATGGAGGTCACCACCGGCCTGACCGAGTTCGAGCGCTCTCAGATCAACCTCTACGCGCCCGAACTTGACGTCTCGTCCCTGACCGAGAACGAGATCCAGCGCCTGCAAACCGCGATCACCAGTGGCGACAACGCCGAGATCGACAAGGTTGCAACCCAGATCATGGCCAACTGATCCCGGCCACGATGACCTGACAGAAGGGGCTGCCGAAAGGTGGCCCCTTTTTGCATGCGGAGGGCAAAGCTCTTCCGCAGACCGCGCCAATGCACCACGTTTTCACGCGGCGGCACGTCGGTCGGCGATTTCCGGAAGTTTGGCAGGGGCAGCAGGGTTCGAACCCGCGACCTACGGTTTTGGAGACCGTCGCTCTACCAGCTGAGCTATACCCCTTCAGGCCGTGCCGTGGGGTACGCCAACCCGACAGCGAAATCAAGAGGCCTCGGCACGGGTTTTTCATCCGATTTCCGGGGATGCCCCGCCTCCCTGGCGCCCCGCGTGATCACGCCGCGCGGAGAATCCTGAAACAATCCTCCGACAACGGCCGGAAACGCGGTCATCAACATCATGTGAATCCGCTTTCACGGCCCATTCAGGCCGCCCGCCTCACGCCCGACGGCGGCTCCGCGATGACCTTGAAACCCTGCGTTTTCTGACCCGCACCAATGCCCTGCATTCATGCACAACATCCTGTCTATCAGGCTGTTTTTCAAGAACAAATCGGCGTTACGAAACGCGATCATCCTGTGATTTCAAATCCGTCGCCCACGGCCCCAGATAGCTCGGTGTCGGACAGACAGACCGGCACCAACACACGGCGGGCCTTCCGCCACACAGTCACAAGATAAGGACACTGACATGAAAACCCTGATCGCATCCGCCCTCGTCGCAACCGCAGCCCTGACCGGTGCCGCATATGCGAACACCGCGCCGCAGCTCGACAGCGAAGCCAAGTACGTCCTGCCCGGCGCCGATTTCTCGGGTCTGAGCGCAGCCGAAGTGCACGCCGTCAACAACGCCCTCAAGAGCGGCGCCAGCAACAGCGAAAAGCAGGCCCTCATCCGCGCTTTCCTGAACTGATCGCCCACTGGGCAAATACCACGACCACAATCATCAAGACAAAGGACCCTGACATGAAAACCCTGATCGCATCCGCCCTCATCGCAACCGCAGCCCTCACCGGTGCCGCAAACGCCATGACCACGCCGCAGCTGGACAGCGAAGCCAAGTACATCCTGCCCGGCGCCGATTTCTCGGGCCTGAGCGCGGCCGAAGTGCACGCTATCAACAACGCCCTCAAGAGCGGCGACAGCAACAGCGAAAAGCAGGCCTTCATCCGCGCTTTCCTGAACTGATGCGCAAGGATGCCCGGCCCTGACAGGCGCCACACTCCCGGGCGTCTGTCAGGGCCGCTCCACGCGAAAAAGCCGCCCGGGCTCCGGGCGGCTTTTAATTTTTTCTGGCGGGCTTGCGGCTTGTTCCGAAGATCAGATCATGGCCGAGGGCCAGGCAAGGAAAAAGGGCGCCCCGGTCGGGGCGCCCTTCCAATGCTTTCAGCCGAGTGGCGGCAGGCGCCTTACTCGATGATCTTGGACACGACGCCCGAACCGACGGTGCGGCCGCCTTCACGGATGGCGAAACGCAGGCCGTCTTCCATCGCGATCGGCGCGATCAGCTCGACGTTGAACTTCAGGTTGTCGCCCGGCATCACCATCTCGGTGCCCTCGGGCAGCTCGACCGTGCCGGTCACGTCCGTGGTCCGGAAGTAGAACTGCGGACGGTAGTTCTTGAAGAACGGCGTGTGACGGCCGCCTTCTTCCTTGGTCAGGATGTAGACCTCGCACTCGAACTTGGTGTGCGGCTTCACCGAACCCGGCTTGC
>NZ_JAANYX010000017.1:0-36292 GCF_012274245.1 Mameliella sp. LZ-28 | reverse complement strand
CGCGCCGAGCGCTTGAGCAATTTGAGGGCTCCGCGCCCGGCGCGCTTGCGCCAGACGGGAAACCGGAATACCCAAATCCGACCTGCAGACTCTCGTTATGAATGAGGGACCAGCGGGGCGCAGGTCATAACGGCTGCGCAACCTGGTCGAGCGGTGCTTCAACGAACTGGAAAACTCCCGCCGTGTCGCCACCCGTTACGACAAGACTGCGGAGAGCTTCCTCGGCTTCATAGACATCACGTCGATCAGGCTTTGGATCCGCCAATTGTCAACATGACTTAGCGGCACTTTGTATGAACATCTTCTCATCATACAAAACTAAGTGTATAATTCTGTATGGCGAAGAGGAGGCAGCTTAAATGACCGAGATGGATTTCAAAGTTTCCAAGCGTAACTCGACATTGCGTGGACAGGTCGAGGATAAGATTAGGGCGGCGATCCGTGAAGGCCACTTCGTCCCCGGCCAACGCCTGGTCGAACGGGAGCTATGCGAGCTTCTGGATGTCAGCCGTACCTCGGTCCGCGAAGCACTGCGTCATCTCGAGGCCGAAGGATTGATCAACGTTGTTCCCCATAAGGGGCCGACTGTTGCAGTCATGGATAAGCAAGAAGCACAACAACTCTACGAACTTCGGGCTCTTCTGGAAGGCTATGCAGGCGAACAGTTTGCCCTCACTGGTTCCGAAGAGTTGAAAACAAAGCTGGGAGCGGCACTCTCGGAATTCGAGCAGATCGCCGCATCTGGCACCTCGGGAGAGCTGCTGGAAGCAAAGGCAGGGTTCTACCAACTCCTTCTTGAGGGCTGTGGGAACGTGTTTGTCGGCCAGACGCTTGAGTCGCTTTACAATCGCATCGCTCTTCTTCGGATGACCTCCATGTCGCAACCGGGGCGGCTGGCGCATAGCCTGCAGGAGTTGCGCGGGATCGTTGCTGCCATTCAGTCAGGCGACGGGGTTGCTGCTGGCAATGCATGCAGGCTGCACATTCAGAACGCTGCAAAAGCCGCGCTTAGTGGGATGCCGTCCCAAGCTGCTTGATGTCCCTCCGACGGTGGTTCAGCCTTCGGCACGCCAGTCGATGACAAGCTGCGTTTGCAGGACGATTGCTGCTGCCTTGCCGTCAGGGCGCGAGATCGTCGTTTGCCAAAGACTGGTCGTGCGTCCCGGGTGCAAGCAGACCGCAGTACCTGTTGCGGTCTGGCCCAGCGGGATGGCTCGCAAGAAGTTCGTCTTGCTCTCTATCGTCGTGGTTGTCTTTCCAGGAGGCAGGTTCATGACTGCGCCTGTCCCCCCCAGTGTATCGGCAAGGCTTATAAGCGCTCCGCCGTGTAGCACACCGTTTCGGTTGGCCAGCTTGTCCGTCACCAGCATCTGTCCGACGACCCGTTCAGCGGTGATCTCCAAGAGCTCTATGCCCAGCATTTCCGGAAAAGCCGGCAGAGTGCTGGCTTTCTTGATGCGGTCGTCGAGTTTCACGTAAGCCTCACCGCGCTGCCTGGCATATCGCCACCGCGAGGGACACCGTCGCCCCGACCATCGGGTTATTCCCCATGCCCACAAAACCCATCATATCCACATGAGCAGGCACGGAGGACGACCCCGCAAACTGAGCATCCGCATACATGCGGCCAACCGTATCGGTCAGACCATAAGACGCGGGCCCGGCCCCGTTCTCATCAGGGTTCACAGTCCGACCGGTTCCACCGCCCGACGCCACGGCGAAGAAATCGCGGCCGTTTTGGATGCACCAGCGTTTGTAGGTACCGGTTACGGGATGCTGGAAGCGTGACATGTTCGTGGCGTTGCCGGTAATCGACACATCGACCTGATTGTGAATCATGATTGCCACGCCTTCTTCAACCTCATCAGCACCGAAGCAAAGGATCTCGGCGCGCGGGCCTTGGGTAAAGCGCTTCTCGCCCAGAATGTTGAGTTCCCGCTTCGCGTGGTCCCATTCGGTATGGACGTAAGTAAAACCATTGATCCGCGAAATGATGTACCCAGCGTCTTTCCCAAGACCGTTCAGGATGACCTGAAGCCGCGTTTTGCGCACACGGTTGGCAGAATTCGCGATTCCAATAGCCCCCTCAGCCGCAGCAAAGGATTCATGACCGGCCACGAAGGCAAAGCAACGGGTCTTTTCCGACAGCAACCGCGCGGCAAGGCTACCGTGCCCAATGCCAATCTTGCGGTGATCGGCTACAGAGCCGGGAACGCAGAAAGCTTGCAGTCCTTCGCCAATGGTTTCGGCGATTTCTGCGGCGTCTGTTACGCCTCGGGCGACCGCAATCGCGCCGCCAAGGACATAAGCCCAGCATGCGTTCTCGAAGCAGATGGGCTGAATCTTGCGAACAAGCTCCGCCGTGTTGATGTTGCAATCCTTCAGAAGCTCGTCGGCGTCCTGGAGGGTAGACAAACCGCTTGCTGCCAATGCTGCCTGCACAGAGTCACGGCGGCGTTCAAATCCCTCGATCTCAACCATTGCAAGTGACGCCTTTCTCGGTGATCTGGTCGGAATGCTGTGAACTGCGGCGCGGATCGATGAACCTTGTCGCCTCTTCAAATCGGCCATAGGTTCCAATAGCTGCAGCCAAGGCCTCATCCGCCGAGGCTCCTGCAGCGATTTCCGACATCATCTTGCCAACGTTGACAAATTCGTATCCGATGACTTCGTCGTTCTCGTCCAAGCCCATCCGCAGAACGTGGCCTTCGGTGGTATCGAGATAGCGAACACCCTGCTCTGACGTGCCGTACGACGTTCCGACTTGGCTGCACGCGCCGGAGCCAAGATCTTCCCAAGCCGCACCAACCGGAAGTCCGCCGTCAGAAAACGAACTTTGCGATCTGCCATAGCTCAATTGCAGGAAGAGCTCGCGCATGGCCTTGTTGATAGCGTCACACACGAGATCGGTATTCAATGCTTCGGTCAGCGTTTTGTTCGGCAGAATTTCTGCCGCCATCGCCGCCGCGTGTGTCATTCCGGAACAACCGATGTTCTCGATCAGGGCCTCGTGGATGATACCCTTCTTCACATTCAGTGTCAGCTTACAGGCCCCCATGTGAGGCGCGCAGGTGCCGCATCCGTGGGTCAAACCGCTGATTTGAGATGCATGCCTGACTTCAGTCCATTGCCCCTCTTGAGGTAAGGGAGATGGCCCATGATTTGGCCCTTGGCGCACAATGCACGAGTAGGTCGGTTCCGGAGTGTTTCCGTCCACGGCGATGTTCCCTCTTGTCGAGTCGCTCCATATGATTGTAATACAATAATATGCAAACTAAGTAAAGCGACTCGATTATGTACCTTTTCGGGCGCATCATCGCCGTTCGGCTGCGCTCGCGAGTATGCGACGGGCGCGACGGGCCATTGCTTCATCGACCATGCGCCCCTTGAAGACGCCGACCCCTTCGCGCGCCAAGGCTACGATTGTCTCGGCGTCTTCGATTTCTGCGGATGTAGGAGATAGGGCCACATTGATGAGGTCGATCTGGCGCGGATGAATGGCCGCCTTTGCAGAGTAGCCCAGGTCCATGGAACGACTAAGTTCCTGACGGTGTCCTGCCTCATCATTGAGGATAAAGTACGGGGAATCCAGTGCGATGATACCTGCTCCAGCCGCCGCTGCTGCAATGCGTGACCTTGCATAGGCGAGGCCATTCCAGTTCACTGATATCCCAAGATCGGAGGCCATATCGGCTGCGCCGATCATCAGGGCAAACATTCGCGTATTGCACTGGGCAAGTGCTTCGCACTTGGCCAGACCTGCGACCGACTCGACCAACGCAACCAGTCGGGCTGTCTTCACGTGACGGGTAAACAGACGATCCAGCATTTGCATCTGCCCGACCGAGTCAGCCTTGGGCAGGATGACAAAATCAGGTTGCGCAGCCGTATCCAACAGATCCGCAAGATCCGCCAGTCCTTCCCGACTGTCGAGGCTGTTGATTCTCAGAGCTCGCAGAACCGGCTGTGGAAGTGGTTTGGAGAGCCAGGCCATGGCCTCGTTGCGCGCCATATCCTTTTGATCAGCGGCGACCGCGTCTTCAAGATCGACTATGATCACGTCCGCGCCGCAATCGGCCGCAGAAGCGAGCCGCCCCGGGCGATTTGCGGGGGTGAACAGCCAAGAGCGGACCCGTGGCGGATCTTGCGTTTGCGCTGCCGTCATTTGAGGTCTCCCCCACAAAGCTCTGCGATATCTGCTTCCGAAGCACCAAGTTCGCGCAGCACTTTGGCGGTATGCTCGCCCAGGGCCGGCACCGCATCCATGCGAGGCTCAACCCCATCCAACTGGGCTGGTGGGATCAGCGCAGGGATCGGGCCCACCGGCGACTCGACTTCGGTCCAGCGATCGCGGGCTTCAAGTTGCGGATGCGACCAGACATCTGCCATATCGCGGACAGTTGCATTTGCGATCCCTGCAGCGTCCAGCTTCGCCACAACGCCCTCTGCGGTGTCATCAGAAAAGGCCGCTTCGATTTCTGCTGTCAGTTCCATCCTGTTTTGGACGCGCTGAACATTCGAGTTGAAGCGGGGGTCCACCACAAGATGCTCTCGCTGCAGGACTTCCAAGCAAAAGGTCGCCCACTCGCGCTCATTTTGCAGGCCGAACATGACGCTGCGCCCGTCGCCGCAGCCGAATAGGCCATAGGGGAAGATCGTTGCATGGCTCGCCCCTGTGCGAGGGGGTGGCGGGGCGCCCTTGTAGGCATAGTACAGCGGATAGCTCATCCATTCCGCCAAAGACTCCAACATCGACAGATCGATATGGCTACCCTTGCCGGTCTTTTCGCGCAAAAGCAGTGCCGAGAGGATCCCGGAATACGCGTACATCCCGGCGCAGATATCAGCCAAAGAGATCGAGGCTTTCACCCGCTCTTCGGGCGTACCCGTAACCGACAGGAAGCCTGCCTCGCTTTGGATCAACAAATCGTATGCTTTCCGGTCCCTATGTGGCCCCGACGCGCCGTAGCCGGAGATGTCGCAGATGATCAGGCGAGGGCATTTTTCACGCAGTGCCTCTTCTGACAATCCAAGGCGCGCTGCTGCGCCGGGCGCAAGATTCTGAACCAGCACATCAGCGTTCTGAACCAGATCAAGCAACAGCTTGCCTGCTTTTGGGTTCTTGACGTCCAACGCAACGCTTTCCTTGGACCGATTGGTCCAGACGAAGTGAGAGGCAAGGCCATCAACCCGTTTGTCGTATCCGCGTGCAAAGTCACCGCTGCCAGGCCGTTCAACTTTAATGACACGGGCGCCCAGGTCGGCAAGCTGACGCGTCGCAAACGGGGCTGCGATCGCATGTTCAAGGGAGACGACTGTGATGCCATCCAGCGGCCGCACAGCTCCGGGCCGCGCCTCAAGGGCAGCCAATATCTGTTCGTTCATGATGTGGTCCTGACTTTGCTGTTCAGCGGTTGCGCATGCGGGCGCGAGCTTCGATGGCAACGTTGCCCGCAGAGGTTTCGACCCACAGGATCAGCTCATCGGAATCGGCCTCATTCGGTTTTCCGCAGACGCGGAACGGCGCGATGTCGAACACCGGCGCAACAGCCTTGAACGAGAATTCAAGCATGTCCTGTTCTGGCCGACTGGACCGCGCAAGCTCGGCAAGAAGCGTGGCCATCAATGGTCCGTGCACAATCAGGCCCGGATAGCCTTCGACTTCGGTCACGTAGCGTCGGTCATAGTGGATCCGGTGGCCGTTGAAGGTGAGCGCAGAGTAGCGAAACAAGAGAACATCATCCGGAACAATGGTCTTCGTCCACACCGGATCAGCCGGAGGGGCAACGGGCGCCGGAGCCGGGGCATTCGGCTGCGGCATGTCGCGATAGACGATGTCATGCTCTTCCGTGAGGGCAAGACCCTCTGGTCCGAAGATTTCGTGGCGCACAAGAACGAAGACCAGATTGCCCGTTCGGCCTGATTTTTCAGTGACATTTTCAATGGTCGACACACGCCGCACATCGTCACCGGCACGCAGGGGAGTGTTGAACTTGAAGCGCCCGCCAGCCCACATCCGGCGCGGCAGTGGCACAGGAGGCAGAAACCCACCACGCTGCGCATGACCATCCGGACCTACTTCGGACTGGCGATAGAGCGGCAAGAAATAGATCCAATGCCAAAGGGGGGGGAGTGCCGTCCCATCCTTCGGAAGATCGGAAGGCATATCCAAGGTCGCAGACAGCGCGGCCATCGGAAACGCCGTGATGCGATCTTCACGTGTTTCCGTGCAGCCGATCCAATCTTTCAAGTGATTTTGTGACATGTCCATGGCTTTCATCCCTCCGGTATGACGTTCGCATAGACAGCATCCAGTTCTCAGACCATGCTTTTGTTTCGATAGCAGCCTTCTTAAAACGCGAAGGAACGACGCCATGCGCTTTGACATAACCGACTTGCGCCTGTTCATTCAGGTCGCAGAAGCAGGCAGCATCACCGCAGGTGCGGAGCGCAGCAACATCGCTCTCAGCGCTGCAAGCGCCCGGATCTCCGGAATGGAGGCAGAACTTGGCGTACCCCTTCTAGAGCGCCAACGTATTGGGGTCAGGGTGACTGAAGCAGGGCACGCCCTCTTGCATCATGCCCGCACCATCGACCGCCAATTCGCGCGGATGAAAGGCGAGTTGGATGAATTTGCATTTGGCCTTAAAGGGCACGTCAGGTTGTTTACCAACACCAATGCAGAGACGGGGATGCTGCCCGATATTCTGGCCGCCTTCCTGTTGGATCACCCGGCCGTCAACATCGACCTGCAAGAGCATCTCAGCGAGGAGATCATTCAGGCGTTGCTGGAAGGCATTGCCGATATTGGCGTCCTTGCAACGGGGACAATCCCCGAGGGCCTGGAGTCTTTCTCAATCGGCTCGGACAGACTGGTCCTGATTTGTACGCCGTCACACGCCTTGGCCGGGCGTGGTTCTATCGAATTTTCTGAAGTGTTGGACCAGGACTTCATCGGTCTCCACGAAGAAGCGGCGATGCAAGCTTTTTTGGCGGAAACTGCAGCTCACTTGGGACGCCGAATGCGCTTCCGGATGCGTCTTCGCGGCTTTGACGGTGTCTGTCGCATGGTTGAAAGGGGGATTGGAGTAGCAATTGTGCCTCTATCCTCAGCCGATTTCTTTCGCAGGTTCCTCAGACTGGCAGTAGTTCCCCTCGCGGACTCTTGGGCAGAAAGGCACCTGAAGATTTGCTGCAAAGACGCGGCCGAACTGCCACCACAGGGCCGTAAGTTGGTTCAATTCTTGGCACTGCGGGCGACGACGGATACCCAGCCAACTCACTAAAAATCTACTTGTATGACAATATTATTGTGCTAGCGTTCTCCCTGCCTTGGAAGAGATGGGGGGGGGGAGAGATGTCCAATTCTGGAAGCGCGGATACGTTTGATTACGTAATCGTGGGGGCTGGAACGGCCGGTTGTGTACTTGCAAATCGGCTCAGTGCAGCCGGACATTCCGTCTGCATTTTGGAGGCCGGGCCGAGAGACTGGAACCCGATGATCCATATCCCGGCGGGCTACATCAAAAACTTGTATTCCAAGACGCTGACATGGAATTTCATGTCAGAGCCAGGCCCCGGGGTTGGTGGCCGCAGCTTTTCCTTGCCCCAAGGCCGGGTCCTCGGCGGGTCAAGCTCGATCAACGGTTTGAACTACGTCCGAGGTCAAGCCATCGATTACGACAACTGGGCGGCTGCCGGGAATCCGGGCTGGTCTTATGCAGATGTGCTGCCCTATTTCAAACGGTCGGAAACGAAGATCGGCACGGGTGATCCCAAATACCGCGGTAAGTCAGGCGAACTTCCGATTACCGATCTGGACTGGCACCACCCCGTCAGCGATGCCCTGATCGCCGCCGCCGAAGCGATTGGCATCCCGAAAAACCCGGACCACAACGGCGCGTCCCAAGAAGGAGCCGGCTTCTTCCAACGCACGATGAAGAATGGCTGGCGCTTCAGTTCCGCCAAGGCATTTCTCTACACGGCCCGCAAACGCAAGAACGTCTCTGTTCGCACCAATGCCCACACCAGCCGCGTCCTGTTTGACGGTCTGAAAGCCGTTGGTGTCGAGTACATCAAGGGCGGGAAAGGCGGTGCGACCGTTCAAGTAAACGCACGCCGCGAAGTCATCTTGTCAGCAGGTGCATTGAACTCGCCAAAGATCCTGCAACTATCTGGGATCGGTCCGGCAGACTTGCTGAAGCGTCACGGCATCCCCGTGCTGCACGATCTGCCCGGAGTAGGTCGAAACTTGCGCGATCACTATGCAGTCCGCATGGTGTCCCGGGTCGCGGGCATCCGCACCATCAACGAGATGGTGCAGGGGCCCGCACTTCTGGTGCAGATCCTGCGGTGGCTGGTCGGATTGCCAAGCCCGCTGGCGATCAGCCCGTCGGTGGTTCATATATTTGCGAAATCGGATCCGGCACTGGATCGGCCCGACCTTGAATTCGCCTGTGCGCCTGCCAGTTTCCGCGAAGGCGTGGTGGGCCTACTGGACAAGCAACCAGGTCTGACGCTTGGCGTCTGGCAAGAACGGCCAGAAAGTCTGGGCTATACTGAAATCCGCAGCCGCGATCCCTTTGAACGCCCGATCATCCAGCCGAACTATTTGACCCACCCGGAGGATGTCAAAGCTCTGCTGGGCGGGATTCGTCTTGCCCGACAACTGTTCCGCGCAGGTCCGCTGCAAAAGTATGTGGTGGACGAGACGTCGCCGGCAAAATCGCTGGAAACCGACGATGAACTTCTGGATTTCGCACGACAGAAGGGCACGACTGTTTACCACATGATCGGGACGGCACGCATGGGCCCGGCAGAAGATCCGGACACAGTGGTGAACCATAAGCTTCAGGTACATGGACTGCAAAATCTGCGGGTGATCGACGCTTCGATCATGCCATGCATGCCTTCGGCCAACACCAACGCGACAACCTACATGATCGCGGAAAAAGGGTCCGACATGATCTTGGCCGAAAAGGTCTGAGGCCAGACATGCCCGATCCCCAAACCCTGTTTCCCGAGAACGACCGACTACGGGTTTACACCGATGCAATGGTGCCGTGCTTTGAGAGGACGCAAGAAAGCGCCGCACGCCTGGCGGGCCTGCTTGTCGAAGCCGAACTGGTAGGATGCAAGAGCCGGTTTGACAATGAATCGCTTCACCTTGGCCTGAAGGCGCGGGATGAAGCCGTCTGCCTGCTGGCGAGCGTCGATGTCAGCAAGGCCGATGCCCACTTCCATCACCATGCCTCGCTTGCCTTGGAGCGGCTTTGCCAAGCATGGGCAGCTTTGGAAGATCGCCGCCAAGGCTTGGTTGCTGCCCTCGACCCGTTGCCGATGCTGCAAGCCGCCTGGCGAGAGATGCAGGCCGCATCGCGCATCTTGCCAGGCTTTGACACCGTCGATTTTCGCAATTCCTGCTGCGCGATGCACCAGCAAATTGCGGCGTCCCCGCACTAACCAATCCTGCGCGATATCAAGGAGGAGAAAATGTCGGCTTACTCGATTTGGATTCTGGAATACGCCAACGTTCCAGATGCACCGACCAGTTCGCTGGTCTATGGTCAACACAATGTCGGCGTCGAGAAACTTCCCTACGCCTACACACTTCTGCGCGGAAACGGGATGAACATTCTGCTTGATTGCGGGATGAACGCCGCCTCGCATGGGATGGAATTCGTGAAGCGCTATAACGTCTCGGACTGGATCAGTCCGACGCAGGTTTTGGCGGAAGTTGGCTTGGCTCCCGAAGATATCACCCACTGCATCCTGACCCACGCGCATTTCGATCACATGGGCGGGTTGGAGCTGTTTCCGAATGCAAAATTCTACATCCAGCAGCACGAATTGGAATCCTGGGTTTCAGCAATGGCGATGGAGCGCCGTTTCCGCTGGTTGATGCGGGCCACCGACACGGGCGATATGATCTACGCGGTCCAGCTCGCTCGCGAAGGCCGGATGATCGGTGTTCCAGGGGATGTGGACAACCTCTTGCCTGGTATCGATGTGCGGCTCGCCAAGGATACGCATACAGCCGGATCGCAATACGTGGTAATCCGAAACGATCAGCGCGCAGAGAGTGAAGATGTCTACATCTATACTGGCGACTTGATATACCGGCATGAAAACCTGCATGGCGGCCAACCCGATGATCCGGAGTATCTGCCGGTGGGCTACGCTTTGGGAAGCCAGACGAACCTTGTGATGGCCAGTGACGAGGTGATGAAAGGTGTGGGCCACGACATCCGCCGTGTTCTGATCCCACACGAAGGCAAGATGACCACGCTCTACCCGTCTCGGGTCTCGAAGAGCGGCCACTACATCGTTGAAGTGGCTTTGAGAAAAGACGACACATCTCGCGTGGCCTGAAGCCGGTCGCGGGTCACGTTGGAAGGGGCGCATCACTGTGCCCCTTTTTGCTGGACACGTCTGTATCAAACCAGCGGACGAATGGGTCCAATTCCAAAGAAAAACCCGGTCCGCAACGATGTGCGGACCGGGCTCTACTCTGCCAAGCGGCCAGGACAGGGAGTGTCAGATCGCGTTACGCGATGCCGCCAAGACAGAGGTATTTGATCGACAGGAAGTCATCGAGGCCGTACTTTGATCCCTCGCGGCCAAAACCGGACTGTTTGACCCCGCCGAAAGGCGCGACCTCGGTCGAAATCAGCCCTGTGTTGATCCCGACCATGCCGTATTCCAAAGCTTCGGCGACTTTCCAAACTTGGGTGAGGTCATTGGCATAGAAGTAGGAGGCCAGACCAAACTCGGTATCATTGGCAAGCTTGATGACCTCTTCGGCGGTCTCGAATTTGAACACCGGGGCCAGGGGCGCAAAGGTCTCTTCACGCGCGACTTTCATGTCAGCGGTCACATCCTTCAAGACGGTCGGCTGAACGAATGTGCCGCCAAGAGAATGCGGTTCAGCCCCCGTGACAACCGAAGCGCCTTTGGACAGGGCGTCTGCGACGTGGTCATCAAGCTTTGTCTTGGCGTCTTCGCTGATGAGCGGCCCCAGCACGGTTCCGTCCTCGAAACCATCGCCAACCTTCATCGAAGCGACGGCAGCGCCGAGCTGTTCGACGAACCGGTCATAGATACCCGCTTGGGCATAGATCCGGTTCGCGCAGACGCAGGTTTGTCCGTTGTTGCGGAACTTCGAAACCAGTGCCCCTTGAACGGCTGCGTCCAAATCGGCGTCATCAAACACGATGAACGGTGCGTTGCCGCCCAGTTCCAGGCTGAGTTTGAGGATCTTCTTTGCGCCCTGCGCCATCAAAATGCGCCCGACCTCTGTCGATCCGGTAAAGGTCAGTTTTTTGATGATCGGATTGGAACACACCTCCTCGCCGAACGCGCGCGACTGCGAGGTCGGAAGCACACTCAACAACCCCTTGGGCAGGCCTGCGCGTTCAGCCAGGGTGGCAAGCGCCAGAGCGGAGAGCGGGGTTTCAGCAGCAGGTTTGAAGACCATCGAACAGCCAGCAGCAAGCGCTGGCGCAAACTTACGAGCAACCATCGCTGACGGGAAGTTCCACGGCGTAATGGCCGCCACAACACCCACAGGCTGTTTCAGAACGATGATACGTTTGTCACGATGGTGGCCGGGGATGGTGTCACCATAGATCCGTTTGGCCTCTTCGCCGAACCACTCGATATAGCCTGCACCATAGGCGATCTCGCCGCGGGCCTCTGAAATCGGCTTGCCCATTTCAGAGGTCAGAATGATGGCCAGATCCTCCTGGTTGGCCATCACGAGGTCGTACCACCGGCGCAGAATTTCCGCGCGCTCCTTGCCGGTTGCTTCGGCCCAGAGCTTCTGCGCAGCATCTGCAGCTGTGATTGCCGCGCGGACCTCGTCCAGCGACATGTCCGCAACTTCGGCCAGAACCTCGCCGTTTGAAGGATTGCGAACCGTGATCCGTTCGCCAGACTTGGCATCGACCCAATCACCCGCCAACAAAGCTTGTTCACGCACAAGGCTTGGGTCCGAGAGACGATTCAGAAGTGTAGAAGCGATCATTCGACCGACCTTTCAGATTTGATTTCGGATATGCGGGGCGCGAGCGTAAATCGCCACCATGGGAATAATCAGCGCGCCAATGACAGCTTGTTGAGACGCGAAGCTGAGGCCAAGGCCAACCAATAGTGATGTCAGCACGGTCAGCACGAGCACGCCCAGGACTGTGGCACCGTAGCCCCCTGCCCCTCCCAACAGCGAGGTTCCACCGATAACCACTGCAGCAACGGTGGTGAAAAGATAAGGATCGCCCACCCCTACGAAACCGCCACCCGAAAAGCCGAGAAGGAGCATTCCTGCGACAGCCGACATGGCACCAGAGATGGCGTGAACCGTCACCCAGGTCTTGAATTCCGAAATTCGCAGACGCTGTGCGGCCGTCCGGCTTCCACCAAGCGCGTAAATGCCAAGCCCGAACCAAGTGTTGCGCATGATCCAGACCATGATCGCAGCAATGATGGCCCAGATGAACACGACCGGCGGCATGGCGATGCCGAAGGTCTTGCCGTTAAAAGCTGCAAGATTGCGCAACCAGTCCGGAATTTTTGCGAACACGGTCCCGCCGAAATCAGATCCGATCGACGTATAAATCTGCGTCGCCCCAACGGTTGCAAAGCCGATGGCCAAGGACATGATCAGCGCTTGGCCTTGAAGCCGGAAACTCAGGGTTCCATTCAAGCTGCCAACCAAAGCACCTAGCGCAATGACGACCAAGATCGCGACGGTAGGGGGGAGCCCAGACAGCAGCAGGCTTGGCAGCAGGATATTCGCCGACCCGATCACGAACGGGATCGAGAGGTCAAGCGCACCCAACAGCGCACAGAGGGTTTGCCCAAGGGAGGCGATTCCAAGGAAGGCGGCAAGAAGCAGAATTGACCTGAGGTTCTGAACTGAGATGAACCCCGGAACGAGCAGACCGCCCAAAAGGACCAGAAGAACCAGCAGACCCGAGCCGATCAATATGGATCGGTCCAACGGTAGTTTGAGTTTGGAAGTTTGATGCGCGCTTTGCGAGTTTGTCATGGTCATGTCAGCCTCTTCAAGCCTTGGAGTTGGGTTGGGTGGCGAAGACGTTGATCAGGAGCGATATCGCCAGAATAGCGCCGTAGGCCAGCGAGGTGATGAACCCCGAGAGGGAGCCAAAGTTGAAGGATCCAAGCAAATACGAGATCAGGAACATATTCAGGGCACCAAGAACCGCCCCCGTCGCCCCGCCTCGGCCTCCCGCCAGGCTTGCACCGCCAAGAACAAGTGCCGTCACTGCTTGCAGCGTGTAGGTTGAACCTTGAGTAGGATCACCCGACGAAATCAGTGCAGTGTAGCTGAGCGCTGCAAATCCGGCGAACACCCCACCGAGTGCGTAGGCCAAAAACCGGATCAGATCGACGCGGACCCCTGCCGTGTAGGCCATTCGCTCATCGGCCCCGACAAGACGCAGTTGGCGATGAAAGCCCGTCCGTGTCACAAGGCCCCACAGGCACAATGCAGCAATAACCAGCCATAGGATCGGCGAGAAGATTTGCGGCTCTCCACCGCCGGCCCAGCTGTACATCCAGTCGGGGGCGACCCCACCCGGGCGGCTCATGACCATGAGATTGACCCCGGTCAGGATCAGATAGCCGGACAGAGCGACAATGATCGGTGAGATCCGCACATAGATCACGATCAAAGCTTGGATACCTTGATAGGCAGCTCCGGCCACCAGAGCCCAAAGGCAGAAGAGGATAGGATTGGTGATCCCGTTCCCCGACAACCAAGCAATCAAGGTGACATTCAGAAAACCAATCAGCGGCCCGACAGACAGGTCAACTGCGCCCCGACCCGCCATGACAATGGGAGTCAGGCTCAGCGTCGCAAGGATCAGCGGTGCCGAGACGAGAATAGCGTTCGCAATCCCGGAGACGCTGTAAAGCCGAGGAGCCTGAACGGCGGCAACCAACAGAAGTACAACGAAAAGGACCGTCGGAACTGTCAGAGACCCAAGACCGCGCAACTTGTTTGAAATGTTCATCTTTGCGTTCCTCGGTTCAAGCGATTTCGACGTGAGTGCCAAGCGGCTGACCAAACATGGCTGCCAGCATGGCTTCTTCCTCGATCATTGCGCCCTCTAGCGAGCGGAAGATCGACCCATTGACAAAGACATCCACGCGATGCGCGAAGCCCAGGAACTCTTCGATTTCGGAAGACAGGTAGACGACCGATCCACCACTGCGGGCAAAGGCTTGCAACTCTCGATAGAGATCGCGCTTGGTTCCCAGATCGACACCCCGTGCTGGATCGTTCAAGACGATCACACGCGGTTCATCGGCAAAGGCTCGGGAAATCAGTACCTTTTGCTGGTTGCCACCAGACAAGGACGTAATGCGGTTGCTTATGGGACCGGTCTTGATCTTCAGCCTGTCGATTTCCTTTTTAAAAAGCTGATGACCGAGGCGCCTGTCGACTTTGCCCATAAATCCCAGCTTGCGGCGATAGATCCCCATCGCGAAGTTCTCGAAGATGCTGCGCTGTGGGAAGATGCCTTCCCGTTTTCTGTCCCCGGATACCCAAGAGACATGTAGGTCATACGCGTCGTCGAGTCCGGAAATCGGCTTCGGTTGCTCAGCCTGATCAAGGCATATGACTTGACCCGATGCCGGTGCGGCGATGCCTGCCAAGATCCGCGCGAACTGGTCTTGTCCTTGGCCGTCAAGACCAGCAAGGCCAACGATCATCCCAGGCTGCAACTCGAAGTCAAAAGGGGCAGTGTCCGAGGACACGCAAAGCTGGCGCGCCGTGATGATGGGAGGAGTAGTTTCAAAACTTGGATCACTGAAAGCGACCGGCGCAGCCGCCAGGGTCCGGCCCGCCTGTGTCATCAGTTCCAGCAGCCGCGCCTCGGTGATCTCGTGCTTCTCAAGCACCCCAACGGCCGTGCCGTCGCGCAAGATCGTGGCGCGATCTGCAATGCGTACGAGTTCGGCAATACGGTGCGTCACGATCAGAACCGTGCAGCCTTGATCGCGTAGACGTTCAATCTCGGCATGCAGCCGGTTCGTCGCGCCAAGATCCAGAGCAGCCGAAGACTCGTCGAGAATCAAAACTTTGGGCTGACGCAAAATTGCGCGGGCGATCACGATCCACTGTTTGATGTTTAGTGGCAGTGTCCCGACGTTCGCACGAAGGTCAATCGGATGGCCAACGCAGCGACGTAGAATTTCGTCCGCTTCACGGACCTTTTCAGCGTAGCTCTTCCCGTTCGACAGCAGCCCGTCTGAACCGACATACAGGTTGTCGATGACGTTGGCTTCATCCGCAACGAGGACTTCCTGAAAGATGGTAGCGATACCGCGTTCGCGCGCATCAATTGGAGACGTTACTGGACTGCCGAATACCTCGACGGTGCCCGTGTCATGCATGAGAACTCCGGAGAGGGTCTTCGCCAGAGTGCTTTTCCCGCTGCCGTTCTCTCCGACGATGGCATGTACCTCGCCCGGGTAGGCATTAAAATTGCAGTCCGTCAGAGCACGAGTTTCACCAAACCGCTTGGACAACCCGCGAACTTGAATAGATGTGGGGCTCGTCATGATTTTTCCTTCCGCCCGGGTCGGTAGAGAGGATCCCGGTCGCATTGACCGGGATCCATCGTTCAAAGAAGCATCACTTCGGATTGTTGAAGTACTGCTTTGCGATGTCGTCAGGCCACCACTGATCGGCAGTCGGTTGGATCCAGTCGGTCGAGTTCAGATCGCAATCCTCGGGAAGGGCAGCGTTCACGTCCTCGATCGTGTACGGCAGAACCGGACGAAGCATGGTCTGAATCTTCGGACCTTCGCCGCCCAGCGTGCGCAGCATCACGTCCCAAGCCTGACCCATTTCACGCGCCGGCGGCCAGATATGGAACGACTGCGAGATCCAATCCGGGTTCTTGCGCCAGTAGCAGGCTGCTGAAGCTTCGCCGCCCAGGGTGATCGGGACCATGTCACGGCCCGATTGCAGCATCGCGTTCAGAACGCCATTCTCTTGCGCGGACTGGGTCAAGATGCCGTCCACTTGCCGTGGGTTGGTCGCAAGGAACTTCTGCAGTTCCGTTTGAGCGACCTGATCCGTCCATTTACCGGCGATTTCACCGATAATCGAAATCTCCGGGTATTCTTCCAGGGCCTTCTTGGCACCCAGATCGAAGCTGTCAGAAGATGCAAAGCCGGGGATACCCGAGACGAGCACAACGTTGCCCTTGCCGCCCATTTCTTCGGCCAGCCATTTGCCCATGTCGTAGCCGCCTTGCATGTGGTTCGCAGCCACGTTGATGGCGTAGGGCGAGGTCACATAGCCAGAGAACGAGAAAACCGGCACGCCTTTGGAGTGGGCGTATTCGATCGTCGGGTTCAGAGCCGTCACGTTCGAGCAACAGATGATGATAGCATCGACGCCGTCATCCACCATTTGGCGCATCTGCTGGATCTGCACTGCATCTTTCAGATCGGATTGCGTCACAACGACTTCCGAAACAAGGCCCGCTTCTTTTGCCGCCGGCAAAAGATTATCCATGATTTCTTTCAGCGACGATGCGCGCCAGGTATTGCCGGCATAGGACGAAGCATAGCCAATCTTCCAAGGCGGCGGATTCTTGGCAGCAAAGTCGGCTAGTGGCGACGATCCCAGCGGAATTTGAGGATCGACCATCTCGTAATGTGCCCGCTCACCAGCGGGTAGATCAGAGATGCCTTCAGCAAAGGCTGTACCACCAGCAATTGATAAGATGCCAACAGAGGCAAACGTTTTCAGAACGTTAGTATAGTTCATTTCCTAGTTCCTCCCATTGATACTTTTGATCAGGATTTCGCCTGTATTTCTTCCAGGATTGGCAGAAGATATTCACGAAACTTCGTGTAGTCCTCGGTAACGGGGAAGTGGCCGAGCTTTTCCATTGCCCAGTATTTCGCGCCGGGGACCTGGTCTGCGAGTTCCTGAGTGTCGCTAGGAGCCGTGTTTGGATCGTATTCACCAGTCAGCATGTAGAGCATGCATTTGTCGGTATCGATCGCGCGCGCTTCCTCTTCGGACATGTTGTGATCGTAATAATAATAGTACAGATCACCGGCGAAAACTCCGGGTCCGCCGCAACTATATTCCCACTGGATTTCGCGAACGTTTTCTTCAGGGGCATAGGGTGAAATGTTCAGCATCATCGCCGCACCGACAGAGGTCCGGTTTACGTTGGGATTGTCAAATTCCTTACGGATACCTTCCATACCCACGTTGACGTATTCTTCTGCTGAACGAAGCGCACCTTCAACAGCGATCGTCGCGCGATAATTGTCCGGGAAGTTCGAGGCAAGGTCACATGCCAAGTGCCCACCCATCGAACATCCCATATAGACGGGCCGGTCGAGCCCAAGCGCCTCGGAAAGCGCGTTCGGGAACGCCATCATCCGAGCCTTGGTCATATTGTATTCCTGCTCCCACCAACGAACACCGTAGGGCGGAAGTGACTTCCCGTGGTAAGGGAGATCGAAGGCAATCACTCGATAGTTCTTGGTGACCTCTTCATCGCACAACATGTGACGGTACTGTCGCCCGTCCGAACCAGCAGTATGCCCGACTATGATCGGAATGCCTTCGCCCGCTTCCTCATAGTAGACGCGGTATTCGATGCCTTCGACAGTCAAATAGACGTAGCGGCCAGTGATTGGATCGTGTTTTGTCATACTCTTAGGCCTTCCCGTGCTTGACGTTGCGGAGCAGTGTGGTCATGCGATTCAGGGCAGGAAGATAAGCGAAGGTCTCATTCGCCACATTGATCTTCATTCCATGCTTGACGGCTGCCGACTGGATGCACTGGTAAAAGGGCCGTGGTTTCAATTCGAGCAATGCCCCCCATTGTCCATCAGTCCCACCGACAATGATGTTGGCTTCAGAATCCGGAACTTCGGCACCATCTGTGATGCCGGCAAGCGCGCCATTTGCAAAGCTCAGTGCCCAGGATTCATCACCAAAGTCCAGTCGAATAACGCCTGTCAGGTAGCGGGTTTCTCGCGTGAACTCGAAATCTGCACGTGCAGCTTCAAGAAACGCATTTTGATCAATTTTCATAGGTTCCTCCCTTGGTATTGCTCAATCAGAGATTTCGTCCAGCACCTGCTGGGCACTACGGAAGCTGTCGATGGCTGCGGGAACGCCGCAATAGATGGCCACCTGCAGGAATATCTCTGTGATCTCTTCCTTGGTGAGGCCATTGTTCAGCGCACCGCGAACATGCGTGCGCAGTTCATGCTGCCGGTTCAGGGCAGAAATCATTCCAAGGTTCAGGATCGAACGGTCCCGGCGCGACAGGCCCGGACGGTTCCAGATCTCATCCCAGCAGTATTCAGTCACAAGTTGCTGCATGGGCCAGCTAAAGTCGGTCGCCTTGTCAAGCGATGCATCGACATAGGTGTCACCCAGTACCTCGCGGCGTGTCTTCAGGCCGCGTTCAAACGCCTCACTGCGTTCACGCGTTCCGCCATCTTTTGTAATCGTCATTGAGTAGATCCTTTCGTTTTAGTGCCCGCAAGGAAGCGGATTACACAGACGATTTTGCGAGAAACTCATAGATCCGGGTGTGGTCAGCGCCGTTCCCGATCGCTTCTGCTGCCTCATTCCAAACAGTCGATGTTTGTTTCAGTCCGGAAAGGTTCAGACCGAGATCGTTGGCAAGCTCTGCTGCAATTCCGATATCTTTGGCCATCAGACCAAGAGCGAAACCGGACGCGAAGGTACCGCTCAGAACGAACTGTTTCATCTTCACATCGGTCGCGTTGTTCTTGCCCGAAGATGCATTCAGAACATCAATGATCGTATCGGCAGACAGTCCGAACGCCGTTCCCAGCGTCACGGCCTCGACAGCGGCAATGACCCCTGCACCAGAAACAAAATTGTTGATCGACTTCATGGCATGCCCCGCACCAACGGGGCCGCATGCGAACACGCTGGATGCCAGGCAGTCCAAAACCGGCATCGCCTGGTTCAGCGCCTCAGTCTCCCCGCCTGCCATGATGGTCAGAGAGCCACTGACCGCGCGCTTGACGCCACCAGAAACCGGAGCATCGACAACGCGCAGATGTGGAGAAACTTTGTCGGACAGCACACGAGTGTCGGTCGGCGCAGACGAGCTCATTTCAAGCAAGACCGCTCCTGCGTTCGCCTTGAGGAAGGCGTCACCGCCCAGAACTGCGTCCTGTACGATTTTTCCGTTGGGAAGCATCGTAATGATGCAATCGGCACCTTCGACTGCCTCGTTCAAGCTGGAGACGACTTCAATGCCTTCACCAGCCGCCGCCACACGAGCCTGCTCGTAGGCATCAAAGCCAATTACGGGAAAGCCCCCAGCAACAAGGTTCTTCGCCATATGTAGGCCCATCTGGCCCAAGCCAATAAAGGCGATGCGCTTGAATTCAGTCATAATGTCCTCCCTGTTGTCTGGCTACAATATTGTATTACAAACTGTCAATCATTTTGTCTTCATGATTCATTTTTAAGCGCGGCCAGCGCCAGGGCCGCTGCGCGCTCGATGTGCCTCCGGCACACGGCTTCTGCCTTGTCTCCGTCGCCAGTACGGATCGCTTCCACGATTTGCTTGATTTCATTCACACTTTCTTCAAGCCGACCTGGTGTGGTGAATGATCCAAACCGCAGCATGCTTATGCGGTATTGCATCGCCGTCAGGGTTTGCTTGACGAACGGGTTTCGGGCTCCGTCCAACAGAGAATCATAGACGGCATCTTTGGCGGCCATCATGCTTTCATGTGATTCTCTCTCGGCCGCGTGGACAAAAGCGGCGGCGGCATTGCTTAGAATCTGCTTCGCCTCATCGTCAGCACGTTCCGCGCAGCAGCGCGCCGCATACCCTTCAAGCAAGACCCGGAGCGCATAGAGCTGTACCGCCTCTTCAGGGGTTATCCCCTGAACGATAGGTCCACGATGCGGAACGCTCCGAATCAGACCTTCAGCTTCGAGCTGCCGCATGGCCTCTCGGACCGATGTCCTTCCAACTCCGATAAGTTCACAAAGTTCGCGCTCGACCAGCCGCTGCCCCGGCACAAAGTATCCTGACACGATCGCAAGGCGCAGCTTCTCCTCCACTCGGCCACGCAGAGTGATCGATTCCTTCTCAATCTGAAGATTTACCTTTGGCCGCGAAGTCTCCGGACGCATGTTTGTCCACCCATTCAGAGGACAGCGCCCAGCAGCGTCTCAAAGGTTGATGCAGGACAGACAAACACTTTCTTGCAGCCGCGATTTGGCTAGCTGCAAGAGCGCTCATGTCCTCGTATCACCAGTTGGGCCGTCGGGGTGCGGTACCCGTCATTCCTCCCGGCAGCCTCGTAAGCTACCAAGGAAGACGCTAGATTCCGTATGACAATCTGTCAATATTCCATAAGACAATAGGATAGAATGACATCGCACATATCCGTTGACCGAGTGGACGAGGCCCTTTTGCTCAAGATGAGCTACTCCCCATCGCTTGGACAGTTTCCGGGGTGATTTAAGCTACTCTCTGCCCCTGTTGGTCGGTTTCGATCTGGTTGAAGTAGACCACGGCGGGCGCCTGTCCGCCATGGGCGGCGTGGGGCCGCTGGTGGTTGTAGAAGGTGATCCACCGGCTAGCGCCGGCTTTGGCCTGCGAGCCGGTCTCCGAAACGTGCATGTAGACGCATTCATACTTCAAGGATCCCGCCGGACCGATTTCCGCGCGACCGGAAAACCCGGACTGAAACAGCAAGGAGGCGGTATTGGCCGCAGCCGCCTTGTTGACCTTGATCTGATGCCCCGCACCCTCATGGCTGAACAGGCTCGCCGGAGCAGTCACGGAAAGCCGGTTCGTCGGATCGGCCGTCGCAGCGCCGCGGCCCCGTTGGGGTTTCCGAGCTTCACGCCACGGGCCTTGGCTGCCGCCAGGGCTTCCTTGGTACGCCGGGAGATCGCCTCGCGCTCCTGCTGGGCGACGAAGGCCATGGTGCCGACGGTCAGGTCGTTGGCCTCGGGCATGTCGCAGGCGAGGAAGGAGACGCCGCTGCCCTGCAGGGTCAGCAGGAAGGCGGCGTTGCGGCTGAAGCGGTCGAGCTTGACGATGACCAGGGTAGCGCCGGTCAGGCGGGCGAGATTGAGGGCCTTGTCGAGTTCGGGGCGGTCGTTTCTTTTCCCACTTTCGACCTCGGTGAAGCGGGCCAGCACCGTGGCGGATCGGGACGTGGCGAAGGCGTCAATAGTGCTGCGCTGCGCCTCCAACCCGAGACCGGAGCGACCCTGCCGGACTGTCGAGACGCGTTCGTAGGCGATGATCCTCGTGATCCCCATGTACAGACCTGCGCAACCTTCGCTTGGAAGTTTTGTACATCGGAACAATTGGTTAGTGTAGCGAACGGGCGGCTCAATCATCCCGGTTCGGGAGTTCCAGCGCCTTTACGTGCTCGATTGTCTCGGTTTCGTCGCCGGGGTCCAGGATCGTGCGCCAGACGAAGGTGACGGGCTCATGCTTCTGAGCTTCGGAGTCTTGCCTTAGTTTTGTCCGCGCCGAAGGCGTCAGCCCGAGTTCCGACATGTAGCGCGCCATCAGTTCCATCTGCTTGTTGGCCACCGTCAGCCAGGGCGATTGCTGGACATGACCGTTCGGCGTTCTGAGCAACGCCGGGGTCTCCTTCAGCCGTTCCTCGGCTTCGACCTAGCGGGCATAGGCTTGGCAATAGGCCGCCAGCGCGGCCCGGTCTGCCAGCGTCAGGATGCCCGCCTCGTACATCGGGGTCGCCAGTCGCCGCCATTCCTTGTGGGCTATCGCATCGAGATGCGGCGGACAACGCGGCAGCGCGGACAGCGAGGTCCGTGCCAATGTCCCGGGTTTGGGTTTGTGTTTGCGGCCCATCAGACCAGCCTCACAAAGATGCGGCGCAGGAGGTACATGCAGGTGAAGGACAAGGCCGAGAAGGCGCAACTCACGGCTGCATGCTGACGGGGGCTGGCATGAAGACCGACCAGAGGGAAGACGGTCAACTGCAGGGCCAGGGCCGTACCCCAGCCGACGGTGACATTTATCAGGGCCTCCATGGCGGACATGACGCGGGTCTGGCTCGTGCAACCGCCTCCTCGCGCTCGGACGCGATCTCTGCAAAGCAGTGCCCATCGCCGTCGAGCACCGCCTGCTGCCCGGTGAAGGCCTTCCACCGCATCAGACAGACATCGACATAGGTCGGATCCAGTTCCATCGCTAGACATCTGCGCTTGGTGCTCTCTGCCGCGATCAGCGTGGTCCCCGATCCAGCGAAAGGCTCGTAGATGGCCTGCCCGGGGCTGGCGTTGTTGAGGATCGGCCGGCGCATGCACTCCACCGGCTTCTGCGTGCCATGCACCGTGGCGGCGTCCTGGTCGCGATTGGGGATCTGCCAGAGCGTGGATTGCTTGCGGTCGCCGGACCAATGCGCCTTGCCCCGGACCGCGTACCAGGCGGGTTCGTGCTGCCAGTGAAAATGCCCGCGCGAGAGCACCAGCCGTTCCTTGGCCCAGATGATCTGCGAGCGGATCTCGAAACCGCTGGCGGTGAGGCTCTCGGCCACAGTCGAGGCGTGCAGCGCCCCGTGCCAGACAAAAGCCACGTCACCGGGAAACAGCCCCCAGGCTTCGCGCCAGTCGGCGCGGTCGTCGTTCAGAACCTTACCGGTACGCTGCGTCTTCGCTCCGCCTGTGGCGTTGCGCCAGGTCGGGTCATACTCCACGCCGTAGGGCGGATCGGTGACCATCAGGTGCGGTTCGACGCCGTTCAGCAGGCGTTTCACCGCGGCCTTGTCCGTGGCATCCCCGCAGAGCAGCCGATGGTTGCCGAGAAGCCAGAGATCACCCGAACGCGAGACAGGATGGGTGGGCGGTTCGGGGGGTTCTTCTTCCTTCGTATCCGCCTCGCCATGCCGCAGCAGCGCGTCGAGGTCCGCCCCATCAAAGCCGAGGTCTCCAAGCTCGATCCCCAACTCGGACAGGTCCGCCAGTTCCAGCGAGAGCAGGCCCTTGTCCCATCCGGCATTCTCAGCCAGCCGGTTGTCCGCAAGGATGTAGGCCCGCTTCTGCGCCTCGGTGAGATGCGCCAGTGCGATGACCGGCACCTGCTCCAGCCCCAGCTTGCGCGCCGCCAGCACCCGGCCGTGCCCCGCGATGATGCCATTCTCGCCATCCACCAGCACCGGGTTGTTGAACCCGAATTCCCGGATCGACCCGGCGATTTGTGCCACCTGGGCGTCGGAATCGGTGCGGGCGTTCTGCGCGTAGGGCACCAGGTCGGCCACCGAGCGCTGCACGATGGCGCGCGCGCCGCGCTCTCCCGCCGGTTCGTCGAACGTATCCGTTGCCCGCTTCGCCATGACCCCGGCCTTGCCATAGATGGCGCTACACGCGCCTGCCTCTTCGGGAGTGCAACACGGGAGATAATCCATTGTATTCATGTCATTATTAGTCATTTCCCGACAGGAGGCGACATGTCGGATCCATATCGGAAAACTGGATTGACGCAAGCGGGTGGAGCTTTGGCGTTGGCAAGCGCGGGCCGAATCCAACCATCAGCGGCGGCAGGGACAAAAAGGGACAGTTTTCCTATTATCCCACGTATAGGAAGATTCAGAACGCCTATACGGGGGATAGTCGTTTTTTTGACCCTAAGTGTCCCTGTCATTTCAATCCCAGTCCGCGCAGCCCGCGGCGACCGTTGGATTTTGCATCCGAAAAGCCTCGCAACTTCAATTCCTTGACCAGTGTTCGCTTGGTCCAGCGACCGAGGCCCTGCCGATCCGACCAGAAGTTGAACCTTTCGATGAGATCGTCGGTCAGAGCGATGGTATGGGGATCGGCAACCGTTTCGTCGTCCAGGAACTGGCCGACCGTGTCCTCCTCATCGAAGTAAGTCTCGGATGCGGCGGCAATGGCCGGTGGAACATCAAGGCCGCGCTCCTGCCAGGCAAGGGCGCCGTCGATGCACCAGCTGAGGATCGCAGGAGCCTCGGCACGCAGCTTGTCCGGCAAGGCATTGTCGCGCTTCTCGGGAGAGATGGTCACACAGAACGGAACCAGGACAACGCGGCTGCGGATCGCCTCGTCGACGCCCCGGAACGACGGCTGGGTGTTGCCCGCAATCATCAGGGTCAGCTGCGGCGTGAACTCGAAAAAGTCCTGCCGCATGTAACGGGCGGTCAGACGGTCGCCGCCGGTCAGGTCCTTGATGGTCGCTTCATCCCAGGTCTTGCCGCGTGGCAGTTCGGAGGCGATGGCCAGCCGCGCCCCCTGAAGCGAGGCAATATCCGTCGGATGCCGTTCGGTCTGCGAGTGCAGGAACGTGGTTGCGGCAACACGGCGGCCATAGTCGCCCCAGATGTCGAGCAGGGTGTTCAGGAAGACCGATTTGCCGTTCCGCCCGGACCCGTAGAGAAACAGCAGCTTGTGTTCGGAGGTCTCGCCTGTGAGCGCATAGCCTGCTGCGCGCTGCATGAAGGCGATCGTTTCGGCGTCGCCGCCGAAGATGTCCGCCAGGAAGGTCAGCCACAGGGTCGGTTGCGCTCCCGGCGGCGCCGGCGCACAGGCCGTCAGACGACTGATCATGTCCTCGCGGCGCGCCGATCGCAGGCGCCCGGACCGCAACTCGACCGTCCCTTCCGACGTCCCGAGCAGGAAGTGGTCCGCATCGAAAGCGTCATGCGTTGCCGCCGACGTCGGATTGGCCCGCGCGAGATTGGCCACCGAGGTCACGGTTGCATTGCTCCGCAAGGCGCGCGACTGGTCCCGGGCCCAGGCACGCAGTTTCTCGGCAGCCTTGCCATCGTGTTCCCGGTCCAGCCCATCAGCCTTCCGCGCCGCCCATGATGTCAGCGCACGCGCCCTGTCGCGAAGATAGGCCCTTATGCGGGACAGATGCTCCAGTTTCTCGTCGCATTGCCAGTGCGCGCCGCTCCAGAACAACCACTTGCCCCAGAGCGCGACATGCCTGGCGTTGACGTCCCAGCTTTGAGTGCCGAGATCGAGAGCGAGATGATCATGCGAAAGGTCGGGCGGGTCGTCATCGGTCGCCTGCGCGGCCTTCGGCGCGGCCGGTCCCGGCCCGTGACGCCGTGCGATCTCGGAGAGATTGGCGCCATTCTCACGCGCCCGCATGGCAAGCGTCTTCAGTGTGACACCGCCGCCTGCGGTGAACCCGCGCCATTTCGCGGCGATCTCGCCGGTCTTGTACTTCGCCCCCCGACGCGACCAATCGTCGGCGAGTGCCAGCCCGTCGTCACCGCCGCCAAAGTGATCGTGCAGGGCCTGCAGAACCTCGATCCAGGCCGCGTATCCTCCAGCGTCGGGGTCGAGGTATTCCAGAAGGTCCTGCACTTCGCCGGTTGAAGCCGCGTGGCTGGCAGAACCGGGGTCGATGATGAATTTGGCGGGGTTCTGCGCCGCGGGCGGAGGGGGCTGCAGCCAGTCCGGCGCGGGCACCGGATCGCAATCCGTTTCAATGACGTAGCCACCACCCTCGAAGGTCGAGGGGTCGAGCAGGATATAGCCGCGGTGCTTGATTTCGACCCCGGGACAAAGCTTGCCCGGGTAAACCGCGTCGGGACCGGCCTTGTAGACCAGGTGCTTGCCGCCGCGGGCGCTGCGTTGCGTCCATGTGGCCGGAACGCTATGATCGCGTGCGAACGCCTCCCAGGCACAGTCCGGCTTGTAGGTGTCCGGGTCGATGGCGACCAATCCGGATGCGGCAAGGTTCAGCCCGATGTTGGCATCGGGCCACCTTGTCCACCACGCCCGGATGACGGCCTCGTCGCAGGATGCACCGTTGTGACCATTGTCCAGGAGATGGGTGGACCGCTTGTCGGCATCGCTACCCTTGGTCCCGGCCTGCAGCGGGAAAACGAACCAGCCGCGCCGGGCGTATCCAAGCGCTGCTTTCATCATGCCGGGGGTACGGGGCTCCATGTTCATGAGCCTCCCCCCTTGCCGTCGGTATTTTGAAGATGTGCGTCTTCCCAGGCCAACACGTCCGAAAGGCGATAGCGGATCGATCCGCCGATCACGATCCAGGTTGGTCCATAGGGTTCCGCTCTCCAGCGCTCCAGCGTGCGTCCGCTCAGCTTCCAGCGGCGCTCCAGGTCCCGCTGCGTCAGAAGGACGTCCTCGGCGCCCTTCATCACGCGGCCTCCCGTTTTGCCAGACCGAGAACAGCGGTGTGCCATCCCCGGTCTGCTCGGCATATGCCACCTGGAAAACATCGTCTCGGTTCAGGATGAATTGCAGGTCCCAGAGCCTGTAGAGCCCTGGGATCTGGCGGAAATCGGTCATGTCGTGCTCGAACATCTGCTTGCCTCGTGCTGCAACCGCCGGAATGGCGGTCATCACGAGGGGAAAGCCGGTTGGGGGCTCGAAATGGGACAGACGGCGCACCGGTCATCAGGATTTGGCAATTGTAGGTGGTCATGATGCGGCCCTCATCCGGGCCACGGCCCGCTGGAAGCGTTTGCGAGCGGCTTCATGGGTTATGCCAAGCGCTCGGGCCGCCTCCTTTTGTGTCATGCCGTAGAGCACCACCGCCGTGACCAGCGCAGTATCGGAACCGAAGAGCGGGCGGAGCGAACTGCAACGCACCGCGAGACCTGAGTGCGGCTGGGTGCAGGATTGCTCGCCCGACATGTCGCCGGGAGCCACCGGCAGGCTCCGCGCGTCGCGGCGTCGCTGGCGGCGCAGATCCCGCTCGACGTTCATCAGGATGGTCGCCGCAACGCGGGAAACCCGATCGAGGTCGAGGGTCGCGATGATCTCGCAGCACCGCCCCGTCACGTCGGCACTCAGGAGAGCGCCGTCCCGGGAATAGAGCGGTGCAAGGCGGCGGCGGACACCGCAAAGCCCCGGCCAGAGGGCCAGCAGCAGGATCGTCTGGGCGCTCTGCGCACGGTCATCTCGCGTCTGGCCGGCACGGACGAGGCCCCTGAGAACCTGGGTCTTTTGCGCTTGGCAGTCGCCTGGATCGTGCAGGAACGTCACCAGGGCGCCGACATCGGCAAAGCGACGCAAGGCGCTATCGCTGTCGACGATGATGCGGAAGATGTGATGCATGATGGGACGGGTGGTGGATTGAAGAAGCTGCGCGTGAAGCGCGGTCCAGTTTGAAGACACGAGATGCCTGGGCTGGGGCCGGGCATCTCGCGCCTCTCATCGGCCCGGGTGCCGGCGTCGCGCGCCTCTGGGAAGGGAAATGAAAAACGGGCAGCTGAAGAACCGGCTGTCCTTCAGATCAATTCAGTCTAGTGACTTCGTTCAGCGTGCCGCGGCAACGGCAGACCGACGTGGCCGGGGTGCTGACCAGTTGCTGGTGGCTCCGCGAGACCAGTATTCGGACTCGGCCTTGATCGATACGGCCAAGCAGCTTGAAGCAACGCTTGCAGCGCCAGTCGTGTTGGGGCCTAAGCAAATTCGGTGTCGGCATCTTACGCCTCCATGTTAACCATGTCGGCTAGATCGGCCCTCTTGCTGCAGGTTACGTGTGGCGGAATTCAAACGATTTCGGCAACACAGACGGTGTCACCATTGAGTCCGAATACTACCGTCTGGCCGACGTCGGCTCTTTATGGCGAGATAGATTGATCTCACTCCGCTGTAGGAGTTTGGCTTTCGATCATGTTGCGCCATTGCCTCTGCGACCAAATCACATGCTGAGTTCCTATGGCTGCTTGCGTCATTGCGGGTTGCTGTGAACCCGCATTGGACGAGCATTTCGACTAGACTGAAAGCTTGATGGTGCAGACCAACGGATTTGTGACGTCCTGCGGTCGCCGCGGGCCTTTCGATTTTTCCGAGAAGGAAATCGGCTATCCACAAACTGATTTGGACTGGCAATGTTTGACCCGTTGAAATCTGTTGTGCAGCGCCAAATCGCAAGACATCGAAAGCGTCAGGGTCTCGACGAGCGTCTTTGATTATCTGGTCAGGTTCGTCCACGATCCGACCTACACCGGCAACTTGAAGCATGTTCGCATTGAGTCCACCTTCGTCGAGGATCGACGCCGCAGATGTCTCGTCGGGCGTCACCGATGCCTTCAGAATTCTGACGGCGAGATCAATTCCTTCATCGCGCTCCAAACCAGCCAACCTCTCGGCATGATTTGCGGAAATCCGCGGAATCCGAACTGAACATCAAGGACCGCATTTTTCACCCTGTCCCAAAATCATGGGCCAACCGGCTTTCCAGTTCAGGTGATACGAACTCCGGAGAAACTTCATGGTTGGCCCCAACCCGATCAACCCGAACCACCTTTCGCCCAGGGAACGCCGCACCGAACTCTGCCGCATCCTGGCCCTCGGTCTGGTCCGCCTGCGCATGCGGGAGAACGCGCAACGCTCGGACACGGATGGAGACTCTCCGCTACACAATCCGGCCGACCAGAGCGGTCATGCAACTTCGCAATAGGAGAGAACATGACACACGACAGCAAACCCCGGGCCTTGCCGCGCTGAAGACCCAATGGCGCGAGTTGTTCGACAGCGAGCCGCCCCCTTTCAACCGCCGCTACCTGGAGAGCCGCCTGGCATACCGCATCCAGGAACTGGCCTATGGCGGGCTGAGGCCCGAGACGGTCCGTCGCTTGGAACGGCTGGGTGAGGAGCTTGACGGTGGCGATCGCAAGAAGAGCCGCATCCGCGCGGACCGCGACCGCCCCATCGCCGGCACCACTCTGATCCGCGAGTGGCAGGGGGTCGAGCACGTCGTCACCGTCACCACGAACGGTTTCGACTGGCAGGGGCGGCCATACAAATCGCTGTCGGCCATCGCACGGGCCATCACCGGGACCCGCTGGAACGGGCTGGTCTTCTTTGGGCTCAGACGGCAGGGAGGCCGGTCATGACCAAGGTGGCTGACAAATCCAAAGTTGTCCGGAAACTCCGCTGCGCGGTCTACACCCGGAAATCCTCCGAGGATGGGCTGGAGCAGGAGTTCAACAGCCTGCACGCCCAGCGGGAGGCCTGCGAGGCGTTCATCGCCAGCCAGCGCTCCGAAGGCTGGGTGTTGGTGCGCGATCAGTATGACGACGGCGGCATCTCCGGCGGCACGCTGGAACGCCCCGGCCTTCAGACGCTGATGGCCGACATCGAGGACGGGCTGGTGGATGTGGTCGTGGTCTACAAGATCGACCGTCTCAGCCGGTCGCTGGCGGATTTCGCCAAACTGGTCGAGGTCTTCGACCGGAACGGGGTCACGTTCGTCTCGGTGACGCAATCTTTCAATACGACCACGTCCAAGGGCCACCTGACGCTGAACATCCCGCTGTCCTTCGCCCAGTTCGAGCGAGAGGTCACCGCCGAACGCATCCGCGACAAGGTGGCCGCCAGCCGCAAGAAAGGCATGTGGATGGGCGGCGTGCCGCCCTATGGCTACCGGGTCGAGAATCGGAAGCTGGTGATCGACGAGGAACGGGCCGAACACGTCGGCTGGATTTTCGCCCGCTTCCTCGAGAACGGATCCTGCACGGAACTGGCGCGGGAGGTTGCCGGGCACGGTGTCCGGACGCCAAGGGGCAACCGGATCGACAAGAAATACCTGTACCGGCTGCTCTCCAACCGCGCCTACGTCGGCGAGGCCGTCCACAAGGGCGAGAGCTATCCCGGCGAGCACGACGCCATCATCGACCGCGAGACGTGGGATCGCGTCCACGCCATCCTGAAGGAGTCCCCGCGCAAGCGCGCGGCCAGCACGCGCACCGAGACGCCCGCGTTGCTGAAGGGACTGCTGTTCGGGCCGGACGGCGTTGCATTCTCGCCTACGCACACCCGCAAGGGCGACAAGCTCTACCGCTACTATGTCAGCCAGACGGTGCTGAAACACGGGTCTGGCTCGTGCCCGGTCGGTCGTGTGCCAGCGGGGAAGATCGAGGTCGCTGTCATCGACCAACTGCGCACTGTGTTCCGCCAGCCGGAGATCGTGGCCGGGACATGGAAGGCAGCGCGTTCCCACACCGACGACATCACCGAGGCCGATGCCCGCGCGGCCCTGCAGCAACTCCATCCGTTGTGGGACGAGCTCTTCCCCGCCGAGCAAGCGCGCATCGTGACGCTGCTGGTCGAACGCGTGGACATCAGCACGGACGGACTGAACGTGCGTCTCCGCGTCGATGGCCTCGGCGGCCTCGCGCGCGAGATGCTGGCCGGCGGCATCGAGGCGGCCGCATGAATCGCTGCAAACCGATCCCCGACACCGTGACGCTCCAAGTGCCGTTCCGCATCGTGTAGCGCGGCGGACGCAAGGAAATGCACCTGCCCGATGGCGTCCGGCCAGACCGCAAGGTGGACAACACGTTGGTCAAGGCGCTGGCTCGCGCTTTCCGATGGAATCGTATGCTCGAGTCGGGCGAATTCGCAACCATTGCCGAGCTGGCGCAGCGTGAAGGTATAGCACCCTCCTACATGACGCGGGTCGTGCGGTTGACGCTGTTTGCGCCGGAAATTGTCGAGGCGATCCTGGACGGCACGCAGGGGCCGGAGGTCACGCTTGCGCGTGTGCTGGGGCCTTTTGCTGCGGAATGGGATGAACAACGACATTCCTTCCGCTGATCGACTTGAACGGCCCTGACCAGCCTTTGCCCACCTTTGGGCATGCTGCGCTGTGGCCCGGCAGACCGGACTTTCGCTGCAAACGCAAACTCTGTGATGAGCGAAATCGCACAACGCGCGGCAGAGCCGACTTTCTCATGTCTGGGTAGAACAGGAGCGGGCGCTGTTTGCGTCCCGCACCTGTCGTGCTTGCGATTTGCGGCTCGCATCAAGCTGGTGCTTCGGTCGGAGCCACGAATGTCATGCCAACTTTCTCGGCGACGGATAACACCGACGGAATATCCGGCTCGCTGGGTTCAGGCAGGTCGGTCTGACCCTCGGGAAGCGGCTGTCCGATTTCGGTGAAAAACCTGTCGTGCATGTGTCCGGGCGCGTTGATGATCAAGAGGCGGGCCGGCTTGTCTCCGACAGCTTCGAACGCGTGAACGGCCCCATCAGGAATAGCGACGTGCTCTCCCGGACCAGCCAGGATTTCCTTGCCGTCGACCATGAAACCAATCTGCCCGTCCATGACATAGAACGACTCCGTCTCACCTGCGTGGTGGTTCGGCGGCGCCCCGGCACCAACCGGGACAAGGCATTCGACGAAGCAGAACTTGTCCATTGTTTCGGACGGAAAAGCATGGAACTTCATGAGTATGTTCAGAACGTTATAAATGCGTGGGCGATTCAGCATCTTGATCCTCCTTGGGCTGATCGTGGGAACTGATCGCAGGCTACTCGCTCCAGGTTAATCTGTTAAATCGATAGATAATATGATATCAATTCGCATGGCGAATTTATTGAGTTTCGATCTGAATCTTCTGCGTGTGCTCGATGCGCTGCTGATTGAGCATTCCACCGTTCGGGCCGCCGAGCGTTTGGGCCTGTCCCAGCCAGCAGTATCCGGAGCGCTGAAAAGGCTCCGCCAGTCTCTCGGCGACGAGTTGTTCTTTCGGAGCGGACAGAAGCTCGAAGCGACCGAGTTCGCCCTCTCACTCAAAGAACCGCTTCAAGACATCCTGGGCCGTGTCGAAGCGTTGATCCGCGCACAGAATGCATTCGACCCTGCGACCGCCGAACGCAGTTTCCGGATTTCGGGCAGCGACTTCTTTGCTGAAATGCTCATGCCGGCCTTGGCCGAGCATTTGACAGCGCATGCACCTTCACTGCGCATTCACCTGGTTGATCTTGTCCCGGACGACCGTGTTGGCACCCTGGCAAGCCAAGACGTGGACTTCGCCTTGCTCCCCGAGACTCCTTTGCCTGACTGGGTAGAAGGCCAGCCTGTTTTCAGCTCATCCTTCTCTGTCATTGCGAGGAAGTCTCATCCAAGGACAACCGAGCTTGCGCTTTCGCCAGGCGATGTCATGCCACTCGATCTCTTCTGCGATCTCGGGCATGTCCTGTTTTCGACCGGCGGCAATCCCAGAGGCCTGGGGGATGAGGCCCTGGCGCGGATCGGGCGCGAACGTAATGTGGCAATGACCTTGCCAGTTTTCTCTGGTATATACCGCGCCGTTGCCGGATCGGACCTCATTGCCTTGCTCCCAACCGCGTTGGCACATCGCATTGCCGATTCAGCAAATCTCAACGTGTTTGAGCCTCCGATCCCCGTGGATCCCGCCCGCCTGGTTCTGATTTGGCACCGTCGGTTTTCCGAGAGTCCGCCACACCTATGGTTGAGAAGCCGAATAACTCAGCTGTTGCACCCCTTGAATGCTTGAAGGACGCAATGGCAACAGAGTGCTCAAGTGTCGATTTCGGCCCTTATGCGGACATTCGCCGGGAGGGTCATCTCTGCGGTGCACTTTCACCGAAGCGGCCATCCATGCAGGTCGCAGCTTTTTTAACGGTCCAAGGTTACCAGTGCAGGACTTTGCTGCCGCTCGAGTCGGTGAAGGACACGTCCACGTCCAGCCAACTACTGCCGGTCGACCCATGGTGCAGCTTTCAGTTCCAGCCTTCCGACCGTTGTGCGGTGAGCACGCGCCTTGACTCACGTCTAAGGCCACCTGTCGGCAGCCCAACTGGCGATGGCCTTCTCACTGACGGCTCCGATCACGTTACCAGGAATATCCTGCCCGTGTTGGCTCCGGAGGGGTTCGTCGTGGAAGAGGTAGACGCGTGAAAGGAAGGCTTCAAACTTTAGCGAGCCCTCGCCGTAGCGTTCCCCGTGACCCGAGGTGGAGACGACGACGCCATTACCCCAGTCCTGACCGCTGTCGTTGTTCGGGTTGTAGAAATAGACCCGCATCTGCCCCGACTGGTCTTCCGCCACCCTGAGGATGGAGATCGCGTGCCAGCCGACGAACCTCTGCTGTGCGTCGGTGACGGCGATTCCGGCTGGTTGCGGATGGCCGAGAGGACGGCCGCCATTGTGCTCGGGATGATAGGCCGCGAAGAAACGACGAAGGAAGTCCTCGTAACCCGCCAATTTCCCTGTGGCTACGTCAACCGCGACGGCGCAGTCGCGTGAGACCCACCAGCCGTGGAACTGAGGATTGATCCATGTGTGCGGATCGCCGGGGCGACCGGCGCAGAGGCGGCCCATCTCGGCATAGATCCGGTCGAGATGGGCGACGAGGAGGACCGACACCGGATCGGCGTCGATCGGGCCTGCGCCGGCGAGCCCGGCGGGTAGATCGGCGGAATTGATCGGTGACCCCTCGAACTGCATCTGCAGCGTGTCGAACTCGGCGACCTGCGTGACGAGATGCAGCAGGTAATCGGGATCGTTCAGCGCCCACATTGCGATGGCGCGGGCGGACTGGCATGTCGGGTTTGCGCCCTGACCTACACCGAGCGGCTGGCCGAGGACCTGGAGCACGCCAGCCAAGAGCTGTGTCTCAGGCGGAACGCCGGGGCCGAACCCGATCGCGATGCGCTCACGGGCGGCGCCCACGAGCCGGAGCGAGAGTTGCCGTTCGAGCGCGGGAACCATCGGGGTGTGGTGCAGGATACCCCGGTCGAGCAGCATTGCGAGGCCATAGGCCGCCTGTGGCGTTGCGGGAGAGACCGCACTGCGGATCAGTTTCTCGATCAGCCCACGGTAATGACGCCAGCAGTCCAGCCCGGTGCTTCCAAGGCCAAGGGCTTCGGGGATCAGCGGGCGCTCCTCGTGATCGAGAGCCCAGGTCAGGAAGGCCGCGTGATAATCCGAAACGAGCCCGGTGTCGTGCATCGCGCGGGCAAAGCCCATGGCCTCACGCGAAAGGCCGCTGTCGTCCGCAATCGATATCCGTTCGATATAGACCGCGAGACCCGGGTCATCGCGCGATGCGGAGGTTGGGCCGAAGAGCGCGCTGACCAGCCGCTCGGCCCCGAGGCGCGTGCTCCCGGGTTCCGTTCCCCTCTCGTTCAAGGCGACGGCAATCTGGGCAATCATGTCCTTGACCACGCCGACCTGGATCGAACGCTGCTCCAGCAGGCGCCATATTTCCGACACCAGCACGCTGAGCACGTCATTCAGGCCGACATGATCCGCGATATAAGTCACGACCCGGCGCTTCACGTCCTGCCGCGCCCCGAGCGCGCGGGCGGCTTCGTCCGGCACGCCAAAGAGGTCTTTCAAGTTCAGCGCCAACACCTGCGTCAGGAAATGCCGCGCGCCCTCTTGGTGCAGGTTTGAATGCCGGGCTTCCCCATCCGCCACGGCAAGAAAGCGGGCAAGGCTCGCTGCCTCAAGCGCCTGGAACGCCGGGTCTTCCGATACAAGCGTGTTGCCCACCAGTTGCGGCAGCAGGACCTCGGGCCGGTCCCAGTCGGAACCGGCGAAGAGTCCCGCTGCATCCATCCTCTCGGCCCTCTGACGCACCATGTCCAGCCCGCCGGGCTGGGCGATGATGCGACCCAGAACGTCAAGGACAGGGCGCTGGTAGCGGGACTTGGCGAAGGGCCGCGCCCGCTCCAGCCGCTCGATCGCCATGTCGAGCGTGCCGGAGAGCCTTATCAACGCGGCCTCATCGTCCATGGCGGACGCTTCCTTCAGGCTCATCAGACGTAGTAATCCAGTTCTTCCTGTTTCTTCAGAAGGTCCCGCAAGTCATGGGCATTGTCACCGAAGAAGTATGCCAGTCCCCAATGCGTGCCGAATGCTGACCTTTTGGCCACCTTCTGCTCTCGCGGGTCCGAAAGCTCGTGGAATTCGAAAAAAGGGTGGCTGGCCGTCTCTTCCGGAATCTCCAGTCGGCTTACGACACGGCGTCGGGGATATACGCCGAAACAGCCGGCGTGCCCCTTGGCATCGACGACCTCCTTCGGGAAGAAGGCATCCAGTTCCTCCTGCGTCGTCTTCGGATCGAATGCCAGCACGAGGCCCTGGTAGCCGTTGAAGCCATAGGCCCGTTCAATCAGTTCAAGCGCGTTGAACCCCGGTGGGCGATAAGCGACCTCGCCGAAGTAGAGCTTGTTGTCGTTGGTCAGGAAGTATTCCGGGTGGATGAATCCGAAATCGATATCGAAAACTTCGATCAACTTCTCGATTTCCTCGGTGATCCGTTCCCGGTGCGCCTCGAGCTCAGGTGTCGCCGGTACGAAGACCGAGTAGCCCAGCGTCACGTATTCCGAGATGTTCAGGAACTCGATCTTGCCATTCTTGATCCAGGCCTCGACCGCGAATTCCCAGCCGTCGAGGTGACTCTCGAGCAGGGCAGGAAATTCCTCGTCGGGGATGTTGTCGACGTCCTCCGGCGTGCGTATCACCCTGTGCCCCGCGGTGCCGGACTTGTCGAAAGCCTTGAAGTGGATGGGGTCGTTCGGGTCGCCATCGAGTTTCAGAAGCGTCTGGTTCACCCGCTTCAAGAACCGGATCACGTCGCCGCGGTCATGGGCCTCTTCGAAAACGCCTACACGGATGCCTCCGAGCTGCGCTCGGCGTTTCATAAGCGACTTGTCGCGGAAGAGCATCGCCTGGCCCAAAAGGCGCGGGTTCTTCAGCAGCACGGCATTCACGGCGCCGGCCCATTCCACAGTCTCCTCGAAGATTGGGATGGCCACGTCGACGCCCATATCCTCTAGGGTATGCGCCAATTCGTGCGACCTTTCATTGAGACGGTCGAAATCCCACGGGACGAAGGGAATGTCGTTCTGCTGGCAGTACTCTTCGGCCCAAGGCGGAGCGACCACGACGTATCTGCGATCGAAACGGTCCACCGCGTCGATGGCGTTGAGGCTCCAGCCTAGGAGCGCGACATAGCCCTTGTCAGGGTTCTTGTCGGTCATTGCTTGTCCTTTCGTCAGGCAGATCCCCAGAGACGAGCGCGCGTCCTGTCCGCTCGCGGAACAAGGGAATGTCCTGTTCGAAAGACGCGACCTCGACGAGCTGGTTCTGCGTTTTTTCAGTTTTACAGGCTAGCCCTGTGCGGCCGGATTTCAACTGGTCCGCCCAAGAGAGGCGCTACGGGGGGAAGCGCCAGCAACGCCAAGAGGCTTATCAGAGAAGGAATTTTGCAGGGCCGTCGGCGCTGATAGTCTTGCGGCCATCCGCCCCCTCGCGGACGTCCAGCCACTCCTTCTCATCGTCGACCTCAACGAAGAAACACCACTCGTCCTGTTCCATCAGAACAATCGCCTCTTCTGCTGTAAGGCTCCATTGTAAGCGGTGCGCCGATCACACGGTCGGGGCATAGTTCCAGGGCAAGAGGTCGTCGATCCGGGATTGCTTATGTCCGTTGACAATGGCTTGGAGAGTGGCTGTCAGCCAGGCGTGGGGATCGATGG
>NZ_JAANYX010000016.1:0-37885 GCF_012274245.1 Mameliella sp. LZ-28 | reverse complement strand
GACGCCGCTCATGGGGCTTGCGTGGGGGAACCGGCGGTTCCCGATACGGACAGGGCGCGCTCGCGCGGCCTGGCCCAAGGATGCAGGGGGCGTTCGGCTTGCCCGAATCCCCCCTGCCAGTGTGATCCCCGCGCGAGCGCGGCGATCACAGATTATCGTCCAAGGCCCAAAAAAAGGCCAGCGCGAGGCTAGCCTAGTCTGCGGGGATTTCCGCACAGGAAGTTCAATTGAACGAGGCGTCGGGGCAAACTACGTGCCTCAGGACAGTCCTCAAGCAAGCATATCCTTCAACGCCGCCACCACCAAATCTGCATGCTCGACTGTGATCTTGTTGGATGACAACCGCACTCCCTCTATATGTCCTCTGGGAAGCATATAAAGCGGGGTATGAGACCCCTTTATGCGCCAGGCAGCAATCCGGTGCTCTCTGAGGTTCCTCACCACCTCTTCGGCGGGAATCTTTTTATGACGAAACGAAAATATACCTCCACGGTTCCTACCAGGATCGATCGGTATGACCCCTTCAAGAGCGGAAACGCCTTCGCGAATTCGGAAAATGCCATCGTTTAGCCGATCCCCGCCATGCAGAGCCTCCTCGATGGCCCGTGACAAGCCGATGATGGCCCCGCAATTACGCTCCCCCATTTCGAGGAAGCGCGCATTTCCCATGTCTTTTTCGATCCGGCCATCGGCTTTGATATCAGAAAGGTGAAGATCGACAAATCCGGGAGACATCCTGGCTCTCAGCTGTGCTGAGACAAAGGCAAACCCGGTGCCCCGGGGGCCGCACAGGAATTTACGCCCGGCACCAGTGAGCACATCGCAACCGGTTGCGTGGACATCAATCTGAACCTGACCAACAGCCTGGCAGGCATCCACGATGTAGACAGCTTGGTATCCCGAGAGGATTTCACCGATGGTCGCAACAGGATTTATGATGCCACAGCAAGATGGAACATGCACGACGGACACGAGCCCAACGTCATTTCCCATGTTTGATTGCAGCCATTCTAGGTCGATTTCACCTTTATCAGTACAGGGTATCGTGATCAGTTCGAGTCCTTCCCGTTCCGAGAGATCCTTCAGATACTGAAGGTTCCCAGCGTATTCGTATTCGGTTGTAAGGATGCGGCGCGCGCCTTTAAACGAAAGTCGGCTCACGACTTCCGTCCACGCCCGGGTAGCGTTGTCGAAGATCGCGATGTCAGCCGCAACGCACCCTAAGAGGGTGCCAAGATTTTCGTAGACGCGCTCGTCAAGCTCGACGTGATGATCGAGCTCAGTGTCATAGGCCCCGACCTGCTGCTCGATTTTCAGGTATGTCGTAGTTGCGGCCAGAACCTCATCAGAAACGGGCCCCGATCCGGCCATGTTCAGATATGCGGTTGGAACGCGCGGTGAGGTGAGTGCCGTCATCTTCAGTAGTCCGCGCCGAAGACAACCCGGTCTGGGTTGTAGAAATCTGCCAGCGCCTGCAGGGCATTCGGCGGATGCTCGGCAAGCCGGTGCAAGAAATGAAGAAGCCATTCTTCCCCGTAAACGCCGGTTATGCGGCACCGATGCCCCTCGTTGTTCAGTGTGTGGAAAAGACTTGGGTTACATCCATGTAGCCCCTCCAGCTCTTCGGCCGCATCCAGGAGGCCGCGGGCATTCAACATGTCGATGATGGCAGGGTCATGCGTTGCGACAGCGAAACGAGACCCGGCCTCGGCGAGCTTCTCGATGCATTCCACATATCGAACATCCAGCTCTTTCCCGCGCGGCAGCGTCAGCGACGAGTGCTCATCATAGACACCCTTCACAAGGCGGATCTTACGCCTGGTCTTGATTAGCTTGGGCAGATCAACCTCGGTACGATGCATGTAGGCTTGGATAGTCAGACCAAGATTTTCATGCGAAGGGGCCAGCTGGTGAAAAGCATCCAGAATGGTGTCGGTCTGGGTGCTGCGCTCCATGCTAATCATAATCGTGGCACCTTGCTCGGCAGCCACCTTCGCAATGCGCGCCGTATTCGTCATCGCGAGTTCGCGGCTTATAAGCATGCCGACACTGGAAAGATCAAAGCCAAGCTGTAGCCCATCCGAAAACGGGCGCCCGCGCGCATGTAAGAGGAAGCGGATGTTTTCCTCCACAACCTGCTCGACCTGACCGCCATCGGATATCTCCTCACCAACAAACTCGACGCCGGCGAGGTATCCCTTTACTGACAAAACGTCGAACTTATCGGCGGCTTCGGACATTGACTTGCCGATGATGTATCGCGCCACCGTTTCGGTGAAAAACTGCTTGATGAATGGGTCGGCCGAGAACTTCTCACGGATTACAGGGTGAGCAGCGATTTTCCTGAGACCCTTTGCGACATCCTGATGCAAAGCATGAAGATTTTGCGATGAAGCTTGACGGAATTCTGGCTTGGTCATAAATCAGGCTCCTTGTGCCAGCGGATGTTGGAGAAGGATGCGCTGAGCAAAGCTCGGTCGATTTGGATCGCGTTCCTCGCGCGAGATTTCATCCTTGTACTTTCTGACGTAGGAGATCAGCGTCTCTTCTTCAGGATGTCTCCGCGTGAAGATGCCGCCCCACATTGCATCCCACTTCCGATAGGACGGGTCCTCAAGGAGCACTTCGTGCGCCCTCTTGAGGTTGTAGAAGGGGATCGTCGGAAAGATGTGATGCACCAAGTGGTAGCGATCATAGTGCCGGCCGAAGAGGAAATTCTCGACTGCCCAACCATGGCGGTTACGCGTCATGAGAAGGCGCTTATTCTCTGACTCCGGCAGCGGGTAGTGCTCCGCGAGTTCAGCACACCAACCGATCGCGATGTAGGTTGTAAAACACGGTACGATCCAGAAAAGTAGGAATTCGAGCCAGATGTTGAACCAGGTCACCAGTCCTAAGACGACGATCCAGGTCGCAGCAAACATGATCCGGTCGCTCGTGACCGAGATCGGCATGCGGATGACAATCTTGTCCTTCGTGAAGAGAATGCGGTCCTGATAGATATACTTGATATACTCCCAGGATCGATACCCGATCAGAGCCAGAACGAGGTTCTTCAAGATGAACCGGCTGTGGCTTTCTTTGGCCTCGTATAGGCCCAGCAGAATGTGAAAATTGTAATCTGGGTCATCTTCCGGGTCGCCGAAATGACGATGGTGAAATCCCACGTGAGAATTTCTATAGGGCGTAAACATGTGGAAGATCAGGTAAGACGTCAGAACCGTCCCGCCCAGGAAATTGAGCAGTTTGTTCTTGGCAAAGTGAAAATGCGCAGCCTCGTGAAGAATATTGGCAAAGGTGCGCTGCGCAGACCCGATGATAATGATGGCAAGCGGATAGAACCAATAGGATACTCCAACGCACAGATAAATCGACCCTGCGATGAGAGCATATTCAAACGCGAGGGTGCGGACGGCGGCGACGTTGCTGGGCTCAGAGAAATGCTTGAGCTGGCGAAGAACATCCTTGCGTATTTCAAAATCGTGTTCGGCGTAGTCCATCATAGCCTCCGAAAGTATTTTTTTACAGTAGGTTACTGACCAAAGCGAAAGTGATGACGCCCCCGATCATGGTCAGCACGACATTGTTGGTGTAAATCGCGATCATCAGGGTGATCGCCGCAGCCAGCCATCCAACTTGAGTGATGCTGGACAGGGATGAGGCAACGAGCGCCACAATCAAGAGCCCTGGAAGCTCATCGAGCACCCAAGCGAAGCGGGACCTCTGGATCATGTTCCCCGTGACCAGGCCAAGCACGCGGATCGCATAGGTAGCGACTGCCAGCCCCCCAATCAGATACAGAATGTCATGGTTCATGGTTCTGCCTCCTGACGAAGCGCAGTAACTGCATGAAAAGCAGTCCCCCGATCGTTGCGATGACGATGGAATTCGCTGTCGCAAATCCCAATCGGGAAGCAAAAATAGCAATCGCGAACGTGACAGCCCAAGGGGCTAGGTCGGACCGGCCCCGCCACATGCCTCGGCCCATAGCAATGAACGCAGCCGTAAAGGCGAAACCCAGGCCAAGTTTCTCAAGATCCGGCACTGTGGAACCAGCGATGGCACCCATAGTCGTCGATGTCACCCAGGTCAGGATCATTACCGCCCCGGCTTCAACCAGGAAGCGTGCGCCGATAGATCGGTCTTTGTTTGCTTCGGAGACCGTTAACGCCCAGCTTTCATCACTGGTGATATGGATAGAAATGAGCTTCGCCCAAAGCGGCATCCCCTTGAGCATGTCGGCAATGGAAGCAATGATTCCGATGTAGCGCAGATTCAAAATAGCCCCTGCGAAGACTGCCCCCACGACACTTGATGTCGCAGCATACTGGTCAACTGTGACTATCTGCGCCGATCCGGCATGGACCAGCCCGCTCATGACAGGGACTGACCACCAAGGTACGCCTAACTGAACAGCTAGGAACCCGAAGGCGAACCCGTAGAGGGCGGCACCCACGGCCAGGGGGAGGATGGCAACGAAGCCAGATTTGGTGACTGCTGCGGTGTACATAAACCGCATAATTTGGTGGATTATATCAATATCATATAGCTTTTTTCCCCCAATATCGATTTTTCATTACACTTTATATGTGGCATGTGATCATACTCGATCATGGATGGTTTGGATCGAAAAATTCTTGCTCTTGTTCAAAGCGACTCACGGATCACGATCCAGGAACTCGCGGAAAGAACGGGCGCTTCCACCGCTTCTGTTCAGCGCCGACTTCGCGCCATGCGCGAGGCCGGTACCATCAAACGGGAGGTCGCATTGCTCGACCAACAGGCCCTCGGCCTTGGGATTACGGCAGTTGTCTCGGTGGATCTTGAGCGGGACAGCGTCGAACAGACGGAAACCTTCAAGCGGAAGGCCAAAAACGACCCTCACGTCACAAATTTCTATTGTATCGCAGGGGACTCGGACTTCGTCATGATCGTCGTAGCGAAAAACATTCAAGACTATGAAGCCTTTACGCAGCGGTTTTTCTTCGCTGATAAGAATGTCAGGAAATTCCGGACTTCCATCGTTGTCTCCACAGTCAAGGCCACTTTGGAGATGCCGCTTTGAATGGATAGTCACTTTCGCTGCTGCGAAAGCGACCGTTACCCGGATGGGCCGAGACTGGCCCCCTGACAGGACCATGCGCCGCGCCGCCCGGTGGCTCGGGACGAGACGGCGGGCGGCGCACCTTGGCGCAGGGACGGGCAGGGGGAAAGGCTCGGGGCGCAGGCCGCTTGCCGGCCGAAGCCTAGGGCGCGGTCCTGGGCGGGCGTGTCCTCGAGCAACCGCACGAGGTCACGAACGACCGGGATTCGTCATGAAACTACCCTTTCTCGAAGAATCCCGGATGATCCTGATGCACCCCATAGCTGACGACTCTCTGACCAAACCGGCGATTGATCCGGTCAATGGTTTCCGCCAGCTTTTCCCGCTTGTTCGCCTCACCCGGCGCCAGCGGCAGAAACAGCTCGCCCGGCCGTTCGGAAAGCGGGATGACTTCGCCCAGGTGAACGCCGATTGACAGCACATAGCCGTGACGCTCGTGGCGAAACTGCACCCATTCGGCTTCGAACAGCTTCAGGAAAATCGCGGAATCCTGACTCGGCGTCAGGGTTTTCGCGCGAGACCAACCGCGGCCTTCAGGAAGACGGATCATAAGGGAAAACCGCCGGGCGCAAAATCCGTCACGGCGCATTCGCTCGACCGCTTTTTCAGTCAGCCATCGGCCAACCGGTCGCGCGGCATCGGGCCGACGATACTGCGGAGCGAGAACCTTCGAGTTGCCGTAGCCGTTTCGCTGCGTCGGCAAGAGCGGAATCTCCATGCCCTGCAAGGCTCGAACGAAACGCTCACCTTCGACGGAGCGCCAAATCTGCCGGGCGTGGCGAGGATCGAGCGCATAGAGTTCCGCGACGCCCCAAACGGCTGCACGCTGCAACCGGGCTTTGATGCCGTGCGAAATCCCCGGCAGATCGTCAAGCGACAGATGCGCGATACGGTCGGGCATGTTTTCCGGGGCAAGCCATTGCAACCCGTCCGGTTTTTCGAGCTTGCCCGCGATCTTCGCAAGCAGGTGGTTCGGCCCGATGCCCACGGAACAGCGCAGCTCCGATCCGACCTGTTCGCGAATTGCGGCCTTCAACCGGCGGCCGAGATCGAGCGCGGCCGACAGCTCCGCTGTCTGGCCGCCGAGGGCGACCTGAAATTCATCGACGGAGCGGACGGCTTGAAGCTCTGCGATCTGGTCGATGACGCCGGCGATCTTCTGGTTCACGCGAACGTAGAGGCGGTGGCGGCTCGGGCGGAAAATGATGCCTGGGCACAACCGGCGCGCGTCGTAGACGCGCGTTCCGGTTTTGACGCCGAAGGCTTTGGCCTCATAGGACGCCGCGACACAGGCTCCCGATTCGGCGCTGATAGCGGTAATGCCGACAGGTTTACCGCGCAGCGACGGATCGGCCTGCTGCTCCACGCTGGCGAAAAAGCTATTCATATCAATGTATAGAGACCGCATCGGGGTCATGCGTCACGATCCTGCTTGTCGAGAAATGCCATATGTTCTTATTTTGTTCTCATGGTAGAACGCAAGGATCAGCTTCGGAACGTGGCCTTCGGCGGCAATTGGTCAGAAGAAATTCTGATCGTGGGCGAGCTGCGCCAGGTGCTTGCCCTTGTCGAGACGGCCGCGGCCGATTGCGCGGATCGAGATGTGGAAACAGAAGAATTTCTCGCGGCCATGCTCTATGTTCGGAAGAACATCGAGAAAGGGCCGATGCTGACAGGTGCCTTCTTCAAGGCGCTGCGGATCGAAAATCAAAGCCTGCGCCGGGCCGAGGCCCTGCGCGTGGCGAAGATGATCCGAGGATGGGCCGGACTGTAGGGGCGCGGAATGTGCAATCTCTATGCGAACATCGCCACGGCAGAAGCCATGCGTCGGCTGTTTCAGGTCTCGGCCGACCTTGATCGGCTCGGCAACGCCGAACCGAGGCCGGCGATATTCCCGAAGGGGCTGGCGCCGGTGGTGCGCCTCGATGCTGACGGAAAGCGCGAGCTGATCGAAATGCGATGGGGATTTCTTACGCCGCAGGTGTCGAAGAAAACCGGCAAGCCGATCAAGCCCGCCGCCTGGAACAATGCGCGCGACGACAAGCTGCGAAAAAGCGGTCTCTGGCGAGGCAGCTATGAGGATCGGCGTTGCCTGGTCCCAGTCACGAGCTTCAACGAGACCAAGGGCAGGCAGCCGGCGACGGATTACTGGTTTGCGCTCACCGGCGAAGATCCCGATGGACGGCCACCCTTTGCTTTCGCGGGGCTCTGGCGCGGGGAAAACCCGGAGCTGATCGAAGAGGATGAGACGGAGCTTCGGCATACCGTGGTCACGACCGAAGCGAACGAGCTGATCCGGCCTATCCACGCGAAGGGGCGAATGCCGGTCATCATCGAAGCTCCCGATTATGAGACGTGGTTGTCAGGCGATCCGGATCAAGCCGCCGCGCTGATCCGGACCTTCCCGGCTGACAGGATGCGGATCGCTCTGCAAGGTGTCGGGGAAAAGGCGGATCGCGGCTCAGACGGTTGACCGAGCCGCAAGCTGATCGTCGCGGAGTCGCGTAATGGTCTCGCGGCTGACCGCCAGCCGCTTCGCGATCTTGGAAATGGATTCGCCCGCCGCCAACGCGGCCCGCGTTTACTCTTCGGCTTTGGCCGAAAGGGCGCGAGGGTGGCCGAGACGTTTGCCCTTAACCTTCGCAGCTTCCACCCCGGCATGTGTTCGCCCCCGCGCCTTACGGCGCTCCCCCAGAGGATATTTCAGGAAAGATGATGGGCAGCCGAACCGCTTTGTCCGCTCATGCTTAAGTGGTACCGTCGGGACTATTGGTTGGAACGGGAGCAAGGGGAACTAGATGCAAATTGGAACGGGCCAAGCTTGTCCTATTATCGTTGGACGTGAGGGGGCGCTGATCTTGGTTGGCGCGGCCGTAATACTGCTCAGCATCTCGTCCCACATAGAAATTCCGATGGTACCCGTCCCTATAACGGCTCAAACCTTTATGGTATTGACTGTGGGGGCCGTTTTGGGACCGCTACTCGGCGCTGTCGGGACCGTTATATGGCTACTCTGCGGCGCTATCGGTTTGCCTGTGCTTGCGGGTGGCGCAAGCGGCATCGGTCATTTTGCGGGACCGACCGCCGGATTTCTCTTCGCGTTTCCCATTGCCGCCCTCACTGTCGGCGTCCTGGTTTCCAGACGGCAGGGCCAGGGGTTTGCCTATCGGGCATGGTGGGTATTCCTGGCAGGTATCGCAGGGCACATCATTTGTCTCGGGCTCGGCGTGCTCTGGTTGAGCACGTCGATCGGCATAGGCGCAGCGCTCGAAAATGGCTTCTTTCCTTTCATCCTGGGGGGCATCATCAAGTCGGCCGCTGTTGCCGCCGTGGTGATCGGGATTGAGCACCAGAGGGGCAAGGCATCGTGATCGAACTGCGCGCGCACCATTTGCTGTGCATGCTGACGTTTGCTGGAAAGGGCTACTCACCAGGGTTTGTAGCCAAATTTCACTCTGTTGCCAGAGCCATCAACCAGGGAACCCCGGTCAAAATCATCGCAGGCCCCGATGAACTCTGCGCGTGTGTGATCGCGGAAGACCCCGAGCCACATTGCCATAACGCGTCCGTCACGGCCCGAGATCTGACCGCTGCGCGAGATGTCGGTGACAAGCTCGGTATCGTAATCGAACCCGGTACCATTCTCAGCTTCGACAACCAAACCATTGCTTTGATGCGATCATGGTTTCGCAGCGGAATAACACGAAGGGCCTGCATTGAATGCCAGTGGCATGAACTCTGCACGCGGCTGGCAGAAGACGACTTTGCCGGCTGCGAACTGGAAGGAACGCGCGGCTAAAGCGGCGACCGTGCCTGGATCGCCTCGGCGATTTCATCCCCAGTTTTTAAAGTCCGGACGACCAATGGGACAAGGAGAGCCTTCACGCTACGATCAAGGCCCCGGGCCTTCTGCGCCATGCGCACCTCGTCCAGCGTTGCGCGCACCAGTGGGATGAATCGGAGCGCAAGGGATATGGCGAGGGCGATGTGATCGGCCGGCACCCAGGAAGGAGCATGTTTGAGCCCCGCTTGAATGCCGTCGACAAACTCGCTCGTTTTCGTCGTCATGGTGATGAGCGACGCCGCGAGGATCAAGATTCCAAAGCGCACGACAACGAAAGCAGCAAGTTCGAGCCCCGCGAGAATGATTTGCGCGATGAAAATGATGGCAAGAATCCACAAGGCAGGACGGATCGCCCGATAGGCATGTGAGAACCCGATTCCAGCCAGCCAGTAACCTATGGCGACCAGGATCGCGCCCACAGCCAAGGGCACCCATCCCGACAAAACGAATAGAAGGGTGCAGAAGAGCACGAGCGCCAGGATCTTATAGCCGGGCGATATGCGATGAAGTGGGCTATTCCCGAAGACATAGAGGTCTACGATCATGCTGATCTCGCGATATAGTCTTCGATGACGGCGTTCGGCTCGCCATCCCCAACGATACGACCTGCCTCGATGTGGATGACCCGATCAAACTCGCGCAACAAATCCAGATCGTGCGAGACGAGAACAACATGCTCCTTGAGGTCCGTAATCGCTCGCATGAGGCGCTTTTTGTTCCAGAGATCGAGCAATGTGGTCGGCTCATCGAAAACGATCATCTGAGGCTGCATGACCAGGACCCCGGCGAGCGCAACCATCTGCCGCTCTCCGCCGCTCAGTTGATGTGTGAGACGATCTTTCAGGTGTTCGATCCGGAAGCGCGCCATCACCTCGGCTATGCGTTCTTTGATCGTCGCGCTTGGCAGCTTCAGATTTTTCAGGCCGAAAGCGAGGTCTTCGTCCACGATCGGATAGACGATCTGGTTGTCTGGGTTCTGGAACACGAACCCCACCTTTCGGCGCAACTCCTTCAGCTCGGTCGATCCTTCGAAAGTAATCGTACCCGAGCTGGGCTTTTCCAGTCCATTGAAGAGCCGGGCAAATGTGCTTTTGCCCGACCCGTTCCGTCCGATGATCCCAATGCGCTTTTCGTTGAGATCTATGTTGATATCGCTCAGGATCGGCCGGTCGCCTTTCTCGACAACCACTTGCGAGAAGGAGAGCATTGCTGATGTGCCCCCTACTCGGTCGTAGCGGCCTGGCGCTTGCGGGGCGTAATGATCGGATAGGACTTCTTTACGATCACGATCACGGCAGCCGCGATAAGGCATTTGATGATGTCACCGACGAAGAACGGGAGGGAACCGACGAAGGCGGCCCAAACAGAGATTTGGGCAACGAACGCGCTCCAGGGAATACCGATCGCATAGAGCACGACAATTCCCCCCACCACCGACGCCAGGAAGGCGTTGAGGTAGTTAAGCTGATGCCAGAAGCGCTCCACGAGGAAACCGACCACGAAGGCAGTGAAGATCCAGCCAATCAGATATCCCCCCGTAGGGCCAAGGAAAACACCAAAGCCCCCACGGCCTCCCGGAAGCAGGGGAAGCCCGATCGCAACGAGCAAAAGGAACAGAATCATCGACAAGCCGCCGCGTGTGGCCCCCAACACGCCGCCGGCGAGCATGGCGCCGAGAGATTGAGCGGTGATCGGAACGCCGACAACGGGCAGGGTGATCGGCGGAAAGACCGCCAGCGCGGCCATGATGGCCGCGAAGAGTGCGATAAAGACGATATCACGCGTTTCCATGTTTGCCCCCTTAAGCCAACTCACGTCGCACGAAGCGCTTGTCCCGGTCCGTAAAATACTCGCTGTCGGTCAACAGCGAGCCGTCTGGCAGACCGATTTCCATATGGGACCGCGTGAAGGCTTTGTGACCGTATTTTTCTGCCGGATATTCCAGGTTCCGGGCGCGTTGAAGATCGTAATGCGACCCGTCCTCGACGAAGCGCATCACAAAGGCAGCTCGCTTCGGCAGTGGTCCATCCTCCAGCATTATACTGCGGTGAACAACATATTTGTTGAACACGAGAACATCGCCCGGCTCGAAGTCATCCTCGACCTGATGATATTTGAGGATTTCGGCCATGGTGGGCGAATTGAGAATGCCCGAGCGCATGGCAAAATAGTCATCCATGGTCGTCTTTTCGCCCGCCTGTTCCTTGGCTTCGAGCGTGGAAATCATGGCTGGTTCGATCTGGTCATAGATGAACTTGCCAGATACGACCCGCTCAGGCACGTAGGCCATACCACCACGTTGGCCTGACTTGTGAACGGGATGGAGTGCTGCCCATATCGTGCAGCCAAATTCATCGGCAACCTGATAGCCAAAGCTTTGAACGCCGACATGCCAGGGGAATCCTTTGCTGATGTTCTTTTCCAATTCGAAGCAGAGCTCGAAAGTCAGGAACAGGTCCTTCTGCACGAGCGCCGTCAATGCCTTGCGAAAATACGGCCGGGCGATCAGCTCATAGATATCCGTTTTTTCGGTCTCGAAATCGTATTTGAGGCGGCTGAACTCGCTTTTAAAGTTCTCCGGCGCTCGGCTCATTTCCACCTCAACCCGATTGAGCAGGGTATGCACGACGTCAGGATTGAAGAATCCGTCCAACTTTACAAACCCGTCACGTTGAAATTGCTCAACCTGCTGGGGCGTTACATGAAAGTCGTTATCAAAAGGGTGTTCCTGCATCGCTGCCTCCGCTCTAACACCATGCTCGCGTCAGACTGCACCATTTCAAAGCTGAATGCTACCGGAGGATTACACGCCCAACTACTAAGGATGTCGGGCTGAGACCCGGTTAAGGGGCGATCCAGATCAAGCCTTGGCACTTATCCGAACCTTCTCGGCCGACAGGATGCGGATCGTCCTGCAAGGTGTCGGGAAAAGGCAGATCGCGGCTCAGTCGGTTGATTGTGCCGCTAGCTGATCGTCGCGGAGTCTCGTGATGGTCGCTCGGCTGACTGCCAGCCGTTTAGCGATCTTGGAAATGGATTCGCCCGCTGCCAACGCGGCCCGCGCATCCTCTTCGGCCTTGGTCGAAAGGGCGCGGGGGCGGCCGATGCGTTTGCCTTTGGCCCGCGCGGCAGCAAGCCCGATCTGGGTTCGCTCTCGAAGCAGGTCACGCTCGAACTGAGCAACGGCGTTGATGACATTCATGGTCAATGTTCCCGATGCACTTGTAAGATCCAGCCCAGGAAATGCGAGACAGTGAACGCGAACGGGAATTTTGGCCAACTCCGCAACTGTCGATGACACGTCGATCGCATCGCGGCCGAGGCGGTCGAGCTTCGTCACAACCAGTATGTCGCCCGGTTCCAGCCGATCGACCAGCCGCGCGAACTGGGGGCGCTGTTTCGCGGGGACGCTGCCGGAAATCGTCTCCGTAAGGATTCGATATTCCGGCATCTGGAAGCCCGCCGCCTCGATCTCGTGAACCTGCGATGCGACAGACTGCTCGACGGTCGAAACCCGAACATAGGCAAAGGTTCGGGGCGGGTCGGCCTGGGCCGGTGCGAGGGGTAAAGCTGAAGGCAATGAACACGTCCCTAGAGTGACCGAAATATCTGGCCGAAAAGTAGCATGCGTTCAAAACCCGAGAAAGGTAGTTTTGGACAGGTCCAGAGGCATGTTCCATAACGGTTCCTTTGTGGACACGGTTATATTAGAGATTATTGACGGCTTTGAGCTCAGCAGATTCGTCTTCGGACATGCAACGGGCTTGATCTGGATCACCCAAAGGAAACAGCGCACCTGCATATCCTTCGTTCGCGCAGATACTCGTGATGATTTCCCCGAAAGCTCTGCCATGCTGAAGGGCAATTTGGTGGCGCACGGCAAAACCCAAAGCGGTGCCGGTGATGAAGATCAAGAAGCCTATAGTCGTGGCCTTCTGTGCTGTCGTCATGTTGTGTTCTCCAAACGTTGGAAACAGTGTTCAGTGGGGGCTGTCTGCCCCCGCGCCTTGTGGCGCTCCCCCGAGGATATTTCAGGGAAGATGAAAGGACGGAAATCATCGCGATGTTGTTGTTCTGAGTCCATCATTATGATATTGATGGCCTTGCGATACAGGCAGGGATGCCGATGGTCGCGGAAGGTGAAAGCGTCATGCGCTGTTCTCCAAGAGGGTCGGGACCGCGAGGTGCCGGCCCTCTCTCGTAGAAAGGGTCTCACATGAAAATCATCCTGATTTTGGTGCTGTTCAACATGCAGTCGGGTTCCGAGGTCATCACGGCCGAGTTTGACGATGTGGAGGCGTGCGAGCTGGCGGCGCTGCGCACGTTCCAGGGCGTCAGCGCCGAGGTCGAAATGCGGGGGCTGGAGCCAGCCGGGGCAACGATCGCCGGCACGGTCATCGCGCACGGCGATGATGGTGCGGAGCTTGGCATGTATAGCTGCAATCCGTCGCGGTCGGATCGACGGAACGGTTAACCGCTGCATCCTAGTATCCTCGCCGGCGCTGCAAGCCGATCACGCTGCCGATGAGGTTGAGGTTGCCGCGTTTGTGCGCCCGGATCATGCCGCGCAGCGCACCGCCGGGGTTACGCACCGGGGTTTGCGGGTGGTCGCGGTTCGCATCGAGGACCAGGACGCAAAGGGTGGCGCCGAGGCGGCCGAGTTCGCCGCACGCGGATCGCCATGCGGAATAGTTGATCCCGAGCGGCGAAAGCATGTCGTGGGCGGCGTCGATCATAGTTTCCTTCGTGATCTGATTGGATCTTGCCTGAAGGGTCATCTGGAAGTCGGGCGATGCGAGCTTGAAAAGCTGCTCCGGTTCAAAAAGCGCCTCAAGTTTGGGGTTGATAACACCGCTATCCGCTTCACACTTATTTTCTCTGCAAATATCGGGGCCGGAAGGCCCCGATCTAAGGAATCCAGTGTGCGCGGGCTTGCCCGCGCTCCTTTCATCCACGCTAGCGTTACAGGATACAGAAGGATTCTGCTGGTTGTCCTCTTGTATAAAGGACCGGAAGGTTTCTGCCGGTTCACAGGAAGAATTAGGTAGGTTTTCAATGATCTCTTCGAGTTCCATGCACAGCTTGGCAGTGGCTTCGACATGGACTTCGAGGCGGTCCAGTCCGAGGGAATGAAGCCGGTCGGAGCGCGGCCAGGCATCAAACCGGGCGAGGACCGAGGCGACTGCCTCATCTTCCAGTGCTTCGGGGGCGAGCCGCGCGATTGCTTCCTTCATCCGGCGCAAGCGAACGCTGCGAAGGCTCTTCAGCTCCTTGATGCGCTTGGTCACGGCGCGCTTCTGGTCGCGCAGGGCCAACAGGTCGGCAAAGCAGGCTTTGAGCGGGGTGAAAAGCAAGCCCCGCCCGGTCCCGGCTTCGCGGGCACCGTTCGCCTTGGTGTCACGCTTCAGGATGTTCTTGCGCTCGAAGTTCCGCTCATGGCTGCGGAGCTGCCGTGCGGTCATTTGAAGGCGCTCGGCCATCGTTTCCTGGGTGCCGTAGAAGGTCGGATCGGCACCGGGTTCGATCCAGTCCTTTTCGCTCGTGCTGCCGATGAGCTTGGTCAGCACGAAGATTGCTGCGCCGCTCAGGTTTAGGTCGGGTCCGATCTCGCTGATAACCGCGATCACGTCGCGGCGGGTCATGCCCTGCGGCAACGCGACTTGTGGTGAGTGGTTCATTTCCTTGTCCTTTTCTGCTCGTTGGACAAGGCGGCAAGGCAAAGTTCTCCTGTTCGCACAGGTGCGTTTTTTGCTTGTTTGGCTGTCGGGAGGGTGGTAGAACCAGTCCTGAAAACAGATTGTGTTGGACCGTTCGGAACGCCAATTCCTTGGTTCTTAGACCCCCCCTCGCTTGGTTGCCGCCTTGCGGGGGGTTTGCTTTTCGGGGTGTCTGCTCTCCTTGCCTGTTCGATTCTTATGATCGTTCACGACAGGCATACTCTCTTTAGTTGCCTGTCGCAATTATAGTATTGAACGGCCTTCCTCGGCACTACTCTTAGTAGTTGACCTGCTCGAAACCATAGTTGCCTTGATAATCACGCCATTCCACGAAAACCGAACGGTGCCAGATGCCAGGGCAGTTCTCGCCAAACCGCTCCATTCCCGTGTGAGCTTCAGGCAAAGCGCCAACCGATGAATTGCGCCAATAGAAGTCTCCTTGGGTGCCATAAGACCCCATGCGGACGTTCGCCATGCGCGAGCAGTCGTCACGGGTCTCGCGCTGGCGGGCATAGGTCACATTGAAGACGCGGATCGAACGGACGAAATCGAACTCCGACCCGCTGATGTCGATGTCGGCCGTGCCGTTGTCGTCGCTGTATTCCCCTTCCTGCACGAAATGCAGGGCGAAGCCTTCAGGCAACCGCCGGGCAGCCCCGCCGCTCTGGCGAAGAACGGCGGGTTGCGGCTTAAGCGCGGCGTCCGTGAGTGGTGCGCTTGGAAAGGATTGCAGCGGCGGGGGGGCGCTGTCCTGCATAAGAATGTCAAAGAAGCGGGCCCGGTTCAGCTCGGACGGATCGACGTTGAAGGACGCGCCCATCGGACAGCGCCAGATTTGCAGGGGCGGCTCGACCGGCCAGGGTGTGATCCTGCGAATGAACTCTGCGCGGGCACGAGCACAAGGCTCTGAGGCTGGCCAGCCGCCCGAAAGGCAGAGCAGAATGGCACAGTCGATCTGATAGCTTTGTGCTTGTGCCCGCTCCGGGGCCGCGACAAAGCTGGACGCCGCGACGGCGCAGGCCAGTGCGGTTGTTCGGAGCAGCTTCAACATGGTATCTCCTTCGATTAATGGCGGTGCTATAAGGAAGAGCGCACTCTTATAATCTTGTGATAGGGCGAATGCAGGCCGATTGGCAACATATTCCGGTTGAAAATCATCTTGCAGGCCGGGGCAAGGGCGGTTCGCGCCAGCTTCTCGCAGGCGTTCATCTGCTCGGTTCGACCGTAAGGGTATCGACGGCCACAAGCGGAAACCCGCTCAACTATAGAGGTATCAGTCGTCGGAGACCACTTGATCGAAGAAGCGTCGGTATTCCTCACTGACCTCCTGCCCTTCCTGGAAGGCCCGCGCCCGCTCTTGATCGAGACATTGCAGGTAGACGCTGAAGTCCTCGAAGTAGATCTGGAAGTCGTCATAGATCAGGTCGCGATACTCCCTTGCGGACTCGATTTCGGCGGGAACGAAGGGCCGTTCAGGGGGAAAGCAGGTATTTGCTTGCACCCCGGAAGCCGAAAAAATAGACGACATTATAAGCATGTAGGCCGGTAGCTGCGTTCTCGGCATCCTGCGCTGTCCCTTTAGATCACTTGGGAATTTGGTTGGTGATGTGTATTGGTGCCTTAGAGCAGAACTTTCTGCGAGGCGCAACATTACAATGTTGCGCCCCATCTTATAATGTCGTAGGACTGAAGAGCCCGAGAAGGGTTCACGGTCCGTTAACCAGAAGGGAAAGCGCCGATCGTGAGGACAGACCTAAACAAAGAAGCGCCTAATGTGGTTACAGAGACGCAATTCAGGGTCCTCTTGCAGCAGGGGTATCAAGCTGAGGTTGTATGTAAAACCCCAGCGTTCCGAAAAAATGCAGTCTGGTATGGGGAGTGGTTCATCCGGGCTGTCACCGAAGACAGATCGGTTGAGAAGCTGCTTGTGCCGGGGCGTCGCTGGAACAAGCAGGAAGAGGAAATCCAATTGCGGCTCTTCAAGACCGCGAACGGCCTCATCTCCTTCCTCGAAGGGTTTGGCTTCGATCCGATCCACATCCCCCTGCGAAAAGGGGGCCGCGCCCTCCACGTTCTGCCGAACGGCAACACGCTATCTGACGACGACTAGCGCCGCTCTGGCGCTGTCCTGCACCGTTGCTCTGGCTCAGGGCATGGTGCTGGTGATGGAGGGCGATGGATCGCTTCGACCCTCCACCCCGCAAACCAACTTCGCCCGAAATTACAATGATGGTGTCGGCCAAGGATCGGCTTCCGACGAGCTGACGCTGTTCGGCCGTGACCGGGATGCAGCCGAGGAAGGGGACGGTTCGTTCCGGGTGGCTGCTGTGGCGCCTCGCGCCGTGGCACCCCGACCCGCGATCCTGAATGCCATCGACCAGACCGCCCTTCGCTACGCGAGCCATCCGGCTTTGCGCCGCGCGAACATCAGCGTGACCGAATGGCGGCTGCTCTATCAAGCGAACATTGAAATTGAGAGTGCCTACAACCCGAGCGCCCGAAGCCATGTTGGCGCGATCGGGTTGGGGCAGCTCATGCCAGCGACGGCGGCCAATCTCGGCGTCGATCCCCACGACTGGCAACAGAACCTCGACGGGTCTGCTCGGTATCTCCTGATGATGCTGGCCCGCTTTGGGGACGCTCGACTTGCTTTGGCCGCCTACAACGCGGGCCCCGAGGCGGTGGAGCGGCATGGCGGCATCCCACCCTATCGGGAGACGCAAAACCACGTCAGCCGCGTGCTGGCAGTTTTCAACAGGCTCGAAGGAGAACATTCATGAAGCCTAATCTTAACGTCTTCGTCGCGCTCTGCGGGGTTCTGCTGATGCTGGCAGAACCCGCTCTGGCGCAAAGCATCGACCTATCGCCAGTCCAGGATGTGCTTCAGGGCATCGTGGACGCGATCACCGGCCCCCTTGGGATCGTGATCGGCACGCTGGCGCTGATCGGTGTTTTCCTGTCGTGGCTCTTCGGCATTCTCGATTTCCGTCAGGCCATGTGGGTTGTGGTGGCAATCGCGGGTATCGCTGCCGCACCGACCATCGTTTCCGCAATCTGGTCTTCGTAAGGAGCTGGCACGATGGCGGAACAGTCTCGTCTTTTCCTTGGCCTTGTCCGGCCTCCCAAACTTCTCGGGCTGCCGATCATGTATGCGATGGTCTGGCTTTTCGGGTCTGTTCTGATCTTCGTCTGGCTTCAGCATTGGGCAGTCGCGGCTATCGCGGCGGCTGCCTATCCCCTGCTGTGGAAGGCGGCGGATTGGGACGAAAATTTCCTCGACGTGGTGGTGACGGCCTTGCAGGTCACGCGCCCGACCCTCAATCGCAAAATCCACGGCGGAGACAGCTATGCCCCGTGATACGAATTATGACCCCCGGTCCCTGCTGCCTGGCTGGTTCGGGCGTGAAGTGAAGCTCGCCTCGATGCTGCCCTATATCAGCCTCGTTGACGACAAGACCGTGCGGACGCGGGGCAATGAACTATTTCAGTGCATCCGTCTGGACGGGGTGAACAGCAACACCACCGACGACGAATATCTGGACCGCACACGGGCGCTCTTTGCGTCCGTGGTCGCGCGGATCGGGCCGGAATGCTCGTTCTATGTCCACAAAGTTTCAAAAGCGATCACGCCCGATCTTGTTCCGGTCGAAGGCGATAGCTTCGCCGCGGCTGTGGATCGTCGCTGGCGGCAGGCTCTCGGTCAGCGCCATTTGCGGGACAAGACGCTGACGCTTACCGTCATGAACCGCCCGGCTGTCGGCTCTAAGCTGCCGCTGCGCGCGGCCAAGTCGGCCGAGCTGCTGCGGGCGCAAACGGAAAAGCGGATGGGCAGGCTTCAGGAGGTTGTTCGCTTCCTTATGTCGTCCTTCGCAGACATGAACCCCCGGCTGCTCAATGAGCCTTCGGGCGAGCTTCTTGGCTTCCTGGGCGCGTTGAACACTGGCCAAGAGCTGCCGCTGTATCGCGGTGCCCGCACGACAATCGTTGCCGAAAATGTGGCGAACACGCGCGTCACCTTCAAAGGCGACAAGTTCTTTCTGTCCGATGGGGCAACCGGCCCGCGCATCGGCTCGATCTTCGCGGTGAAGGACTATCCCGAGAAGACGCATTGCACGATGTTCGATGAGCTGAGCCTGCCGGTCGATATGATCGTGACGCACAGCTTCACCCCCATCAACAGCAACTGGATGGCAGGGCGGATCAAGCGGCAGATGCGGCTTCGGGCCTCGGCTAACGATGGCGCCGTGTCGCTGCTCGAAGAGCTGCCGACCGCGCTCGATGATCTTGAATCGAAGCGTCTGAGCTTTGGCGATCACCATATGTCGGTGGCCGTGTTCGCGGACAGCGAAGAAAAGCTGGCAAATATCGGCGGCGAGATCAAGAACACGGCCTCGACCGAAGGTGTGAACCTGATTGCAGAAGGCTTCGCCAGCGCCACCCATTTCTTTGCCCAACACCCCGGCAACGGGCACGCGCGGAGCCGAAAGGGGGCGGTGACGAACCGGAATTTCGCGGACTTCGCCGCGTTCCATCGGACACCGCTCGGCAAGACAGCGGACCAGGTGCCGTGGGGCAAGGTTATCACCATGTTTCCCACACCGGAACGCTCGGCATTCTCCTTCAACTACCATGAACAAGGCTCCCCGGACAAAGAGCCGACCGGCGGTCACACGCTGATCCTTGGGCGTCCTGGCTCGGGGAAGTCGGTTCTCTCGGCATTCCTGATGACGCAGGCCCGGCGGGCCGGGGCACGTCTTTTCGTGTTCGACTATCGCTTGGGCATGGAAATGGCGGTGCGCGCAAACGGTGGCCGCTATTCCTCGATCAAAGCCGGTGACGCGACGGGGCTCAACCCGCTGTGGACCGAGATTGACGAACGCGGGCAGGCATGGCTCTCCGACTGGCTGGCCTCGCTGATCCATCGTTCGGACAAGCCGCTGACCCCCGCGCAGACGAACCTTATTCAGCAAGTGGTTCGGCAGAACGCGACGGCCAGCGATGCGAACCTGCGCAACTGGCACGATCTGGCCTCGCTTTTTATCTCGGCCGATGATGGCGGTGATCTTCATGAGCGCCTGCAAGAATGGACTGCCGAGGGTCGATATGGCTGGATTTTCGGCCAGAACCGTGAAGATACGTTCTCACTCGACGGGGAAGTTGTTGGCTTCGATCTAACCGGCATTCTCGACAGCGAAAGCGAGAAAGAGCGGATGGCTGTGCTGTCCTACCTCTTCCGCCGCGTTGAGCGGGTTATCGAGGACCGCAAGCCAACCATCATTGTCATTGATGAGGCGTGGAAAGCTCTCGACAACGGCTATTTCGCTGAACGCCTCTCGAACTGGCTCGTGACGGCCCGGAAGCAAAATGCGGTCGTCGTGATGATGACGCAGTATGCCAGTCAGCTCGAACAGACGCGCACCGGCAAAACCATCGTTGAAGCGGTGCCAACGCAAATCCTTCTGCCGAACATCCGGGCCAAGGCATCGGACTACGCGATGCTGAACCTTCATGACAAGGAACTGGACGTGCTGCTCACGTCCAGCCCGGCGTCCCGCATGGGGCTGGTTCGAGATGACCAGGGATCGGTCGTCATCAATGCAGATTTGAGCGCCCTCGGGCCGCTCCTAACCGTCCTCGGCGGGATGGAAAAAGGTGAACAGTTGGTGGGTGCCGATTACCGCCAGCGTGAAGATTTTTGGAGGGTCGAATGAAACCTACTGCAATCCTGATTATGCTGACCGCTCTCGGTGTCGCTGGCTGTGCCGAGTATCGGCCGTCCGAAGCGAATTGTTTCGACACGGTGACGCGCAGCAGTCACAGCATGGCCTTCCTTCCTACGAGTGAACCGCAACCGCAGGCCCGGATTTCGACCAAATCAGCACCCTGCACCTTTACCGCGATCGGCGGCCCGGAGGGCCTTGGTGATGGGTAAGACGGCTGCACTGACGGCCATCGCCTTCCTGTGGGGAACCAGCGCGATCGCGCAGGGTGTCCCCACAGTGGACGGTAGCCTGATTATCAGAAACGAGGCGTCGAACGCTCATCGGGAAAGCGATCTCGCCACGCAGCGCGAAACGCTCGCGGTGCAGGAAGAGATTGCGGCAATCGAGCAAGAACAGCTCTCCATTCTGCAACAGATCCTCGACGCCCAAACCAGCCTCGGCGGCCAGGGCATTCCGGGCATGGTCTCCGCGTTGGAAGATGGGGCAGACCCCGAGGCGTCGGCCGATGTGGTCTATGACCCGGATGACAGCAACCCCAGCGCTGCGCAGATGTTCGGGGACGCGGCAAAGAACGTTGAAGAGCTGATTATCCAGGTCGCGCAGGAAACGCATGGCCGCTCGGGTGTCAATCAAGCGGGGTTCTCGGTCAGGGAATGGCGCTACATGTTGCAAGCTCTGATTTGGCAGGAAAGCCGGTTCTCCATCGGCGCACGGTCGCCGGTCGGGGCCTTTGGCCTGACGCAGATCATGCCCGGCACCGCCGGCGATCTCGGCATCTATCCCGAGTATTACGACAGCCCGTATTTGCAGGTTGAAGGCGGCGCTCGCTATCTGGCGCAGATGCTTGCCATGTTCGACGGCAACATCATCCACGCCCTCGCTGCCTACAACGCCGGTCCCGGCAACGTGCAGAACTATGGGGGAGTGCCGCCGTTCCAGGAAACGCAGCACTACGTTCAGGTGATCCCGGCGAAATACAACGAATATCTGGCGCGTGGCGGCGGCGGCGATGCCGTTGGCACCATCGACCCGGCGCTGCTCGCGAACTCGAACCTCTCCTTCACCGGCGCCGGGGCCAGTTTCTACGCGAACAACAGCATGGCAACGGTCGAAGCTGCCGCGCGACGACTTCAAAGCATCATCCAGCGGATCAGCGAAACCGAGGATGTGCAGGAGGCTATGGCGCTGAACACCTATGCCCGTGCCGAGTTTGGGCGGCTCAGCGCCATCATGGCCCGGCTCCTTGCGGCCAGGGCACGCCCGGCAAGCGCCGAGTCGATCGCGCTCGCGGCCGACCGCCAGCAAGAACAGCAATTCATGGACTTCAATATGGAGGATTTCGACTGATGAAACCGTCGATGAACATCAACGCGGTGATCCGCAAAATCGCAACCGCCGGTTTCCTCGGCCTCGGCCTCGCTGTTGCGCCCGTTTCGCTGCTCGGGACCACGGCACCGGCTGCCTATGCGCAAGGCGTTCCCACCGTGGACACGCAGAATATCGCGCAGGAAATCCGCCAGCTTCAGCAGATGATCGAAGATGAAATCCTTCAGAACGATCAACTGCTTCAGCTTCAGGAACAACTGACAACGCTGCAAGAGCAATACGCGCAACTTCAGGACACTTATGCCGCCCTGACAGGCCTCGCCGAGCTTCCCGAGATCATTTCGACGGAAATGGAAGACTGGCTGAACGGGCTGCTCGATCAAGAATTTGGCGACATTACCGGCACCATCGCCGCGATCCAGCAAGGCGATTGGAGCGGCCTTACTGGCTCCGGTTCCAGTCAAATCCGAACACAGATGGAGCAAGTTCTGGCCGAACACGGTTTCGATGAAGACACGCTTTCGGAAATGGCGAACAGCGGCAATGGCGGCGCGGAACGGGTTGCCACCCGAGCCACGACTGGCGCGATGGTCTCTGCCGCCGCACAGAACAGCTACACCGAAGCCGGGCAGTCGCTTGAGCGGATCGACCGCCTCGTGGACCTGACGGGTGACATGGAAACCCTGAAGGAAAGCATCGACCTCAACACGCGCGTCGTGGCTGAGAACGGCATCATTCTTGTCTCGATCATGCAGCTTCTCGCGGTTGGCACCGTGGGCGAGGGCCAGGCCGGCGTCATCGAAGCAGCGGATCGGGCGGAAGAAGATCGCTACATGGACTTCACCATGCCCGATCTTTCGGCAGACTAAGAGAGGCGGGCAAGTGGTTAAGGATCAAGAAATCATTGAGGAAGAGCTGATTTACGGTGCCCGTCGCCGTGAAAAGCTCTGGCAGAAGCTGGCCTTCGTCGGTTTGGGTTTCGGCGTGTTGGGATGCCTTGGAGGAATGGCGGTCGCGGTCCTCGATGTTGATCCTGCGCCGGTTGTCGTTCCCTACGACCCCAATTCCGGCATGGCCCTGCCGAATGCCTCTGTCGGGGCCGTGCGCGTCACCGAGAATCAGGCGGTCATTGAAGCTGCGGTCTTCCGCTATGTCACGCAGCGGGAGACTTACAACCAGCTCGACAATGACCTGCGCGTTCGCGGGGTGCTGGCAATGTCGGACGGCAACGCCGCTGCCTCGCTGCGCCAGCTCTGGAACAGCGCAAGCGAGAACTATCCGCCCAACGTCTACGGCCCGGATGCCCGGCTCGACGTTGAAATTCTGAGCATCAACCGGATCGGGGACAACCGGGCCACTGTGCGCCTTCGCAAGCGGCTCACGTCGCAGCAGGGCGTCCAAGCTGGCCTGTTCACGGTCACGTTGATGTTCGACTTCCGGCCCGAAGAGCGGCGGCAGATTGATGAGGTCTGGACGAACCCGTTCGGCTTTACCGTCACCGAATACGCAATTCGCTCGGACAGAATGGAGAACTGATATGAAGATGCTTAAAACCGGCCTTCTGTCCGTCGCTCTTGCCCTGGCAGTTGCTCCGGCCTTCGCGGAAAGCAACCCGAGAGCCGGAAGCCACGACAGCCGCGTTCGGATCGCAACCTACACCGATGGACAGGTCTACCGCCTTCGCGTCAGCCTGACCCATGTTACCAGTGTGGAGTTCGGTGAAGGGGAAACCATCCGCTCGATTATTGCTGGTGACACGGAAGGCTTTCAGCTCGACGGCGTTCCGGGTGGCCGTGCCTTCGCCGTGAAGCCCTTGGCTCGGGGTGTCCACACGAACATCACGGTCTATACGAACCGCCGCAGCTACTATTTCAACGTCACGGAATCGTCCTCCCCGACCTACTACGTTGTCCAATTCCGGTATCCGCAGGATCGAACGCGCCCGACGAACGCCGTCGCGCAAAGGGCACCGAATTACAACTATGCGGCGTCGGGGCGCTCGGAAATCACTCCGACAGCCGTGTGGGACGATGGGACATTCACCTATTTCCGCTTTGCTCCGAACGCCCCGGTCCCTGCGATCTTCCAGTATTCGGCAGGCCGCGAGCGAACGGTGAACAGTCAGCAGATCGAGGACGGCGTTCTTCGCGTGTCAGGGGTGAACCGCCAGTGGGTTTTGCGCCTGGGCGATACCGTCATCTGCATACAGGAAAATAGCGCCGGAGGAACCGGATCATGAGCGACGAAAAGGATCTTGAAGAGCGCCTGTCCGCGCTCGAAGCCGGAGGCGAAAGCGGGCCCAAGAAGGAACGACCGTCGCCCAAGGTGGCGTTGGCCGGTGTCGGCGCCATCGCGGCCATTGGCCTGATCGCATACCTGGCCCTGCCGTCTGATGAACCGGAAAACCCGCTGCCAACCGCGCGGCCTGCCGAGTTTCAGGAAGAGGGCGATGGCTTCGGTGCGATCGAGCCCTTCGTGCCCCCTGCCCCGCCTGAACCGGAGGTCGTCGAGGTAGAGAGCGAGATTGAGTCTGCGCTTCGGGCTCAGCTCGAAGCTCTTCAGGCTGAAATTGCAGAGCTGCGCGATGCGCCGGACGATGATGGTGAAGCGGCTGCGGCATTGGAGGCCCTAACGGCACAGGTAGCCGCGCTTCAGGAAGCATCGGATGCCGCAAGATCGGAATTTCAGGAAGAGTTGGCGGCTCGGGATCGCGAGCTTCGTCGCCTTCAATCTGAGCTCGAAATCGCGCGGCTCGATCAAGAAAATCCAATGGCACCGCCAAGCAATGAAGAGGACGCGCGACTTGCGGAACTGGAACGCCGGCGAGCGGAGGCGGCCGCGTTTCAAGAAGCCCGGATCAACTCGCCCATGATCGCCTTTGGCAACTCCGGTGCAGGGAGCGATGAAAGCGCCCTGTCGGAAAGAACGCTCGGAGAAGTGACAGATTTCGTTCTCAATGGCGCATCGCCTTCGCAGGTAACGCAGGCTGAGGTCATCGCCAACCCGTCGAACACGGTGGTTCAAGGCACGATGATCCAAGCCGTCACCGAAACGGCGCTGGACAGCTCTCTGCCGGGACAAATTCGGGCGATTATCTCGGAGGACGTGCATTCCTATGACGGGTCGCGCGTCCTGATCCCTCGCGGCTCTCGTCTGATCGGGCGCTATCGCTCGGGCCTCAATGTGGGCCAGCAACGTGTGACCGTCGCATGGGACAGGATCATTCTGCCGACGAACCAGACTGTCACCATCAGCTCGTTCGGTGGCGATGAGTTGGGCCGGTCGGGCGTAACGGGCTTTGTGGATACGCGCTTCGGTGAACGCTTCGGTTCTGCCGCCCTGATCTCGATCCTCGGCGCGGTGCCTGCGGTAGCAGCAAACCAGATTGATGACGAAGTATCCTCTGACATTGCTGAGGACGTTGGCGATGATCTGCAAGACGCGACCGACGATGTGATGAGCGATTACCTGTCACTCGGCCCGGTGATCTACGTCGATCAAGGTGCGCGGATCACCGTCATGGTGGATCGGGACGTGGAGATCTTCTGAATGACTTCCAGCTACCTCCAAGCATCGCTCGACAAGCTGCCTGACGCCATGCGGGATGATGTGATCGAGATTTGCATCAACCCGGATGGCCGGGTCTGGGGCGAATTTCAGGGCGATCACTTCATGCGCCTTCTCGATGCGTCCATGAGCCAGACGGAAATCCGCGACCTGGGCAACCAGATCGCGTCCGGGGCAAATACTAGGATCGGGAAAGAGAAGCCCATCGTCTCCGTAAGCATCGAGTATCGCGGCCGACCGATCCGGGCGCAGGTGATCCAACCGCCTGCCGTCCAGACAGGGCATTCGATCTCGTTGCGCTTCTTCTCTACCCTGCCGCTGGAAAAGATCGAGCTGAAGTATCTCTATGGTGCAGAACGCAGCCTTGAAGGCGTCCGCCAGGAACGGAACCGCGAGCTGCGCCAGGTCGTGAAGAGCGGCGACATTTACGCCGCGATCAAGTTCTGCGTCGAGAACAAAATGAACATGGTGGTTTCCGGCGGAACGTCCACTGGGAAAACCGTCGCGGCCAGGAAGATCCTCTCCTATGTCGGGGAAGATGAGCGCATCGTGACTATCGAGGAAGCGGCCGAGCTACTGCCGAACCAGCCGAATGTCGTAACGCTGATCGCGAACCGCGATGTGGAGACGCAATCCGCTGACACTCTTCTTACCTCCACGCTGCGGATGCGGCCTGATCGCATTGTCTTGGGTGAGGTTCGGGGGCGCGAGGCGATGACCTTCCTAGAGGCCATCAACACCGGGCACGGCGGCTCGATGACGACGCTCCACGCGGAAACGCCGCAATTGGCGGTTCAGCGCCTCGCCATCGCCGCCCTGAAGACGGATGTGCCGATGACCTATGCCGACATGATACAGTATATCGAAAGTTCGATAGACGTGATTATCCAGGCCGGGCGGCACAACGGCGACCGGGGTATAACGGAGTTCTACCTGCCGGGCAACGAAAGTGAGGACCAGAGCAATGAAAACCTTTGAAAACGAAGTGCTGACTTTCGACCCTCTGTCGGCAAAGAGCATGAAGTCCATGCCCGAAAAACTCAGGGAATGGGGACAAGCAGGCTTCAAGGTAGTCTCCGTGGTCCACGCCAGTGCGGAAGGGCGTGCTGGATCGAACATTCATGTATTCTTGACGCGTGAAAATGCTTCAGGGGAAAAGGAGGATGCGGCGTGATTAAAGCTATCAGCATCGCGGTCCTCGTTCTGGCCCCCGTCCCCGCCATTGCGCAATTCGTGCCCACGCTGGACAATGAACCCCGTGTGTGTCCGGAACAACCGCCCCGCCCTGACTGGATGGAGAATGCACATGTGCGGGACGCGCATAAGAACATCCTCGTTCAACAGATGTATCGAGCTCAAAGTTTGAATGCAGTTGTCGAAACTGGCGATTGTTCCTGTGAAACTCGCTTTCCCTCCTGGGATGCGGCTTCGGAATATTACTTTGAAAACTACGCCGGCCTCGACAGACACGAGATCCTTGAACGCACCTCGGAATACAGTCGAACGGCGAACGAGCTGAGGCCCGCAGCAAGATCAATTTGCGAAGAGCAAGGTAACTGGTGAGGGTCACATGAGCGTAGTAACCTTCTTCGTAGAGACGGCTGATAGCTTCCTGGAAGAAGCAGCCGAATCACAGTTCGGAGCTATAGCTGCGACCGTTGGAACTGTGATTGCCCTGTCCGCTACACTGATCGTAATCCTGATCTTCATAAACATGGCCTTTCAGGTTCGAAGTGTGGACGGGCGCACGTCATTCTGGCTTGCCGTGAAGATCGGATTGGTAGCGCTGTTTGCAACGAACTGGGCCCAATTCAACTATCTTGCAGACGGGATTCTCAACGGGATCGACAGCATCGCCGGGTCTCTAGTGGCCTCGGTAGGTGGCGGTGCGCCGGGGCCGTCTGGAACTTATGCGGAAGAATTTGACCAGCTCATCAACCGCATGGGCGAATACCTCAACGCGATCGGTGAGAACCTGAACTGGATGGCCGGGGCATTGATCGACACGCTTGGAATGTTCCTTCTCTCGGTTCTAGGCGCGATCGCAGCGTGGCTTGTGATGATGTCAAGGATGCTGATCTCGATCCTGATTGGCCTTGCTCCGATCATGATCTTCCTGACGCTTTTCGACGTTACGAAGGATTACTTTGCTCGGTGGCTGTCCACCCTGATCTCCTTTTCCATGTATCCGATCATCATCGCAGGCGTATTCTCGACCATCATCGGCGTTGCGAGCGCGCTGATCGACCGTCTCGGAGACCCCTCAAGCGCAGCAAACATCGGTGCCTTGCTGCCCTTCTTCATGATGATCCTGATGGGAAAAGGTTTCATTCTGGCGACCCCGTTTATCGCGCGCTCCCTATCTGGCAACATCGTCATGCCTGCCATGAATGCAGGGATGGGCGGCAGCTATCAGTTCGCCCGAGCTGCTATGGGAAGCCAACAAGCCCGAAACCGCTACCAAGTGGGAGCGGCTTCTACGGCGGAAGTGGTTGGCCTTCGGGCCAATGAATATGGGAGGCGAGCTATGGCCTCGATGCGGGGATCGCCGTCTTCGACGGGCGGAGGCACCCCACCATCGACCGGAACGGGTGCCAAGATGCAGCGCATGAAAGATCGAGCTGACCGCCTCGGAGATTGAAAAAGGCCCGCACAAGCGGGCCTTTTTCTTTGTGTTGGTCGGCAAGGACATCGCTACTCGGCCGCGGTTGCGCGTTCGCCTCCCTGCCCTTCCGTAAAACTTGCCTCGAACTCTGCCAGCTTTGCATCGGCATCACGCAACGCCTGCACGTCGGCATCGGAAACGTCGCCCGGCTCGGGCAGATCGAGCCTCTGCTGAACAGACAGGTCTAACTCGCGCTGGCGCTCGTCCATGTCCCGAGTCGCCTGCGTAGCCTGGGCGACAGCTTTGGACCGTTTGCGCTTCGACGTTTTCAGCTTTGCTCGATGAGGCTGATCGCTGGCCTCTTTCACGGAAAGGTTCTCGGCCGCCTCCTGCGGCGCAGCCGCCGGCGTCGGCTGCGCCTCGTCCTCCGGTTCTTCCGCAATCACCGGCTCGACGGCTTTCAAGGTCCGCTCAGGGAAAGGTAGCTCGCCCTTCTGTGCGCCGTGGATCGCCTTGAAAAACGGATCGTCGTAATACTGGATACGCTTTGCCCGGATCGGCATTTGGGCATCCACGACCATCACAATGTCATCGAGCGGCATCCGCCGCGCCTCATCTTCGGGCAACAGAGACGTTTCCTCGGTGCGTTCGGACATGCTGCGACCCTCGAAGGGGTTCCGACCAATCGACCGGGATCGCGTGACCACGCGCTTGGTCGTCTTGCCCACGGCCTTGCTCAGTTCTTCGACGGTCTTTTCATCGGAGGGCGTGAGGTAGAGCTTCACACCAGCGTTGCCCTGCAACGCCCTGCGGGTGTTCTCGCCATATATCTCGTCCAGCGCAGGGATCGTTTGCGTGACGATAGCCAAGTGCCCCTTGTAGGAGCGCAGCGTCTCGATGCTCTCGACCACGATGGGCATCTTCCCGAGGCGGTTGAACTCGTCCAGCATAATCATCACCGGCCAGGGTTCATCCTTGCCCGGCTCCTTGTCCTGAAGCGATGAAATCAGGTCGGAGAAGAACAGGCGGATCAGCGGGGCCATCGGCTTCACCATGTTCGGAGCGACGACCAGGTAGACGGTGAACGGCTTCTTGCGGATCGTCCGGAAATCGAAGTCCGATTCGATGGTGGCGGCGTCGATCGCCGGGTTGCTCCATTGATCGAGGCCCGAGGTCATCAACAGGGACACATAGGAGGTCAGCGTATCGTTGTTGGTGGATGCAAGCCGCTCGAAAATCAGCTTCGCAGCGTGGTTCCGAACCTCGTCCCGACGCTTCATGAACTCTTTCTGCTTATTGCCGCCGGACGCGCTGATCCGGTAGATTTCGCCCAAGGTGGGCCGCTTCCGCTCGAAGGCCAGAAGACCGGCTGCAACGAAGAGGTCGATACCGCCTTTCAGAAGCCCTTGGACACGATCACTGTCAGCTTGCAGGAAGAGCGAGGCGAGAAGCTGAAGCTCCATCTGCTTTCGGTCAGGATCGTCCAGCTCGAAGATCCTCAGCAGCGGGTTGTAGCGATGGCTGCGCCGGTCGTGCCAATCGGTCGGTGCAAAGCGGAACACCTTGTCGCCCTCCGACGCTCGATGCCGGGCCGTATGCTCAAAATTCTCCCCCTTCACGTCCAGGACCACGGCGGACCCTTTGAAGGTAAGAAGGTTCGGGATAACGAAGCCGGTGGTTTTCCCCCGCCCGGTCGGTGCGACGATCAATGCGTGGGGAAAAACCTTCGACGTGACGAGCTTTCCGCGCGACTTCGGCTTGCCCATCTTGCCCAGGATAAACCCTGTGCCGGGTTTACCGAAAAACCCGTTGCGGGCCATTTCAGCGGCCTTCTGCCAATGGGTGCGCCCGAAGCGGGTGAGTGCAGACCCGGACAGAACCGCGCTCAGAAGCATCCCGGCTAGGGCAAAGCCGCCGATGATGAGATTGACCTTCTCGAAGTCGTTGGGGCGGACGATCCGCATATCCAGGTAGTTCTGCGCCAGCCAGAAGAAGTCAATCTCAGCCGACAGCCCATAATCGCGAAACGTGAGGTAGGCAGTCGCAATCACATAGCCGACAGCGGCCGAAACCAGCGTCAGGAGGATTACGCCAACTGCGATCTTGCCCTTATCCATGCGTCTGCCCCTTTTCGCTGTGGCTCTGAACATGCTTCAGGCGCTGCGCATCGTATTCTTCATCGGCAATCTCGGAAATGACCTCGCGGGTGGCCTCGCTGTTGGCCGTCGCTTCATCCGATTGCAGATAGGCTTTCGCGGCGTAGAGCCGTTCCAGACGGTCATCAATGACGTTCTCCAAGGCATCTGCATCGCCTTCGCGCAATGCCTCGATCCGCTCGTCATCCAGCTCGCGTTCGATTTCCTCGCGATAGGCGCGGCCACTGGCCTCGTCTGCGAAGGTCGGGTTGATCTTGTCGTCACGTTCGTGAGCAATGACACGCTCGATCTCAGGACTGCGGCCGGCGCTGGTCAGTTCACGTTGCGCCGCCACCTCGGAAACCCGCTCACTGTCCCGAATGCTCATTGCCGTGGCGTAGGTCTGACCCAGACCCCGTGCAAGGTGATCGGGCATGTCCGGATACCGGGCCTTGAAGTCATCTGCGACAGTCGCCTTCACATCGGTGGATTCGTCAGCTCCGGCGGCGCGGGCCTCCGTCTCGATCCGGTCGTATAGGTCGTGATCGACAATCGTTTCCTGATAGGGCTGGTCACGATAGATCAGGTCCGGGGACGCTACGATTTCCGGCTTGTCTCGGAGATAATCGGCCTGCTCGCTTGCAATCCGCTCCCGCGCCATTGCCTCGATCCGGCCGTCCTCGGACATAGCCTGCACACGATCATAGCGCGTATCGAAGTCCTCCGATTGATCGGCTGACATAAGCTCGTCGCGGATGCGGCTGCTCATGCGATCAAGGCTGGCCTGCTCGATATGGGCCTGATGGGAAACCCCGCCCTCGTTGTCGGTCTCGACTTCGTAGGGGCGCATCGCATCATCGAACTCGCGCAAGCGATCCTGCTCGAACCGCTCTACTTCAGCACTGTAGCCCGCAAAATCCTCATGCTCATGCGAACGGAACTCGCGGGTATCCTCGCGCACCAACCCGTCGCGCATCTGCTCACCATATCTGTCAGCGGTGTCGCGCAACAAAGCATCGGCCCGGCGCTGATCTTCAACCGACATACCTCCTGCCGCGCGCTCTTTCGCCAGAGCCGTGAACGCCATGCCCAGCTCCGCGTTGGTGCTGACATTCGTGCGCCCCTGCGCCGCACGATCCCGCTCGATCACCAAAGGCTCGAATGTGGCATAGTCATTGTTTGGCCCATCGAAATTGTCACGAACCCCCTTCTCGACCTCGGCCACGGCCTCAGCCTCTCGTGCGGAAATGCCATCATTCTCAGCTCGAATTAAGGCGTCCTCGGTCCGCAGCTCATCGCTGACACGTTCCCGATAGACTTCATCGTTCGCCTGATCGCGCAGGAAGTCTTGATAATCCGGATCGTCCTCGAACACCCCATCGTCGCGCAGAACCTCGGCCCGTTCGAGCGCGGTCCCTAGCTGGACATGCACCTGGTCCAGCTTGTCCACCGCTTGTTGAAGATCTTCGCGCCGTTCGAGATTGAGCCCATCAGTCTCCGCGATGCGGCTCAAATCATCGGAAAGCCATTGGCGTTCCAGCGCAGCGTTATTCGCTGTGGTTTCGATCCGTGCGATGATCGTCTCGGACGAAATGCCTGTGCCACGCAAGGCCGTTTCGATCTGCGCCCTCGTCTCAGGCTCGCGCAGCCGCTCGACGGCATCGCGGTTCACATTGGTCTCGGAATAGACCCCATCGGCCGAAGGCGCATCAAGTAGCGTTTGCGAACGGGTGCCAAGAGGCTGCATGTGGGCAACCCCCCGATAGATTTCATTGAGACGCGCCTGCGCTTGGGGTCGCTGCACCTCGGGCGTGCTGGCAACCATCGCCTCAACGCGCTCCATCCGTGCGGCAAAGCTGCTTCTCAGATCATCAAAGGACTGTTCCTCGGCCATGTAAACTTCTCCATTCTGTTCAAGATGCCCGCCCCGTGCCATCATCTCACCGGCACGAAACAAGGCGTTTGCAATATCCTCACGGTTCTCGGCCGACGCCTCGGCGGCCAGTGAACGGTAAACCTTCGTATTGCTGGCGATCTCCGCCAGCGCGCGGTCCAGATCGCGCCCGACGCGGACACGTCCAACCGGCTCCCTGCCCTCTTCCTTGGCCGCGTAAACCTCCTTGGTGCGCGGCTGATATGTTACCACACCCCGATCCAAACGGCGCGTTGCTTCGAGACAAACACCATATTTTTCAGCCTCTTCGACCATCGCCGTGCGGAAGTCGTCGTAGTTGAAATGGTGATCCCGCCCCAGATAGAAGAACTCGCCCTCCTGGGACCGCCGGTTCAGGACGACATGGGCATGAGGATGAGCCCGATCCTCATGCACCGCGATCAGGTAGTCGAAATTGCGATCTTCCGTGGCGAAGAACCGCTCGCAAACGTCGCTGGCAATGTCTCGAACATCAGCCCCGCGCGTGCCAACGGGGAACGACATAAGCAGATGGGTCGTGTGCCCCATCTTCGGGTTGAAACCCTTGTCCCAACGCTCGGTGAAACGATCTGCCACGCTCTTGATCTCGTCGGCGCTCAACTGGCGCTTCCCATCGAGAACGCCACGGCTGTCCACGATATGCGAACTCTTGGTGGTCAGATACTCAAGCTGATTGACGAGCTGACCCCGCGTGTGTGTTCCGCCTGACCGGATTGCCTTGAAAACGGCCGCTCGATGCCCCGCCCCGGCACGGGCCATCTGCTGCCGCTTCTGACCCAGGCCCTGCATAGAGCCTCGAACCTTGCTCCACCCATCTTGGAAAAGCTCACCAGTGACGGCGGCAACCGCATTATTCTTCGCCATCTGCCAGCTCCTTCAAGGCGGCATTGACCGTCAATGTCAGGTGACTGCGGCGGCGCTCTGCTAGCGAATGAACCTGATCGGCAAAGTCCAGAACGAACCCGGCGAGGCTCCGCATCTGCGATAGACTGCCCGGCCCGAAGGGCGGTCGAAGGCCCTTCTTGTTCGCCTCGTTCATGCGCTTGGCGATCTGGGAGACGTTGTTACCCACACGATTCAGGGCTGCACGGAAGCTGCTCAGCTCAGAAGACAGGTGTTCATCGGGGATGAAAACGCCATTCGCACACTGGATCAGGCGGCGCAAACCATCCGATCTGCTGTTGATCCCGTTCTTGCTCAAGACGGCATCGAACGCGCGAAGCTCTTCTTCGGTAACGGTTACGCTGACCTGGCGCGTCCTGATGCTGCTTTCGCGGCGGCGCTCTTTTTCAGTCCGAACCGTGTAGTAGATCGCCCGTTCCGTCACCTTGAAGCGCGCCGCAAGTGCCTTTGCGGAAACGCCTTTTCCGCTCTCGCGGACGATGACGAGCCGTTCTTCACGGGTTAGACGGCGGCGCGACGACATACTGAACATACACTCCTTATTTCCTGCCACCTTCATACAGACGAATAGGCTTCGACGCAATCCGGGGATTGTGTCGAGTGTCGAAGCCGTTAAGTTCGGCTGTATTCCGCATTAGGCACGGCTAGCCCGTGCCGTGATCGAACCCTGGTTCGATCTGGGCCGCTCCGGCCCACCCCTCTAAAAATGCCCCGTGAGGCGCTAGAAGCGCCTCTCCGCACCCCTCCCCCTCAGAAGCCTCGGAAGCACCCTCAGCGAGCCGCTGCGGCGCTCCTGTGCGCCATGCCGTCCCCGACCGAAGCAGACAGTCCCAGCGAAAGGTCTGATTGCGATGAAGAAGAGAGGCAGCACGCCGGCCCTTTCGCCTCCTTAACGCTCCGCCCCGCACGCAACACGCAACACGTAACACGTAACAATGAACAGTTGCCACGCGACAAACAACACGCAACACGGAACATACCACAGGCAACAAGCGGCACTGGACACTGGACACTGGCCACTGGACACTGGATAATTAACACTTGACCCGCAACACGCAACAAGGGACAAGTAACAGGCGACAGTTGAAACGCGACAAGCGACAAGCGACAATCAGCCCGGAACACCGGACAAGCAACACTGAACATGAGGCCGAGCAATGCCGAACGAAAACATGAAAGTCATCACGGTCATGACACGCAAAGGCGGCGCCGGAAAGACGATGCTGACCCGTGCCCTGGCGAGTGCAGCTATGAACACAGGCAAGAAATGCCTTGTCCTAGATGCTGACCCGCAACAAGCCTTGTTTCGATGGGCTGAGAAGCTGAAGATCGAAGATCCGAATTTCACCATCGAAGAGCTGAAGTCACCCGAAGCATTCGAGGCGCGGGTGGATGCTGCCTGGGAAGAAGGGTCAACGGATTTCATCTTCGTTGACACGCTCGGGGCCGCTGGTGCTTGGGCCGACGATCTCGCGGCCTTCAGCGACATTCTTGTGGTGCCCATGATGCTGTCCAACGACGATATGGAAATCACGCAAGACACCCACAAATGGTATGTTGACCTCCGGGGAAGGACCGAAGATCCCGAAAACCTGCCGACCTTCCATGTCGTTCTTTCCAGCGTTCCCGCACGGATGAGTAAAACCGAACAGCAACTTGAGCTGGAAGCGGTTCAATCCTTCCCCGTCGTCCAGAACTACTTCATGGAGCGCAAACAGCATAAAGACGCCGCCAGCCTCGGATTTCTCCACTATCTCGCTGAGGCACGGCGCAACGATCCGAACCCTCTGCTCCGCACCCACGCAAAGCACTATGAAGAGGCTCTGGACGAAGCACTGGCGATCCTTCAGGACATTGGAGGGATCGCATAATGGCCCGAAAGCAACGCCCGAACATCAAGGGCTTCAACCCTGAATACACCACCAATTTCGGAACCACTCGCGAAAGCACCGGAACCTTCGCAGCGGAAATCCCGAAACCCTCCGCTCCGGCGGAACCGGCGGCTAAACAAACGCCAACTCCTCCGAAGCCCGATCCTGAAACCGACACGCCCTCTGCCAGCAAGCCTAAAGCTGACAAGCCCGCTCGCCCGCGCGTGGAGAAAGAGCGACAACCGCAGGCCCCAAAGGCACCAAAGCCCGCCGCAGAAAAACGGGAAACGCGCCTCGACGCTGCTGTGAAGGTCGATCAGGGCAAGAAACTCGATGCTCTGGAAGGGCAGGGGATCGCGGCCCGCGATGTGATCGTGCTTGCCGGACGCCGAGCAACGGCCAGGTTCGAGCTGAAGGCCAAATACATCGAAAAGCCCGAGGCAGATCGCCTCCCGATGCGTGAAGGCTACCACACAACGAAGCGGCTCCCCGCGAACATCCTGGACGATCTGCGCGAAAAGCATGATCCGCTTCGTCTCCAATCCGATAGCGCGATGGTGCGGGGCCAGTTCGAACCAGTGTTCTGGACCTGCCTTGATGAAGTCATCGAAGAGCTTCGACAGAAGAAAGATTAGAAGACGCGGCAAGCCGCGTCACGTTATTGCGTAGAAGGGGGAAGGAGTTTCGGCTTCCTTCCCCCTGAAGCAAAATAGACAGGGCCGTGTCCTCGGCTGCGCCTGCGGGCCGCACCACCCCTGTCGATTTTGCTTCACCCCCATCCTCTCACGCTCGCCGCTCGGCAGGGGTAAGCGAGCGCTTACCCTCCCTTCAATGATGAAGAAGGCGCGGGAACGGGGCGCTCCGTGGATCAAAAAAACGGAGTGAAAACCATGCCGAGGCAAAAAAGACTGGAAGCGAAAGCAATCAAGCGCATCCTCGATGCCAGGACGCGCGAAATCGTCGGATGGCTCTACGAGTGGAACACCGGCGAGATACTTCCGCGCTGGAAGGACGGGCGTAGGGAAAATGTCATCTATGAGTAAGACACCAATGTTTTCGCTGTCGGCCGAGGAAGACGGGCGAAGCCTTGGCACGGTCTACTCGACCAGCTCGAAGACCCTGCGCGAGTTTGGCGCGGCTTACATGCGCGATCCGAAGACGCGCGGGGAAATTACCTTGAAGAACCCCGAGGGGCGCGTGGTTGCCTCTTTCGACGTGTGGCAAGACAAATGGTCGGAAACCGCCGAAACCTTTGAATAATCTTCCCTTTTTGTTCTCAAAATGCTAGGCTGGCTCCCAAAAGGAGGCAGCCTATGCAGTTTCATAAAGCATTGATTTGCAGCACAATTATTCTGACGGCATCGCCCGCTGTGGCAAGTGCCTGGGAACATGAGCATGAACGCGGGGTCGATCTCTACCGCACGGAGAATGCGGGCATGGTGGTCTCGCTGGTTTGTGATCCGAACACGGTTTACGGGACCTCGGAAAGCGCCGTCCTGATCGAAGCCGGCAACAACCCCGACCTGTCGGCCGAGGTGGGCTTCAGCTTTCCCGATGGCAACAGGATCGGCGCGGCAATGGTGCATGGGCGCTACGGAAAAGCGACGGCCAACCCCGTGGAATGGGAAACTCTGATCGCCGGATTCCGCGCGCATCAGACAGTCACGGTTATGATTGGCGACAGCTCGACCGAGGTTGAGCTTGGCGATCCCATGCCCTTCACCTGCCTCTGACCTTGCGCCTGCGAAAGCAGGCTCGGCGCGAAGCGCCGGGCGGGGCCGGGGCCGCGCGCAAGCGTGGCCCCGGCCCCGTCAAACATAGCACCAGGGCAAAGGAAACCCCCGCCGGGGGCAGGGGCTGACAGGTTCAAAGCTCGACGCCGGGGCGCAGATTGCCGTCTTGGTCCAGCCATTGCCGCGCCTCGGCGCAAGCGTAGCAGATGCAAGAGCCCTCGCCCTCGATCGCCACCGGCGCGAAATAGACCGGCGGGTTTATCCTGCCGCATTTGCGGCAGGACAGGCGGGGCAGGGTGTGGGGGCCGCTCATGCGGCCACCTGCTTTTCACCCTCGGATACGCGGGCCTTTTCGTTGATGTAGTCCACGGCCTTCTGTGCCTCGGCAGCAGCCTTGAAAATCATTTCCTTGTCGGATTTCAGGGCCTCAAGCCATCCTTCGACATAGGCCGCGCTCTGGTCAAACTGCGGCTCGACGCCAAGCTGAACGGCAAGGAAACATGCGCCGATCTCCGCGACCAGCTCGTCAAAGGCGTATTCCTTCCGGTTCGCACGGGCCTTCTGAGTGGCAAGGCGCTTTTCACCGCAAGCCCAATGGGTCAGTTCGTGGGCAAGTGTCCCATAGTATCCGGCGGCGCTGTAAAACGTCGCAATCGGAGGCATATGGATGTGGTCTTTCGTCGGATGGAAATAGGCGCGCGGTTCCTCCGTGGTGATGATTTCCGCCCCGCTGCGGGCAAAGAAAGCGTCAAGTTCGGCGTCGGCCTCGGTGCCAAGATCGCGGGGCGGTTCCGGGCGGATGTAATAGGCTTCCGGCAAGCCCTCGATCTGGTCGGCATTGAAAACATTGTTGGTCTTGGCAAACCGGATGCGGCGCTTGCCGTCCTCGCCCACTGCCGCGTTCTCGTCCTCGCGTTCAATCGAGCCATAGAAAACAGATTTCGTCGCCTTCTCGCCCTTCTTCACGCAACCGCCAAGCTCAAGGGCCTGTTTGAAGGTCATCCAGCGCGCGGAATTGTAGCCGCGAACATGCGCCGTCGCCCAAAGCATCAGAATGTTGATGCCTTGATAGGAATCGCCATTGTGCCGCAAGGGAAAGCTCGCGCCGCTCATGTCGCCCGTCCACGGCTTGCGCCACGGCGGGGTGCCCGCCTCGATCTGCGCAATGATCGTGTCGGTGACGTGCTGCTTGATGTCAAAACGCTCTTTAGCCATATCTGGCCTCCTTGTGGTGATGCCCTATCGGTCTGGTGCCGAAAATTGGGGCGGGGTTTCTGGCGAGGTCCGCTGCAAGCGGCCCTCTCCTGAAAGCCTGCCTCCCGGCGAGGGCAGGAGGGGGGCCCGCGCAAGCTCCATGACAAGGAAGGGGGGGAGGGGGATCACCCGGCCACGCAGCTCGGCCCCCGGCCGAGACCGTGGTTGGG
>NZ_JAANYX010000015.1:0-46601 GCF_012274245.1 Mameliella sp. LZ-28 | reverse complement strand
CATACGCCTTGAAGTCGCCGAAGTACTTCGTGATCGCCGCAGTCAGCGTCGTCTTGCCGTGGTCAACGTGCCCGATCGTGCCGATGTTGCAGTGCGGCTTGCCGCGTTCAAACTTTTCCTTTGCCATCTCTCAGACGCCTCACGTTAGAGGGGGCCGCCGACGCGCCCCGAGTTTCATCGCGCGCCGTTTATTGAGTCGGGCAGCGAAAATCAAGCACCTAGTCGGCCCCGGCCCGTGTCGGGCCTGGGCCGGAACCTGTCTCAGCAGGCGCCCTGCACGCGCTTTGCATTGGAGGGCGGCGTATAGTCCTCGGTGAACCAGTCGTCGCTTTCCTGCATCTCGCGCAGCCATTTCTCCATGTCCAGCGCGGCAGCTTCGGCCAGCTTCTGCATCTGCTCTTCGCGGGTCAGCTGCAGGCGCGATTCGAAAACCTGGATGACCATGATGTCATGCGCCTTGTTGTTCATCTTGATGCAGTTGCCGTCGTCGAAGACCGTCACGGCAACATGCAGGGCCGATTTGCCCGGCACCACCGGCGGCGGCAGCGAATAGGCGATCACCTTGATACCAAGGTGATAGAGCCGCTCGCCCTCGAACCGGGTGAAGCGCTGTTGCATCGCGCCATCCACGGTTTCGATCCATTCCTCGGCGGTCGCGTCGCGCGACACCAAAAGCTTGGCCGGCTCCGGCTTTTCGGTCACGACGGCGACATACCCCAGCGAGAAATCCCCCAAAGGCTCTGTCGGGCCGGCGAGGTCCTGCGTGGCATCCGTGCAAGCGGCCAGCCCAAGGGCCAGCAGCAATACGGCAGCGATCCGGATCATAGACATCCCTCCTTGTCGGCGCCTGCGATAACGCGCCACCCGTCTGCGTGCAATCGGGCGGGGGTTTTGTCGACCCCCGTGCGGCCCCTATCTTTGCAACAGCGACCGTGGAGCCACAGATGACCCGAACGTCCCCCACACCGGATTCGGCCCGCCTGCCTGTCCGTGTGCCGCTTGTCACCCGCCCCCTGGGCCTGTGGGACAGCCTGCAGGCCACGCGCGACAACGTGCTGTCGATCATCCCCGAAGTGGCGCTGCGCCGCCCCATCGTCTCCGGCAGGACGGGCCGGCGCTGGCACATGGTGATGGACCCCGAGGCGATCCGGCGTGTACTTCTGGAGAACCTCGACAACTACCCCAAGTCCCTGGTGACAAAGAACCTTCTGCGCCCGGCCGTCGGCGAATCGCTGTTCATCGCCGAGGGCGCGCACTGGCGCTGGCAGCGGCGCACGGCGGCACCCGCCTTTTCGCATCGCAACGTGCTCAACCTTGCCCCGGTGATGACCCGGGCGGCGGAACGCTCCGTCGCGCGGATCGCCGGGGCCGGGCCCCGCGCCGTCGAGATGATGCAGGAGATGGTCACAACCACTTTCGACGTGATCTCGGATGTCACGTTTTCGTCAGGAGAGGGGTTCCAGCGCGATACCGTCCACCGGGCCATCGACGCCTATATCTCGGAAGCTGGCAAGGTCTCGCTCTTCGACGTTCTGGGCTTTCCCGACTGGGTGCCGCGCCCGGGTCGCCTGCGCGCCGGTGGTGTCCCCGAGATGCGCCAGGTCGCCGATCGCGCCATCCAGCGCCGCATAGACGAAGGCCCCGACGATGTGCCCGACCTGCTGGACCTGCTGCTGGCCGGCGAGGACCCGGAGAGCGGGCGCAGGATGAGCCTGCCGGAACTGCGCGACAACCTTCTGACCTTCATCGTGGCCGGGCACGAGACGACGGCGCTTGCCCTGTCCTGGGCGCTTTACCTCATGGCCTTCGACCAAAAGGCTCAGGACCGCGCCCGGGCCGAGGCGCAATCCGTGCTCCCGGATGGCCTGGCACGGGGCGAAGATGTCCCGCAGCTGGTCTTTACCCGACAAGTGGTGGACGAGGCGCTGCGGCTGTACCCGCCCGGCGGACTGGTCTCGCGCACGGCACTGGCAGGGGACAGGCTCTGCGGCACAGGCATCCTGCCGGGCGACACGGTGATGCTGCCAATCTACGCGCTACATCGGCACGAAGCGCTGTGGGAGGACCCGCAGGCCTTTCGTCCCGACCGCTGGGCCGGGGAGAGGCCGGACCGCTACGCCTATCTGCCCTTCGGAGACGGCCCGCGCATCTGCATCGGGGCAAGTTTCGCCCTGCAGGAGGCCGTGATCATCCTGTCGACGCTGCTGGCCAATTTCCGGTTCACGCCCGTGAAGGGGCGCGATCCGAAACCCGTGATGATCCTGACCCTGCGGCCCGAAGGCGGTGTCTGGCTGGAGGCGGAGCGGGTTCGCTAGACGCGCTCCACCAAGACCACCAAGGACAAGGGTCTCACGACCGGTCCGCGCACCCTTCGGGCCGGGGCTCCGCCTTTCCGGGCACCGAGCCTTCCACTGGAAGGCTCGCCGGTCTTACGACCGGTTCGCGCCCGGAACCCACAAGACATCCGCGCGACCGTCGTCATTGGCGATCCGTGCTGCGACAAAGAACCAGTCGGACAGGCGGTTGAGGTATTTCACCGCTTCCGGGTTCACCGTCTCCATCGTTGCCAGTTCCACCACGAAACGCTCGGCCCGGCGCGCCACCGTCCGGCAATGATGGAGATGTGCCGCCAAGGCCGTTCCTCCGGGCAGGATGAAACTGCGCAGCGGCTCGAGCCGTCCGTTCATCACGTCGATCTCGGACTCCAGCCGTGTCACCTGGCTGGCATCCATGCGCAGCGGCGGGTATTCCCGCTCGGCGTCCTTTTCCATGTCCGGCGTGCACAGGTCGGCGCCCAGGTCGAACAGGTCGTTCTGGATGCGGCTCAGCTGCCCCTCCAGGTCACCTTCGGCCTGCAGACGTGCCAGCCCGACGACCGAGTTCAGCTCATCCACGGTGCCATAGGCCGTCACCCGCGTGGAAAACTTGGCCACGCGCGCGCCATTGCCCAGCGCGGTTTCGCCGGCATCGCCGGTCTTTGTGTAGATCTTGCTCAGAACAACCATGTCATTTCCCCCGGATCCAGACGAACGCCAGGATCAGAATCACCGCGATGAACTGCGCCGCGATCCGCCAGCGCATCACCTTGTTTGCGTGTTTCCTGTTGAATTCTCCACCCTTGGCAAAGGTCCCGATGCCGAAAAGCAGAATGCCGAGCACCACCAGAACGGCGACACCGACAACGATGAACAATGGATCCTTGGCCATGATAACTCCCGGGCTTTGTCCCTCACATAGCGGACATGTTCGAAAAGGCGACGGGGCGTAGAGTCACCCCTTGGCCACCAGCCAGTCCATCGCCCGGGTCGGCAGCAGGCGCCGCAAGCCCCCCATCAGCCAGGTCGCCGTGGTGATGTAGTAGCGTGGGCGCGGGCGCGGGCTTTCCAGCGCATGAACCAGTTTCGCGGTCACGGCAGAGGGCGGCAGCTCGAAGGTATCCGGCCCGCGATCCTCGTAGAGCCGTTTCAGCAGCTTCGCCTCGTACTGGGCCTTGCGCGGACTGGCCTTCCAGTCGATCCAGCGTTCGAAATGCGGGATCGCGTTGACCCGGATCCTGGAGGTCACCGGCCCGGTGTTCAGCGTCACGACATGGATCGGCGTGTCGCGCATCTCAATCCGCAGGGTGTCGGTCAGCGCTTCGGTGGCGTGCTTGGTGGCATTGTAGGCCGATCGCCAGGGCGCCACGACAAGCCCCAGAACCGACCCGTGGTTGATGATCCGCCCATGTCCCTGCGCCCGCATCACGGGGATCACCCGCCGCGTCAGGTCATGCCAGCCAAAGACGTTCGCCTCGAAGATCTCGCGCAGCGCCTGCACCGGCAGGTCCTCGGAGGCGCCCGGCATGGCATAGGCGCCGTTGTTGAACAGCGCATCCAGCGTGCCCCCCGTCGCGGTCAGCACCTCGTCCAGCGCGGACTCGATGCTGGCGGGATCGCTATAGTCCAGCCGCGGGCTGTCGAACCCTTCGGCGCGCAGTCTTTCGCAATCCGATTCTTGCCGGCAGGCGGCAAATACGCGCCAGCCGCGCGCCTTCAATCCATGCGCCGCGTCGTGTCCGATACCCGAGGAACAGCCAGTGATGAGAATGCTGCGTGTCGTCATGGCCGCGATTTAGGACAGGCAGAGGGCAATTGAAAGCGCGTCCAGTCGCAACCGCGCCCTAGTCTGCCGCCTGCAGGAAATCGTCGGACATCCAGCCGATCGCCTCGTCCAGCCCGGTCAGCACCCGCAGCCTGACCCAGCCGTCGCCGGTGTCGTCCAGCACCTCGACCTCATCCCCCTCGAACAGCTGGGTGATGACATCATAGCTGGTCGCGGGTCCTCCGCGCAGGTTCACCCGCGTTCCGGTCACGACGCGCAGGTCCCGCGCGTCGGGCGCCACCACCGGCGCCGCGCCCTCGCCCACCCGCGAGCCCAGCGGCGCGCCGTCGCCCAGGCCTGCGATCTGCGGGATCGGGTCGTCCGGCCCCACGGATTCGGGGATCACCCCCGGGCCCAGCGCATCCGCCAGCGAGCGCGCGATCTCATCCGCCGGTTCCGCCGCATCGGGCGCCGGGGGCGGCGTGTTGTCCTGGACGATCGCATCGGCCAATGCCGCGGCGATCTCATCCTCGGGATCGGGGACCGAAGGCTCTGGCGCAGGGGCCACCACCTCCGGTTCGGGTGCAGGATCGGGCACGCGCACGGTCTTCGACGGCAACGGGTCACGCGGCGCAAGCGAGCTGACCCGCGGTTCGGCAGCGGGTTCCGGCGCGAGATCGGGGCGGCGCACGGTCAGGGTACTGCCCGGCAGACGGACCTGCGGCGCGCTCGGCTTCACCTCCGCCAGGATGGTCACGCCGTGCTCTCCGGGTTCGAAATCGCTGCCCCCCGAAAGCTGCCACCAGGCCACGCCCAACAGCAGAAAGGTCATCAGCATCGTGCCGCGGACAATCATTCCCCAGGTCTCCGTTCAGTCACCGCCCCCACCACCCTGGGGCGGCGTCGCCCGTTGATAGCCGATTTCGCAGGCCTCTCGTAGGGTCTTGGGCGCTGTTTTTTCCCATCCGGCGGCTTGCCGCTGCGATGTGGCGCAGGTATCACCACATCTATGGACGAGGACGCCGATATCCCCAACATGCCCGAACGCGATCAAGCAGAGCCATTGCGGCGCGCCATCGGCGACCGTTACCTGACCTATGCGCTCAGCACGATCATGCACAGGGCCCTGCCCGATGCGCGTGACGGGCTGAAGCCGGTGCACCGGCGTATTCTCTATGCGATGCGCAGGCTGCGGTTGAGTTCCAGTGGCGGCTTTCTGAAATCCGCCAAGATCAGCGGCGACACGATGGGGGATTTCCACCCGCACGGCGACGCGGCGATCTATGACGCGATGGCCCGCCTCGCGCAGGACTTCACGATCCGCTACCCGCTGGTCGACGGCCAGGGCAACTTTGGCAACATCGACGGCGACAACCCCGCCGCCTCTCGCTACACCGAGGCGCGCATGACGATCATGTCAGAGGCGCTGCTCGAAGGGCTGGACGAGAACTCCGTCGACTTCCGGCCCAACTACGATGGCCGCCTGATGGAACCCTCGGTTCTGCCGGCCTCCTATCCGAACCTGCTGGCCAATGGCTCTTCCGGGATCGCCGTCGGCATGGCGACCAACATTCCGCCGCACAACATCGTCGAGCTGATCAATGCCTGCCTCCATCTGATCAAGTCTCCGAACGCGGTGGACGACACGCTGCTGCAATACGTCCCCGGCCCGGACTTCCCCACCGGCGGCGTCATCGTGGAACCGCCGGAAAACATCGCCACCGCCTATCGCACCGGCCGCGGCAGCATCCGGCTGCGCGCCCGGTGGCACACCGAGGACCTGGGCCGCGGCACATGGCAGGTCGTGGTGACGGAAATCCCCTACCAGGTGCAAAAGTCCAAACTGGTCGAACGCATCGCGGAACTGATCCAGACCAAGAAGGTGCCGATCCTCGCCGACGTACGGGATGAGTCCGCCGAGGACATCCGCATGATCCTGGAACCGAAGTCCAAGAACGTGGACCCGGATGTCCTGATGAACATGCTGTTCCGAAACTCGGACCTGGAAATCCGCTTTTCGCTGAACATGAACGTGCTGATCGACGGGGTGACACCCAAGGTCTGCTCGCTCAAGGAGGTGCTGCGCGCCTTCCTCGACTTCCGGCGCGAGGTTCTGATCCGCCGCGCGAAACACCGGATGGCCAAGATCGACAACCGGCTGGAGGTGCTGGAGGGGCTGATCGTCGCCTTCCTGAACCTCGACCGGGTGATCGACATCATCCGCTACGACGATGACCCCAAGGCCGCCCTGATGTACGAGGACTGGTCGAAGCCGCATCAGGACACGGTCGTGCGTGCCACGGACGAGCGCGACTATGTTTCGCCGCTGGCGGGCATCGACGTCAAATCGCTGGAACTGCGCGAAGACCCCGAAGCCATCGCGCGTGGCGTGCTGGCCGATGACGGCACCGACGCCAAGGTGCCCGCGCGGTTCCTGGGCCGGTCCGAGGGGCTGTCGGACGTGCAGGCCGAGGCGATCCTCAACATGCGCCTGCGCAGCTTGCGCCGCCTCGAAGAGCTGGAGCTGGTCAAGGAACGCGACGCCCTGATGGAAGAGCGCGCGGGGCTGGAGGACCTGCTGGACAGCGAGGATCTGCAGTGGTCCCGCATCGGCGACGAGCTGAAAGAGGTGAAGAAGAAATTCGGCAAGGGGCTGGATCGCGGTGCGCGCCTGACCTCTCTGGCCGAGGCGGCCGAGGCCGAGGAGGTCCCGCTGGAGGCGATGATCGAGCGCGAGCCGATAACCGTTGTCTGTTCGCAGATGGGCTGGATTCGCGCCATGACGGGCCATATCGCGCTGGACCGCGAGTTGAAGTTCAAGGACGGCGACGGCCCACGCTTCATCTTCCACGCGGAAACCACCGATCGCCTGCTGGTCTTTGCCTCGACGGGGCGGTTCTACACCGTGTCGGCGGCCAGCCTGCCCGGCGGGCGCGGCATGGGCGAACCGCTGCGCCTGATGGTCGACCTGCCCAACGAGGCCGAGATCATCGACATCTTCATCCACAAGCCGGGGCGGAAACTGCTGGTGGCCTCCTCTGCCGGCGACGGGTTCATCGTCCCCGAGGACGAGGTGATCGCCCAGACCCGCAGCGGCAAACAGGTGCTGAACGTGCGCGCGCCGTCGCGGGCCCTGGTCTGCAAGACGGTCGACGGCGATCACGTCGCCGTGGTGGGCGAGAACCGCAAGGTGCTGGTCTTTGCGCTGGACGAATTGCCAGAGATGGGCCGCGGCAAGGGTGTGCGCCTGCAAAAGTACAAGGACGGCGGCCTGTCGGACGCGCGGACCTTTACCCTGGCCGAGGGGCTGAGCTGGCAAGATCCGGCGGGGCGGACCCGGACCGAAACCGCGCTGGAGGAATGGACCGGCAAACGCGCCGGCACAGGCCGCATGGCACCGCGCGGCTTCCCGCGGGACAACAAGTTCACCTGACCTGTTTCGCGCGCGAAACATTTCGCGTTAACAACAGGTTAACCTGAACACGTGCCTATTGACGGCTTGACACTCCCGGGTCCAAGAACAGCACAGTTGCGCCCCGGCGTCGAAACCGCCACTCTTTCCCCCGGGAAAGATGACAGGCCGGGCACCGCTTTGGACGCTATGGACACATCGCCTGGCGCCCTGGCCCAGGCCGAGATCACGGCACAGGAACAGCGCGGCACGCGGCTGTCGACCCTGTTCACCGGGCGCCGCTGGCCGATCTTCAAGCTGGTGCTGGGCACCGGGGTTCTGACGGTCCTGACCCTCGGGCTCTATCGTTTCTGGCAGAAGACCCGCGTCCGGCGCTGGTACTGGTCGGCGATCCGGCCGGGCGGGCACCCGCTGGAATACGTCGGCGACCCTTACGAGAAACTGCTGGGTTTCCTGATCGCCGTCGTCATCCTGGCCTTCTACATCGGCGTCGTGAACCTGCTGTTGATGTTCGCAAGCTTCTCGCTGTTTCAGGGCAATGTCGCGGCCTATGCGCTGAGTTTCGTCGGCGTCGTGCCGATCTGGTTCTATGCCCGCTACCGCGCGCGGCGCTACGTGCTGGCGCGCACGCGCTGGATGGGCTTGCGGTTCGGACTGGCGCCCGGCGCCTGGGGCTATGCCTTGCGCGCGCTCTGGCACTGGTTTCTGACGCTGATCACCTTGGGCCTGCTCTGGCCGCGCATGACCTTCATGCTGGAAAAATACCGCACCGACCGCACCTGGTTCGGCGATCACCGCATGGAACAGGGCGGCTCGTGGACCATGCTGTTCTGGACGATCAAGTGGCACCTTGTGGCCCTGGGCGTGGCCCTTGTCTGCCTGCCGATCCTCGGCGCGGGGCTGGTGCCACTGGCCATCTTCGGCTTTTGCCTGTCCGGTCTGCTGCTGGTCTTCGGTGCAGTCTATTACCGGGTGGAAACGCGCAAGCGGCTGACCGGCGAAAAGCGCCTGGGGACGATCCGCCTGCACCTGAAGGTCAACCCCCTGCGAGTCTTCTGGATACTGGTGTCGGGCTATACGCAGTCGCTGCTGGTGGCGGCGATCCCAACCGGCTTTCTGCTGGTGCTCTTCTTTCGCCTGCAATCGGCGGAGACCCTGACAGAGATCGGCATGGACGAGATGTCGCAAATACTGGCGGGCGCCGACCGCTGGGCGCTGGTCGGCCTGACCGTGATGAGCTATTTCGCCGTCTTCCTGCTGTGGTCCGCGCTGACACAAGCCTGGGTGACGCTGCCGATCACGCGGCTTTACGCGCGCGGCCTGACCGTCGAAGGGGCCGAGGCCTTGCCCGCCATCCGCCAGCGCCCGCGCGACGAACATATCGAGGCCGAGGGCTTTGCCGAGGCGCTGGACGTGGGGGCCTCGCTATGAGCACGGTTCTCAAGGTGGGCGCGCATCCCCCAGTCTTTCGCGGCGAGGGCCTGTTCTACGATGGCCAGAACGCCGAGGCCCGCCCCATCGACCTGTCGATCAACGAACAACGCGGCGTCCTGCTGGGCGAGGGCCTGGACTGGCCACTGGACAAGATCCGGCAGGTTCACGACGTGGCGGGCAAGGACCTTGTGATCCTGCGCCACCGCGACGATCCCGCCGCCCGGTTGATCCTGACGGACAAGACACTGCTGGCCCGCCTGCCGGACAAGGACCGGTCTGCCCCAATTGCGCGGCGCGGGCGCCTGGCGGCCTGGGCGCTGGGGGCGCTGGCCTCTGTCGCGCTGATCCTCTTCGTTCTTGTGCCATTGATGGCCGACCAACTGGCGGAATACCTCCCGCCTGAAGGCGAAAAGGCCCTCGGCGAAGTCACGTTGCGCCAGATCCGCGAGGCGCTGGACGACAGCGGCTTGCAGCCTATCGCCTTTTGCACCGCCCCCGAGGGAGAACAGGCCCTGCGCCGGATCGAAACGCGGCTGACCGCGCAGATGGACCCGGCGCCCGAGCTGACGGTGCATGTGCTGAATCATGACATGGTCAACGCCTTTGCCCTGCCCGGCGGGCATCTGGTCTTTTTCCGCGGGCTCATCGACGAGGCCGGCTCTCCCGACGAGATCGCCGCCGTCATGGCGCATGAGATCGGTCACGTCATCAGCCGCGATCCCACGCGGCACGCGCTGCGGTCTGCCGGATCCATCGGGGTTCTGGGGCTTATCTTCGGCGATTTCGCGGGCGGGGCCATCGTGCTCTTGATCACCGAACAGCTGATCGAGGCGCAATACAGCCAGGGGGCCGAAGCCGAGGCAGACGCCTTTGCGCATGACCTGATGTTGCGCGCCGATCTGTCTCCGGCCGCGCTGGCGGTGATGTTCGAACGCTTCCGCACCCTGGCGGGAGGCGATGCCGAGGGGTTTATCGGACATTTCCTGTCGCACCCCCGGCTGGGCGACCGCATCGCCGCCGCACGCGACGCGGTGCCCGACGGGTTCCGTCCCCGCCCCTTGCTGGAGCCGGTGGAATGGCGGGCACTGCAGGGGATATGCGACGTCGACGCCGCGTTCTGACGCCAATCAGCAACAGCCCCAAAGGGCAGGCATTCCCGACTTTACGCGACTTTGCAGTGGCAGCATCCTAGCGCCATGTTCCGCGCACCCGCTCCTGCGCCCGTTTCCGCCAAAGAAAGACAGGTACAATGCATACCGATCAAGATTTAATGGACATCCGCTATACCGGCGAAAAAGGCCCGTTGTTCGGCCTCGCCCTGAAAACCGGCCTTCTGACCATCGTGACGCTTGGCATCTACCGGTTCTGGCAAAAGACCCGCATCCGCAAGTATATCTGGTCCTCGGTCGACGCCGGCGGCGACACCTTCGAATACACCGGCACCGGCATCGAAAAATTCCTCGGCTTCCTCGTCGCCATCGTCTTTCTGGCGATCTACGTCGGCATCATCCAGATGGTCCTTTTCTATGCCGGGCTGAACATCATGGTCGACCCGGAAACCGCCACGACGCAAGAGGCCATCGCGCAGGTTGCGGCGATCTACATCACCTTCTTCGCGGTGCTGCCCTTCATCCTGTACGCCATGTACCGCGCACGCCGCTACAAGATGGCCCGCACCCGCTGGCGCGGCATCCGTTTCGGCATGGAAAAAGGCGCCTGGGGCTATGTGCTGCGCGCCATCGGCTATGGGTTCCTGGCCGCGATCACGCTGGGCATCCTGCTGCCGCTGCAGACCTTCAAGCTGGAAAAATACATGGCCGACCGCAGCTATTACGGCAGCGCACGGTTTACCCAGGAAGGCAAGTGGAGCGACCTTTACAAAGCCATGACGCATATCCTGATCGCCATCGGCATTGTCGTCGTCAGCGCCATCGCTATGGCCGGCGCCGCTGCCAGCGAGACCGTCGGACTGGCCGTTCTCGGCGGGATCGGCATCTTTGTCGGTTACATCTGGTTCTTCTTCGGCTCGGTCCACTACAGCGTTCAGAGCTTTGGCTACCTCAGCCGCAACAAGGTCCTGGGGGACGAGATCCGCTTTGACGCCCAGCCGCGCACAGGATTTGTCATCAAGACCTACATCCTCGGCGGCCTGCTGCTCAGCCTCCTGGCCTCGGTGGCCTTCGGGATCGTCGGCGCCCTGGCGACCGGGTTCATCCCGCTGATGCAGGACGGCTCCGGCGTGGCCATCGCCATGTTCGGCGTGGTCATGGCGATCGGCTATATCGTGGCGCTGGTCGTGGTGCAGGCGCTCAGCATGATCCTGATCACCCAGCCGATCCTGGGCCACTATGTCGAAACGCTCAAGATCCGCAACGCCGGCGCGCTCAACCGCATCGCCCAGCGCGAGGCCGAAACCGGTGTCGACGCCGAAGGCTTTGCCGATGCGCTCGACGTGGGTGGCGCGATCTGATGCAAAAGACCGAGGCGCAGTTCTTCGATGGCCTCACGGCAGGGCGGCATGATGTTCATGTCGCCCTTTCCGACGACCGGCAAGCCATGATCATCACCGGCGACACCCTCCCCGAACCGCTGCGCTGGACCCTGATGGACCTGCGCGCGCTCAGCGATACCGGCCACACCGACCGGTTGACCCTGACGCGCCACGCGGAGACCGACGACGAGGCGCCACGCGATCCCGCCCGGCTGGTCCTGCTGGACCCCGAGCTGATCGCCTGGATGAACCGCACCCGTCCCGGCCTGTTCCGCGCCGACATGCACAAGGGCACCTGGCGCAAGATCGGCATCTACACCGGCGGGGCGGTGGCCGCCGCCGGGCTGATGCTCTTCGTGATCCTGCCCGCGATGGCGAATACGCTGGCCCAGATCATCCCGATCGAACGCGAGATCGCCTTTGGCAAGGTCGTGGTCCGCCAGATGGAACGGGTCCTGGGCAGCGGCAGCGGATCGCTGCGCTGTACGGACCCGGCGGGCATTGCCGCGCTGGACAAGATGGTGACGCGGCTGACCGAAACCCGCGAGATGCAGTACCAGATCAGCAGCCAGGTCTTTGACCACGGCATGGTCAACGCCTTCGCTGCTCCCGGCGGACAGGTGGTCGTCCTGCGCGGGCTGCTGGAGGCGGCTGAAAGCCCGGAGGAGGTCGCCGGCGTGCTGGCGCATGAGATCGGACACGTCGAATCGCGCGATGCCACCCGGCACGCGCTGCGCACCGCCGGGTCCGCCGGCCTGCTGACCATGATCATCGGCGATTTCTCCGGCGGGGCGGCCATCGCGCTGGTCGGTGAAAAGCTGATGACCGCCGCCTATTCCCGCGAGGCCGAGGCCGCCGCCGATCTCTTTGCGCTGGACATGCTGCAACAGGCGGACGTGAGCGCCGACGGTTTTGCCCGCTTCTTCGACGAGCTGGACGACCTGCAGGGCATTGAAATCCCCGCCTACCTGTCGACCCACCCGATCACGGCGGACCGCGCCGACCAAGCCCGCGATTTCGCACGGGAACAGAGCGGCACCCGCCCGATCCTCAGCGATGCCGAGTGGCGCGCGCTGCAAAACATCTGCCGGTAGGGCGTGGAACGGGGTGCGACGACGCGGTCTTCGATACCCGAGCACCGATTTTCGGGACCATCGGGGTCCACGCTAACGAATTTGCAATCCAAGTGCCAAAAATTGAAACACTGATTCGAAATTTCGGAACCTTAAATCCAAAAAAACCAACCTCCAAAGGGGCGAATCTGCTCCGCACCCCGATCCCGATCCGGTCAAAGTTGTCGTAACGGCACCTCGGAAAGCGCCCGGATGTCAATGGATTCGATGGTATACCGGAAAACGTCCCGTCATGGCGACGCGTATAGACGGTAACGCGACGATTTTTCGCTGTTTCCCTGTGTCCCGGCAGGCTACACCACGCGGCGAGGAAGTCTCGCGGGCCCGCCCGCGGCAATGGTAGACCTGAGGAGAGACACGCAGATGAAGGTCCTTGTGCCCGTCAAGCGCGTGATCGACTACAACGTGAAGGTCCGCGTGAAAGCGGACGGATCGGGTGTCGATCTGGCGAACGTGAAAATGTCGATGAACCCCTTCGACGAGATCGCCGTGGAAGAGGCGATCCGGCTGAAGGAAGCCGGCAAGGTCGATGAGGTCATCGCCGTTTCGATCGGTGTCAAGCAGAGCCAAGAAACCCTGCGCACCGCGCTGGCAATGGGTGCGGACCGCGCCATCCTGGTCGTGGCCGCCGATGACGTCCACACCGACATCGAGCCGCTGGCCGTGGCCAAGATCCTGGCCGCCATCGTCAAGGAAGAAGAGCCGGGCCTCGTGCTCTGCGGCAAGCAGGCCATCGACAACGACCTGGGCGCCACCGGCCAGATGCTGTCGGCCCTGCTGGGCTGGAGCCAGGCGATGTACGCCAACAAGGTTGACGTTGAGGGCGACAACGCCGTCGTCACCCGCGAGGTCGACGGCGGGTTGCAGACCGTCAAGGTCAAGATGCCGACCATCATCTCGACTGACCTGCGCCTGAACGAGCCGCGCTATGCCTCGCTGCCGAACATCATGAAGGCGAAGAAGAAGCCGCTGGATGAGAAGACCGCCGAGGACTACGGCGTCGACGTCAGCCCGCGCCTCGAGATCGTCTCGACCGGCGAACCGGCGGCCCGCGCGGCCGGCGAGATCGTGCCCGATGTCGATACGCTTGTCGCCAAGCTGAAAGAAAAGGGGATCGTGTGATGGCCGTTCTGCTGATTGCCGAAATCAACGACGGCGCGCTGGCGATGGACGCCACCGCGAAGGCCGTCAGTGCCGCCAAGGCGCTGGGTGACGTGACCGTCCTGGCCGCCGGCGCCTCTGCCAAGGCCGCCGCCGACGAGGCAGCCACCATCGAGGGCGTGTCCAAGGTGCTGGTCGCCGAAGATGCCCTCTATGGTCACCGCCTGGCAGAGCCGGTTGCCGCGCTGATCGCCGGGCTGGCCAGCGACTACAGCCACGTTGTCGCGCCCGCCACCACCGATGCCAAGAACATCCTGCCGCGCGTGGCCGCGCTGCTGGACGTCATGGTGCTGACCGACGTGACCGAGGTCGTGGATGCGGACACTTTTGTGCGTCCGATCTACGCGGGCAACGCGATGCAGACGGTGAAGTCCAAGGACGCGACCAAGGTCATCACCTTCCGGACCTCGACCTTCGACGCGGCTGCCACCGGCGGTTCGGCGGCTGTCGAGGCAATCGCCGCGGGTGACAACCCCGGCCTGTCCGAATGGGTCGAGGACAAGGTGGCCGAGAGCGACCGCCCCGAGCTGACCTCGGCCGGTGTCGTGGTCTCCGGCGGCCGTGGCGTCGGCAGCCAGGAAGACTTTGCCATCATCGAAAAGCTGGCCGACAAGCTTGGGGCCGCCGTGGGCGCATCCCGTGCCGCCGTCGACTCGGGCTTTGCCCCGAACGACTGGCAGGTTGGCCAGACCGGCAAGGTCGTCGCTCCGGACCTGTATGTTGCCGTCGGCATCTCGGGTGCGATCCAGCACCTGGCCGGCATGAAGGACTCGAAGGTCATCGTCGCGATCAACAAGGACGAAGAGGCCCCGATCTTCCAGGTCGCGGACTACGGCCTTGTCGCCGACCTGTTCGAGGCCGTCCCGGCCCTGACCGAGAAGCTCTGAAGGAGCGATGGGTGGGCAGAGCACCCATCCTACACTTCTGAAGGCCCGCCCCGTGGCGGGCCTTTTTCATGTCAGCGCCGTACCATTGCGCCCAAGACCGGGGCCAGAGCCTCTCCCGCCTCTTGGTGGGCACGCGGACCCATCAGCTCGGCGGCAGCGCAGGCCTCGAAATCCCCGAAGACCATACCACGCGTGCCCTCGGTCAGGGCCGCGCCAGAGGCCACGACCTCGACAACCTCGTTGACCCTGGGGCGCAGCGTCTCGATCATTTCACGGTTCACGAACAGCGGGTCGCCATCCAGCCGCCAGGGCAGTTCAGACGGCACCGGATGATCCGCGAACCACAGCAGCACTGTATCCCCGCGCAGGTGCGCAAGCAGTTGTTTCATGCGCGAGGTCCAGGCCATCCGCAGCTCGTCCTGAACCTCCGCGAACCGGTCGCTGGAGACATCGGACAACCGCCCAAGCATGTGCCGGACAAAGTGAAACTCGGTAAAATCGATCTCAGGATAGAGCGCCTGCAGCTTTTCCGAGGCACGCAGGAACCGATCATTGCGGCGCGGATGCACGGTGTAGAATCGGTTCGACAGGTTCTGTGCCCCCATCACCTGCACAACCTTGACCGCCGCCCCGGCGGCCAGGTCCAGCACGCCGGGATCGTTCAGGTACAGGTCCACCCCGGCATTGACCACGCCGAAGTTCGCACAGGCCAGCCTGACCCGCTGTTCCAGCAGCGCCGGAAAGGGCTGTTCGATGAACCGCCCGTAGGTTTCCGTCCCCCCAAGGAAGGCAAAGTACAAACCGTCGAGCTGTCGGCGCGGCCCGCGGAACAGGACGCGTGATGTGCCGTACCGGCACGGATAGTATTCCAGGGTCGCATGGCCCCCGCCATGTGCAGACATTTTACCCACCTCATTTTTCACCCACAGGAGAGAATCGGGCAAAGCCCTTGCCATTTTGCTAATGCGACAATGCGAGACGAATCCGACACTCTTGCAGCCCCGCCAAAGCCGGGTCATGGTGGCCGCGGCAAAAGGGGATCGGGACATGGAAATCAAGTCTATCGGGGTCGTTGGCGCGGGGCAGATGGGCAACGGGATTGCCCATGTCATGGCACTGGCAGGCTACGAGGTGCGTCTCAACGACATCAGCCAGGAAGCGCTGGACAAGGCCGTCGCCACCATCGGCAAGAACCTGGACCGACAGGTCACCCGCGACAAGATCTCCTCCGAGGAACGCGACCGGACGATGGCGCGGATCCGCACCACGCTGCACCTGCCCGAGATCGCCCAGACCGACCTGGTGATAGAGGCCGCGACCGAGCGCGAAGAGGTCAAGGACAAGATCTTTGCCGCCCTGCTGCCCCACCTCAAGCCCGAGACGATCCTGACCTCGAACACCTCGTCGATCTCGATCACGCGACTGGCCAGCCGGACCGACCGGCCCGAGAAGTTCCTGGGGTTCCATTTCATGAACCCGGTACCGGTGATGAAGCTGGTTGAGCTGATCCGGGGCATCGCCACCGACCATGAAACCTATGAAAGCTGCCTTGCGGTGGTCGAGAAACTCGACAAGACCGCCGCCAGCGCCGAAGATTTCCCTGCCTTCATCGTCAACCGCATCCTGATCCCGATGATCAACGAGGCCTGCTACACGCTGTACGAGGGCGTGGGCAACGTGCGCTCGATCGACATGGCGATGAAGCTGGGCGCCAACCACCCGATGGGGCCGCTGGAACTGGCCGATTTCATTGGATTGGACACCTGCCTTGCGATCATGAACGTGCTGCACGACGGCCTGGCGGATACCAAGTATCGCCCCTGCCCGCTGCTGACCAAATACGTCGAGGCCGGCTGGCTGGGCCGCAAGACCGGACGCGGTTTCTACGATTACCGGGGGGATGAGCCGGTCCCGACGCGCTGAGCCAGACCGCCCTCTGTGCATAGGCGCGGGCCCGTCGGGGCCGCGGCCAATCCGGTTCGGGGCGTCAGCCCTCGCGCAGGCCCAGCGTCTGTTCGCGCAGCCAGGCCACGAATTCTCGTTGGCCGCCCGAAAAGGCCTTGACCTGCTCCGGGGTGATCGGCTCTCCGACAACCGGCTTCTGCGGCCGCTTGCAGGCGTGCACGACCTCGTGGATCAAGAGCCCCTGGCGGATCGTGGCGGACAGCTTGTTGGCGATCTGGTAGGCGCGGCTGTTCTGTCCCGGAAAGAAGATCGGAACCACGGTCGCGCCGGATCGCTGGACCATCTTGGCGGTAAAGGGGTTCCAGCCCGCCTCTTGCGCCGTCCCGAACCAGGTTTCGGACGAGGCCACGACGCCGGAGGGAAACAGGACGATCACGCCGCCGGACTTCAGGTGATCCATGGCCCGCGCCCGCATTTCCAGGCTCTGCTCGCGCGCGTCTTCCTCGTGCGGGAAGGGCACCGGGATCATGAAGGGCTCGACCTCCTTGACGCCGGTCAGCAGGGACCGGGTCAGGATCTTGTAATCGGTGCGCACGCGGCCGATGAGTTCCGCCAGAACCATCCCGTCGACCAGCCCGTGAGGATGGTTGGCCACGATGATCACGGGGCCGTCCTTGGGGATGCGCGCGATCTGTTCGGCAGGAGTCATCAGGTCGATGCCCATGATGCCCAGCGCCTGGCTCCAGAATGCCTGACCTTCGACCGGGCCCATGCGTTCAAACCGCCGCACCATGCGCAGCAGGGGGATCTTGCCGGTCAGCCATTCCAGCGTCCGGATCGTGTTTGCCTTCCACGGATTGCTGAACGTGTTGGCGTAACTGACCTGTCGCTTGTCGTAGGGTGCAGGATTCCTGGACACGCTCCGCCCCCTCAGGGATGTCGATTGGGTGCTTTCGACCATGCGCCTGCTACAGTCCCGTATTGCACGTCAGCGCCTTGCACCGGCGCTAACAGTCTTCCCCAAAGCGGTCGGCCACCAAGGCCTCGACCGCATCGGCCAGCGCCTCGGCGTCCGGCCCCGAGGTTTGGACTTCAATAGTGCTTCCTTTCGCGGCTGCCAACATCAAAAGCCCCATGATACTGTCTCCGCTGGCGGACATCCCGTCGCGGCTGACCTCGGCCATTGCGTCGAATCCCTCGACCACCTCGACCAGTTTGGCAGAGGCGCGGGCATGCAACCCCTTCTCGTTGACGATCTTCAGCGCGCGGTGAATGGAGTTGGTCATGGGAACCCGGCTTTCTCGTGGCAGATCAAGACGTTCAAGTTGGATCGGCCGGAATGTTCTGGCTGTCAATATACTTCCGCCCGGCCTCCAGGGCCTGGCGTACCGCTTCTGGCACGGTCAGGTGACGGCTTTTGGTCAGCTTGATCAGCATCGGCAGATTCGCGCCGTACAGAATGCGGCGATTGTCGGGACGGCAGGCATTCAGCGACAGATTCGAAGGAGAGCCGCCGAACATGTCGGTGACGATGACGACACCGCCGCCGCTGTCGACGGCATCGGCCGCGGCACAGATCTCGGCCTGCTTGTCGGCGCGGTTGGCATCTGCCTCGATGGAAATCGCCTGCATCCCGGGCTGCGGCCCGACCACATGCTCGACCGCCGCGAGATACTCGCGGGCCAGTCCGCCATGCGCGACGATCACGATACCGATCACCCGGACACCTTTCCAACCATGCCGACGACGCGTTCGGAAACGGGCGTTCCGCCGCGCCGTTCCAGTTCGCGGTGCCTAATTGACACCCGCCAGCCTTCCTGCGCAAGAGCGGCCGCAACGTTTTCCGTGACGGCAACCGACCGGTGCTGCCCGCCGGTACAGCCGAAGCCGATCGCGAAATGCGCCTTGCCCTCGGCCACCACCGCCGGCAACATCAACAGGATCAGGCCGGTCAGCCGATCCAGGAAATCCTCGTAGCGGGGATCATCGGCAACAAAGGCCGCTACCTCGGGGTCCAGCCCGGTAAAAGCGCGCAAATCCGGTTCCCAATGGGGATTGCGCAGAAAGCGGCAGTCGAACACGACATCCAGCCCCTGGGGCAGCCCGCGCTTGTAGGAAAAGCTCTGGACGGAGACGGCGGTGCCCTGCCCCGTCACCTCGCCGAACCAGCCTTCCAGTTCGGCCCGCAGATCGTGCACCGACAGTTCCGATGTGTCGATCAGGATATCCGCCCGCGACCGCACGTCGGTCAGCAGGGCCTTTTCGCGCACCACCCCGTCCACCGGCATCTCGTCCGGGGCCATCGGGTGGCGGCGGCGGGTTTCCGAGTAACGCCGCACCAGCACCTCGTCGGTGCAATCGACATAAAGCAGGTCGACAGGCGCCGGCATCTGGTCCGTCAGGATCTCGTAGAGCTGCAACAGTCCCTCGGCGCTGAAATCACGGTTGCGCACGTCGATGCCCAGCGCAAGGGGCCGGGCCGGGGGCGTGTCGCGGTCGACGAGGCGCGGCACCAGGCTCAGCGGGATGTTGTCGATGCTCTCAAAGCCCAGATCCTCGAGCACATTGATCGCGCTTGACCGCCCGGCGCCCGAAGGGCCGGTGACAAAGACGATGCGCGCGCTGCCTGTTTCCTTTTGGTCCATTTCTACTCTCGCCGTCCCGACTGGAGATAGTGAACGAGTCCTGCGGGGAAATATTCAGACGCGGAATTGTGAAGCAATGGCACATCCACCCCCAGCAGCCGGGTGGACCGGTTAGGCGGCAAGCGATGCCTTTCGGCCACATCCATGTCCAACACGGCGACCAGCGGGATGCCGGTCACATGTGGTGCGTGCAAAAGACCGATGGCGCGCGCCTCGATCATGCCCTCTATCGCGGCAGGCACGCTCAGCCTCAGCAGTGCGCCCTCCCGTGTGACGATCGTGCGATCATCGGCAATCAGCTGCGCGCCCCGCGCCATCAGTTCCAGCGCAAGGCCCGATTTGCCGCTGCCGGAGGCACCTCGGATCATCAGGCCCCGGCCCGCCACGGCAACCGAGGTGGCATGCAGAACCTCCCGCATGGGGCGGGATCAGACCGGCAGGCCGACGACGAAGCGTGCGCCCAGCGGCTCCGAGGTCACATCGGCCTCGGTCGGGCGGATGTTCTCGGCCCAGATGACGCCGCCATGCGCCTCGATGATCTGCTTGGAGATGGCAAGGCCAAGGCCCGAGTTGTTGCCGAAATCCTGTTGCGGGCGCGAGGTGTAGAAGCGCTTGAAGATCTTCTGCAGCGATTCCTCTGGGATGCCCGGGCCGGTATCCTCGACCACGACCAGCACGCGGTTGTCGCGGCGTCGCGCCCAGACACGGATCGCATCGCCATCCTCGCAAAAGGAAATCGCATTGGTGATGAGGTTGACGAAGACCTGCGCCAGGCGTGGTTCCAACCCGGTGATCGTGACCGGCTTTTTCGGCAGGTCGGTGATGAATTCGATGCCCTTTTTGCGCGCATCCTCACCCAGGAACTCGGTCAGGTTGCCAAGCATTTCCAGCAGGTTGAACTCCTGCTCCTCTTCCTTGACCAGCTCGCTGTCCAGTCGCGAAGCGTTGGAGATGTCGCTGACCAGTCGGTCCAGCCGGCGCACGTCATGTTCAATCACGTCCAGGAGCTTGGCCCGATGGTCCTCCTTCTTGACCATGCGCAGGCTGCCCACGGCCGAGCGCAACGAGGCCAGCGGGTTCTTGATCTCATGTGCCACGTCGGCGGCGAATTGTTCGTTCTGGTCGATCCGATCGTAGAGCGCACCGACCATGCCGCGCAGCGCGCCTGACAGGCGCCCGATCTCGTCGGGACGGGCGGTCAGGTCGGGAATGCGGATACGGCCCGGCGTGCGCGCCTTGCGGTTGCGGTCGCGCCCGATCTCTGCCGCGTCGGCGAGGTCCGAAATCGGGTTGGAAATGGTCGAGGCCAGCACGAGGCTGAGACCGATGGAAACCAGCGTGGCGATCACGAACATCTGCAGCACGCGCTCACGTTCGGCGCTGACGGCGGCGTCGATCTCTGTCGCCGGGGAGACCAGCGCAATCGTCCCGACCAGCGCGTCGCCCTGCCGGATCGGGGTCAGTGCAAAGAAGACGGTGGCCCCGTCGCCACCGCCGGATTCGACACGGGTCAGGGCCGGATCGCCGGATTCGATGGCACGCCGCAGGCGATCTTCTAGGTCGAGATCGGGTTCGGTCTCGAAATAGCTGAACAGGCCCGCGACGCCGTCCCAGATCGTGTTCAGGAAGTCCGAGATCAGCGTCGGCTTGTCCTCTTCGACCGGGGGGATGATCGGCGGCACGCGGCCGCGCGTCTCACCGACCAGGAAACTGGCGCTGTCAAAGACCATCAGGCGCACGCCATCGCGCAGGTCGATGCCCTCGACCGTGCGGGCGACGTCGATACCGTCGCCGGTGCCCAGGCTGACCGGCGCACCGCGCGGCAACTGTGCCTCGAACACGTCGGCTACGAGTTCGACCTCGGCCTGCAGCGCATTGACGCGCTGCACCGCCATCGTGTCGCGCGATGAGTTCAGCCAGAGAATCCCCGCGACCAGCACGTTGAGCGCGATCAAGTTGAAGGTGATGATCTTGCGCGTCAGCGGCGAACGGTTGAGCGTGAACAGCCCGCGCCGCGCGCGGCTGTCGCGCAGTTCCTTTTCAACCGTGCTGTCGGGCGCGACCCAGTCGTCGCCCAGCACGACGTCCGCATCACGCCGTCCGCCTTGACGATCGTCCTGCATCGGGAGCTGTTCGGCCAGGGCCATCCCTTACTCTTCGTTGTAGCGGTATCCGATACCGTAAAGCGTTTCGATGGCCGAGAAATCGGTGTCGACCGTGCGCATCTTCTTGCGCAGACGCTTGATGTGGCTGTCGATGGTGCGGTCGTCGACATAGACCTGATCGTCATAGGCCACGTCCATCAGCTGATCCCGAGACTTCACGAAACCGGGGCGCTGCGCCAGGGCCTGCAGCAGCAGGAATTCCGTCACGGTCAGCGACACGTCCTGGCCTTTCCAGCTGACGGCATGGCGCAGCGGGTCCATCGTCAGGCTGCCGCGGGTCATCAGCTTGGTCTCTTCGGTGTCACCCACGACATCACCGGCCACGGCTTCCTGACGGCGCAGCAGGGCGCGAATGCGTTCGACCAGCAGGCGCTGGCTGAAAGGTTTTTTGACGTAGTCGTCGGCACCCATGCGCAAGCCCAGCACCTCGTCGATCTCGTCGTCCTTGGAGGTCAGGAAGATCACGGGCATCCTGGATTTCTGGCGCACGCGCTGTAGCAGGTCCATACCATCCATGCGCGGCATCTTGATGTCGAACACGGCCATGTCCGGCATCTTCTTGTTGAACGCGTCAAGCGCCGCCTGGCCATCGTTGTAGGTCTCGACCTCGAACCCTTCTGCCTCAAGCGTCATCGAAACGGACGTCAGGATATTCCTGTCGTCGTCCACAAGGGCGATCTTAGACATTTTGCTGTCCTTATACTGCTCTGGTTGCCTTATTTTTTTCTGCACTATCGGCGATTTTCCGCTTTACAGCAATCATTAACTGCGAATCGGCCACGCCGCCTGGCTCCAACAGACGCGAATTTGGCAAAGGAATGGCTAAAATGCCTCACCGGTTTGCGTTGCATTGATCGCAGTTCGGCAGCTGCCCGCCGTGGTATCGCTAAACCCGCGCTTGGTAGCGCAAACTGCGCCTTTGCGTCCTGTTCATGTCGAAAAGCGGCATGTTAAGAGGTCCGGCATCGGCGCAGTATGTCGCCGCATACAACTATTCTTGATCAGCGCGATCCACAGGAGCAAGGCAGATGACATTTGGACGGGTGAACCCTCAGTTCCGGCTTGAAGACCAGGGCATCGAAGGGCTCGGAAATGTCTATTACAACCTCATGGAGCCAGCGCTGATCGAAGCGGCGCTGAAACGAGGCGAAGGTACGTTGGGCAAGGGCGGGTCCTTCCTTGTGACCACCGGCAAATACACGGGCCGTTCGCCCAAGGACAAGTTCGTCGTCCGCACCCCTTCGGTCGAGGACAGCATCTGGTGGGAAAACAACCAGCCGATGGAGGCCGCGGCCTTTGACCGGCTGCACGCCGACATGCTGGAGCATATGAAAGGCGGCGACTACTATGTGCAGGACCTGGTCGGTGGCGCCGATCCGGCCAATGCCATCGACGTCCGGGTGATCTCGGAACTGGCATGGCACAACCTCTTCATCCGCCACATGCTGCGCCGTCCCGACCGCGAGGACCTGGACAGCTTCACCGCGGATTTCACGATCATCAACTGCCCGACCTTCAAGGCCGACCCGGAAAAGCACGGCTGCCGCACGGAAACGGTGATCGCGCTCAACTTCGAAAAGAAGCTCATCCTGATCGGCAACACCGAATATGCCGGTGAAAACAAGAAGTCGGTCTTCACGCTGCTGAACTACATCCTGCCCGGAAAGGGCATCATGGCAATGCATTGCTCGGCCAACCATGCGCCGGGCAACCCGGTCGATACCGCTGTCTTCTTCGGCCTGTCGGGCACCGGCAAGACCACGCTGTCGGCCGATCCGTCGCGCGTGCTGATCGGCGACGATGAGCACGGCTGGTCGGATCGCGGCACCTTCAACTTCGAAGGCGGCTGCTATGCCAAGACCATCAATCTGAGCGCCGAGGCAGAGCCCGAGATCTACGCCACAACCGAGAAATTCGGCACGGTGATCGAGAACATGGTCTTCGACCCGGAAACCTTCGACCTGGATTTCGAGGATGACAGCCTGACGGCAAACATGCGCTGCGCCTACCCGCTGCACTATATCTCGAACGCGTCGAAAACCGCCCTGGGCGGTCACCCCAAGAACATCATCATGCTGACCTGCGATGCCTTTGGTGTTCTGCCCCCGATCGCGCGGCTGACCCCGGCGCAGGCCATGTACCACTTCCTGTCCGGTTTCACCTCGAAGGTGGCCGGGACCGAACGCGGCGTGACCGAGCCGGAACCCACCTTCTCGACCTGCTTCGGCGCCCCCTTCATGCCGCGCCGCCCCGAGGCCTATGGCAACCTGCTGCGTGACAAGATCGCCAAGCACGGTGCAACCTGCTGGCTGGTCAACACCGGCTGGACCGGCGGCGCCTATGGCACCGGCTCGCGCATGCCGATCAAGGCGACCCGCGGGCTGCTGCACGCCGCGCTGGAGGGCAAGCTGGCGCAGGCCGAATTCCGCAAGGACCCGAACTTCGGCTTCGAGGTGCCGGTCTCGGTCGAGGGTGTGCCGGAACTGCTGCTGGATCCGCGCAAGACCTGGGACGACAAGGCGGCCTATGATGCGCAGGCGGAAAAGCTGGTGCAGATGTTCGCCGACAACTTTGAACAGTACGTCCCCTACATCGACGACGATGTGAAAGCTGTCGCAATCGGCTGACACCGCCGGACCGACGGAAGCCGGCCCTCCCTGTTAGGGAGGGCCTTTTTCATGTCCGCGCGGCCCCGGCAGGCGCGGGAAACGCCGCGATCCGGTCGCCACCCTCACCCACGGAAACGCCGCGCAAGGCGATAGCGCAACCAGGCCCAGCCCAACGCAAGAGGCAGGTAGACCGGCCAGAGAATCAGGGGGATCGCGGCGATCCACATGGCGGCATCCCGGTCCCCGGACAGCCGGACGCAGGCCGCGCTCAACACGGTCGCGAGCACCAGCGTCAAAAGCGCGAACAAGATCTCGCCAAGCGCGATCAGAACGGGCCGCGCCGTGGTCAGCCCCGGCAAGGGCGCCGGCAGGCACAACGCCGCCGAAAGCAGCCCGCCCGTCGCGATGACACCGCAGGCGATACTGTAGTCGAAGGTCATGCGCTTTCGTGTCCCGTCAAGTTGCCCTGCCCGTCATGCGGCTGTGCGCTGCCGCGGTGACCCCCTTCCTTCCGCCTGAGAGCGGGGGCATCGCTCGGCGTCCGCGCACAGGCGATCACGTCCACGAACTTACCAGTAGCCCGGATAACGTAATACATTCCCGTTGCGGACGGAAACCGCGCCGGTCCGGCAAGAAAACGGTTCGGCTCATCACGGGTCCGAAAGCCGCCACGGTTCCGCCACGCGGCGGAACAGGCGACTGCCGGACGGCGGGCCCTAGCCGCGCCGAAGATGTCCCGGGGGACAACCCGGCGCGGGGCCAAATGGCGTGGCACACGGCCGTGACCGGCACCCGTCGGCGGTTTTCCGGTATCAAGTGGCGGTGCGGGTAGGCAAATCCTGCCCCTGCGCCTAACCTCGGCCCATGTTAGACTGTGGTTTCAGTTCCCGGGAGAAGACGACATGCACGCCAAACCGCTTGCCCCCCTGATTGCCGCCACGCTGGTCGGGGCGCCTGCCCTTGCCGATGTCGGGGCCTTTGTCGAACCGCCCCTGACGCTGGAGGCCTTCGGCGTCATCTGCGAGGTCGAGCTTCAGGGCACGCGGCCCGCGCCGGACACGCTGTCGGGCCTTCTGAACCTTGTCGACCAGGACCGCCCCATCGACGTCGAGACGGTGCAGGTGCCAGCGGAAATGGGTCTCAGCTTTGGCATCCGCGCCAGCCTGACCGCCGGGTCTTCCGTCCCCGAGGTGACGATTGTGGTCACACATCCGCCGATGGGCCCGGAGGGGCGCACCGTCGAACGCTGGGTAACGCCGATGAATTTCGGCGATGTCTCGCTGAATCTCTTCACCTTCGAACGGGACTATGAACTGGTCGAAGGGCCGTGGATGTTCCAGGTAGAACGGGACGGCAAGGTACTGCTGCAACAGCCCTTCGAGGTCACGGCCCCGGGCACGATTCCTGCGGTTCAACAGGCCTGTTTCGCCGCCGAGGTCGTCTCCTGACCCCTGCCTACAGGCGTAGGGCGGGGTTTACCCCGCCGCGCCCTTTGCCCCTCAGGCAGCCCTCAAGCCAAGGATTTCGCGCGCTTGCTGCCAGCTGGCCACCGGGCGCTCGTATTTCTCACAAAGGTCCGCGGCCCGCGTGACCAGCGCCGCGTTCGACGGCGCAAGCGTTTCCTTGTCCCAGCGCACGTTGTCCTCCAGTCCCGTGCGCGTGTGACCACCCGCCGCGATGGACCATTCGTTGACCTCGACCTGGTGCCGCCCAATGCCAGCCGCGCACCATTCCGCGTCGGGTGCCAGCCGCTTGACCGTCTCGATGTAGTAATCGAACACATTGCGGTCACAGGGCATCGCGTTCTTCACGCCCATGACGAATTGCACGTACAGCTTGCCCGGGATGCGCCCGTCGCGGTTCATCTCTGCGGCCTTGAAGATATGGCTGAGGTCGAAAGCCTCGATCTCGGGCTTGATCTCGTAGGTGCGCATCTCACTGGCCAGCCAATCCACCAGGTCCGGCGGGTTTTCGTAGACGCGGGTCGGAAAATTGTTCGACCCCACCGAGAGCGAGGCCATGTCGGGGGCCAGCGAAAGCATCCCGCCCCGCGCCTGCCCCGCACCGGAGCGTCCTCCGGTCGACAGCTGGATGATCATGCCGGGGCAGTGTTTCTTCAGCCCCTCGACCAGCCGCCCAAAGCGTTCGGGGTCCGAAGTCGGCGTCTCGTCCTCCATCCGCACATGGGCGTGGCAGATGCTGGCCCCGGCCTCGAAGGCTTCTTGCGTGCTTTCGACCTGCTCCTCGATCGAGATCGGCACCGCCGGATTGTCCTTCTTTCGCGGGACAGAGCCGGTGATGGCCACGCAGATGATACAGGGTTTGGTCATGTCGGGCGCTCCCCTCGCTGGCGTCTTTCGTGGTGACGGCAGGATAGTCAGTGTTTCGGACAGGAAAAAGCCGGGCCGGGCACAAACCCGCCCCGGCCCGGGTATCATGTCATACGTCGAAGAAGACGGTTTCGTCCTGGCCTTGCAGCTGGATGTCGAAGCGGTAGACGACCTTGCCGTCCTTTTCGCTCCGTTTCGCCAGCAGCGTGGCCCGGCGGCGTTCCAATTCGATGATGTTCATCACCGGGTCCTCGGCGTTGGCCTCTGCCTCGTCCTCGAAGTAGATCCGGGTGTTGAGGCCCAGGTTGATCCCGCGCGCCACCACCCACAGGTTGATGTGCGGCGCCTGGATGCGGCCATTGCGGCCCGGCGTCTTGCCCGGCTTGATGGTGTCAAAGCCCCATTCGCCGGTGTCGAAATCGGTGATGACCCGGCCCCAGCCGCGAAAGCCATCCTCGACCTCGCCGCCGCCTTCGGGATGGGCGTAGATGCCCTTGGCATTGGCCTGCCAGGCCTCCAGCAGCACATCCTTGATCGGCGATCCGGTGCCGTCGATCACAAGGCCTTCTACTCGGATGCGTTCGCCCTCGGCATTCGGTCCGGCGATGTCCCAGCCCAGTTCGCGTTCGTAGATGTCGAAGCCTGCGGCGCCCGGCGCCAGCCCGATGTGGACATAGGGACCGGCGGTCTGCGAGGGCGTTTCCTTGAGGTAGTTGAGCGGTTGTACCATTGTCATTCTCCTTACGCATCTTCCGGGAGGAAAACCAGTTCCCAGTTTTCCCGAAGATGCATCAATTCCCCTCCAGACGGTTTTCGAACAGCGTCGAGCGACGCCCGCGCAGGACGATGTCGAACTTGTAGGCGATGGTGTCCAGCGGAATGGTCGAATTCATGTCCAGCGCCGCCACCAGGCTGTTGATCGCCTCCTGGTTGGGGATGCTCTTGACGATGGGACAGAGCGGGATCAGCGGGTCGCCCTCAAAGTAGATCTGTGAAATCAGCCGCTGGACAAAGCCCGAGCCGAAGACCGAGACGTGGATATGCGCCGGGCGCCAGCTGTTGACGTAGTTGCGCCAGGGATAGGCGCCGGGTTTCACGGTGCGGAAATAGTAATAGCCGTTCTCGTCCGTGATCGTGCGCCCGCAGCCACCGAAATTGGGGTCGATGGGCGCGAGGTAGGTGTCCTTCTTGTGACGATAGCGCCCGCCCGCGTTGGCCTGCCAGATCTCGACCAGCGTGTTGGGCACGGGCCGCGCGTTCTCGTCCAGCACCCGCCCATGCAGGATGATCCGTTCGCCAATCGCGCTTTCACCGGCCGTGGCGTAGTTGTGGATCAGGTCGCGGTCCATCGGGTCGATGTCGTTATGACCGAAGACCGGACCGGTGATCTCACCAACCGAGTTCTGCAGACTGATGAGCGAATATTGCGGCGACCGCGCGACGCTCGTCTTGTATTCCTTGACGTAGGCGGGCGGGTGCCAGTCCCGGTCCCGCTGGTAGAATTCGCCTTGATCGGGCATGTCGGTCTCTCCTCACTTGTCCCCGGACTGCGCGTTTGCCTGCCCTGTTTCAGGGCCGTCCATCTCGGCATAGGTCTGCTTGGCCAGCTTCAGCGCGTGGTTGGCGCGCGGCACGCCGGCATAGATTGCGACGTGCTGAAACGCTTCCAGCACATCCGCCTTGCTGGCCCCCGTCCGCGCGGTGGCGCGGATGTGCATGGGGATCTCTTCGAAATTGCCCAGCGCCGCCAGCAGCGCCAGCGTCAGCATGGAACGCTCGCGGTCACTGATCCCGTCAGAGGCCCAGACCGTGCCCCAGGCGCCTTCGGTGATGAGGGTCTGGAACGCCTCGTCAAAGGGTGTCTTGGCCGCCTCGGCGCGGTCGACATGGGCATCGCCAAGCACAGAGCGGCGCACCTTCATGCCGGTTTCGTATCGGTTGGTCATGCGGTCCTCCCTTCGGGCCGGACCCGGGTTCGTGACGAAACCCGGGCAATCAGTAGGGCAGCCCGATGTAGTTCTGCGCCAAGACCGATTGCGCGTCGCGATTGGAGCGCAGGAACTCGATGTCGGCAAGCTGGATCTTCAGATCGAATTCGTTCTGGTCGGGGAACCTGTGCAGCAGCGTGGTCATCCACCAGCTGAAGCGTTCCGCCTTCCAGATCCGGGCCAGCGCCTTTTCCGAGTAGGTGTCGATGCCCTCGCTGTCGCCGGTCTGATAGTATTGCACCAGCCCGTTGTAGAGATAATGGATGTCGCTGGCCGCGGTGTTCAGCCCCTTGGCCCCGGTCGGCGGCACGATATGGGCGGCATCGCCACAGAGGAACAACCGCCCCCAGCGCATCGGTTCGGTCACGAAGGACCGCAGCGGCGCGATGCTCTTCTCGATCGACGGGCCAGTGACAAGGCGCTCTGCCGCCTCTGTCGGAATGCGGCGCTTGAGCTCTTCCCAGAAAGCCGCGTCGGTCCAGTCATCCGGACTGTCCGACAGTGAACACTGGATGTAGTAGCGGCTGAGATTGGCGTTGCGCTGCGAGCAGAGAGCGAAGCCGCGCTCCGAGCTGGCATAGATCAGTTCGTCATGCACCGGCGGCGTTTCCGACAGGATGCCCAGCCAGCCGAAGGGGTACAGTTTTTCGTACTCCTTGCGGACACTCAGCGGCATGGTCTGGCGGCTAACGCCGTGGAACCCGTCACAACCGGCTACGAAATCGCAGTCGATGCGGGCCTCCGTGCCGTCCACCTCGTAGGTGACATAGGGTGCGTCGCTGTCGGCATCCTTGATCTGCACGTTCTCGACGTTGAAGACGATCTTGCCCTCCGCCTTTTCGCGCGCTTCGTACAGGTCGCGCGTCACCTCGGTCTGGCCGTAGACAACCACATGGCTGCCGGTCAGCTCGGTGAAATCGATGCGGAACTCCTCGTCGCCGTAGGAAATCACGGTGCCGTCGTGGACGATGCACTCACGGTCCATCCGTTCGCCCACACCGGCCTCGCGCATCAGGTCGACCATCCCGGTTTCCAGGATGCCCGCACGGATGCGGCCCAGGACATAGTCCTTGGTCTTGCGTTCCAGAACGACGCTGTCGATGCCCTTCTTGTGCAGCAACTGACTGAGCAGCAGGCCCGACGGGCCGCCGCCAATAATGCAGACTTGGGTACGCATGATGTCCTCCCCTTTGCGACAAGACTAGAATGAACCGATAGGCCATGTAAAATGACGTTTTCAGCGCTACAATTGTCAAAAAGGGAAAGTAACTTGCTGGACCGACGGATCAAACTGCGCCACCTCGAGACTGTCACCGCCATTGCCCGCCAAGGCAGTCTCAAGGGTGCCTGTGCCGAGCTGAACCTGACCCAGCCCGCCCTGTCGAAGACGCTGAAGGAACTCGAAGAGATCCTGGGCGCCGCGCTGATGACGCGAGACCGCGGTGGCGTGCGGCTGACCCCCGAGGGCGAGGTGTTCCTGGAGTTCGCCGGACAAAGCCTCGCCGCGCTGAGGCGCGGGGTATCCGGGGTGGCCGAACTGCGCGAAGGCGGCGCCGAGGTGCTGCGCGTGGGTGCCCTGCCCTCGGTCGCGGTGCGCCTGATGCCGCGCGTCGTGGCCCGGTTCCGCGAACTGTCGCCCGCAACACGGCTGGTGCTGCGCGACGGGGCACACGGGGCGCTGACGCGCGATCTGCAATCCGGCGCGCTCGACCTTGTGATCGGGCGCATGGGGGCGCCGGACAGCATGGCCGGGGTCAGTTTCACGCAGCTATACCAAGAGGGCGTCGTTTGTGTCGTGCGCAGCCAGCACCCCTTGCTGGCCCGGCCCGTTCTGGCGCCCCAGGACCTGGTGGACTGGCCCGTGCTCTACCCGCCCGAAGGCGCCGCGATCCGCCCGCTGGTAGATCGCTGGTGCCTGGCACAGGGGTTGGGGCCCTTCCATGATCGGATCGACTGCGTCTCCGGTGCCTTCGGGCGGAGGTTCCTTCGACAATCGGACATGCTCTGGTTCATTTCCGAAGGCGTCGTGGCCCCGGAAATCGACGATGGCGCCTTGGCCGCGCTGCCCCTGGACCTGGGATTGACCGCAGGTCCGGTAGGTCTGATGACGCGGCCCGACAGCGCCGCCTCGCGCTCTCGCCAGCTGTTCGAACGCGCACTCAGACACGAAGCAGAGTCTTTACCCACAAGTTGACGCCGAATCGAACTCGTCCACAACTTAATGCGGCCTTCATCAAAATATCGCTTTACACACCCCTATTTGGGCAGGCACCATATCTGGTAAGGGCGCGGGGATAGCCCGCAGACCCTTGAGCAGGCAGCAAGCGCTGGGGGTGAATCACCAGTCACGGCGCTATAATCAAAGGGGTGTCCTTATGGCCCTGTCCGAGCAGTATCTCAACGACGAATTGCATCCGATCGACCTTGTCGAGCATATCGCCGAGTTCAACGATTGGGATTTCGACCGCATCGCGGACGACCAGATCGCGATGGCGGTCGAAGGTCAGTGGCGCACCTACTCGATCACCCTGGCCTGGTCCGCTTTCGATGAAACCCTGCGGATGATCTGCACCTTCGAGATGGAGCCGCCAGAGGCGCGGTTGCCGGAACTGTACGAAGGTCTGAACCTGATCAACGATCAGTGCTGGGCCGGCGCCTTCAGCTACTGGCCCGAGAACAAGCTGATGGTCTACAAGTACGGGCTGGTGCTGGCCGGTGGCAATGTCGCCAGCGCCGAGCAGATCGACACGATGATCGGCGCCGCCGTCATGAGCTCGGAACGCTATTACCCAGCCTTCCAGTTGATGGTCTGGACCGACAAGAGCGCAAAAGAATCCATGCAGGTCGCCATTGCAGAGGCTTACGGGCGGGCTTGACATCGGGGTATTCCCGAATTTTTCCAGAGACATGACACACGAGGGGCGGCGCAATTGCGGCGCCCATTTCCATTTCACCCGGGATTAACCGTGAGTTGAATCAGGGGTGCGGCAATTCTGCCGAAGCAAGAATATCCCAGGGAGGAATATCCATGAGAACCCGCCTTTCGGCGCTGGCTATCCTTTTGGCCGGTGCCAGCCCGGCCTTGGCCCAGCAGGACGCGGCGTCCTGTGCTGCCTTGCGCGACACCGTGCTGAGCGCCGCCCATGTCCGGACCGCCCGCGTGGTCGAGGCCGAGGGCCTGCCCGCCAACTGCGAGGTCCGCGCCACCGCGCTGCCCGCGATCAACATCGAGGTGCGCCTGCCGCTGGAAGGGTGGAACGGCAAGTACTACCAGGCCGGCTGCGGCGGGTTCTGCGGCATCCTTGGCCGTGCCGACGCCAGCGGCGGCTGGGTCAATGCCATGCGTCCCGGGTTGGAGCGCGGCTATGCCACCGCCACCTCGGACAGCGGGCACCACGGGCTGTCCGTCGTCGATGCGGGCTGGGCACACAACAATCCCCACGCGGAACGCGACTGGGGTTGGCGGTCCATCGGAGAGACCAACCGCGTGGCGCAGGCACTGATCGGGACGTTTTACGGCAGCACCTCGGAGCAGGCGATTTTTCAGGGCTGTTCGACCGGCGGGCGCATGGCCCATGTCGCGGCCCAGCGCTACCCCGAGATGTTCGATGGCATCATCTCGGGCGCGCCGGCGATGGATTATACCGGGCTGGTGGCGACCAAGATGGCCTTTCTGGTGCAGGCCAATACCGCGCCCGATGGCAGCCAGATCCTTGGCCCCGACGACGCCAAGCTGATCGGCGACGCGGTCTATGAACAGTGCGACGGGGTGGACGGGGCCAAGGACGGGTTCATCGCTGACCCGCGCGCCTGCGAGGTCGATTACAGCGGGCTTGGCCTGACCAACCAGCAGATGGACACGCTGATGAAATGGCGCGAAGGGCCGCGCAATGCCGCCGGAGAGCAGCTTTACCCGGGTGGCATCCCCGAAGGCTCGGAGCCTTTCTGGTGGCTCTGGCTGACCGGCAACGGCAAGGGCGGCGGCAAGCTGGTGCCCGCCTTCGTCACCAACTTCGGGCGTTACATGGCCTTTGCCGCCGACCCAGGCCCGGAATGGTCGCCGCTGGATTTCGACATGGAGGCTGATCCGGCGCGGCTGGCCACGATCGCGCAGGTCTACAACGGCGACAGCCCGGACCTGTCCGCCTTTCGCGCGGCGGGTGGCAAGATGATCGTCTAGCATGGCTGGGCGGACAGCATCGTGACGCCCTAAAAGACCGTCGACTGGTATGAAAAGGCCGCCGAGGCCGCGGGCGGCGAGGACGTTCTGAAGGAAAACGTCGCGCTCTTCATGGTGCCGGGCGTCGACCACTGCGGCATCCTGCCGGGGCCGGACGGGATCAATGCCGCCAGCCTTGACCCGATGAGCCCGCTTGAGGCCTGGCTGAACGAAGGCACCGCCCCCGCCTCGATCATGGCCGAGTAACCTTGCCCCTCTCTTCCGGCGGGCCTAGGGTCCGCCGGGACAAAAGACAGGGGGACGTGATGCAGGATACAGACCTCGCCCGGCGCGGGCTGGCACTCTTGGGATGCGGCAAGATGGGATCGGCGATGCTCGCCGGCTGGCTGGCACGCGGATTGCCGGCGGACAGCGTGCGGGTCCAGGATCCGAACCCCTCGGACTGGCTGCAGGCGCAGGGCGTGCATATCAACGAGGGTTTCGGCAATAGCCCCGCCGTCGTTCTGATCGCGGTCAAGCCGCAGATGATGGGCGAGGCGCTGCTCGCACTGCAAGACCTACCCAAGGGCGACACGCTGTTCGTTTCCGTCGCCGCAGGCACCCCGATCACCACCTACGAGGCGCACCTGGGCGATGTCCCCATCGTGCGCGCCATGCCCAACACGCCCGCCGCCGTGGGCAAGGGCATCACCGCGATCATCGGCAACGCGCGGACCACGGACGCCCACCTTAAAACCGCCGAAGACCTCCTGTCGGCAGTCGGTGAGGTTGTCCGGCTGGAAGACGAGAGCCAGATGGATGCCGTGACCGGCGTCAGCGGCTCCGGCCCGGCCTATGTCTTTCACATGATCGAATGCCTCGCCAAGGCCGGCGAGGCCGAGGGACTGGCCCCCGAACTGGCGATGGCCCTGGCGCGGGCCACCGTGGCAGGCGCGGGCGCCCTTGCGCAGGAAACGGGCGAGGATCCGGCACAACTGCGCCGCAACGTGACCTCGCCCAACGGCACCACGCAGGCGGGGCTGGAGGTGCTGATGAACGAGGACGATGGCCTGCCGCCGCTCATGCGCGCCACCGTGGCAGCGGCTGCGCGGCGGTCGAAGGAATTGGCCAATGGCTGACGAGATCACATTCGACGATTTCCTGAAGGTCGACATTCGCCTCGGCACCGTGATCCGTGCCGAACCGTTCCCCGAGGCCCGCAAACCGGCGATCAAACTCTGGATCGATTTCGGACCGGAAATCGGGGAAAAGAAAAGCTCGGCCCAGATCACCGTGCATTACGACCCCGAACGCCTTGTCGGCAAACAGGTCATGGCGGTGGTCAATTTCCCACCCCGCCAGATCGGCCCGATGCGGTCCGAGGTGCTGGTGCTTGGTGTCTCGGACCCGGACGGCGCCATCGTGCTGATCGCTCCGGATCAGGCCGCGCCGAACGGGTCCAGGATGCACTAAAGCTCGGGTCCGCTTGGATCGGGCAGGATGCCCTTGGGCTCTCGCCGATGGAACAGCGGGTCGTTGTCCTTGATGTATTTGGACACCATCCGCGCGCTGGGCCATGCGGTCACAAGCCCGATCCCGGCGGCGACGGCAATCGCTGTCCAGCTGTACCAGTTGAAGGCGAAGAAGACGATGAGCAGCGTCCCGGCGATGCCGCTGCCGCTCATGAGGGTAAGGTAAAGCGCAAGTCGGTCCATTTCGGTCCTCCTTTCATTCAGGCAACGCGCGCCTGCCCCCACGGGTTCCCTTGACCTCGCCCCACGCTTGCGGTCCTGTCGAAGGCAGGAGGACGCGCCCATGACACAGCCAGCGATCACCGGCCACGGGGTATTCACCCCGGATCAGAGCATTTCCAACGACGAGCTTGTCGCCGCCTTCAACGCCTATGCCGACCGATGGAACGCCGATCACGCGGGCCGTATCGCCGCCGGCGAGGTCGAGCCGCTGACCCATTCCAGTTCCGATTTCATCTTTTCGGCCTCGGGCATCGAAAGCCGCTATGTGCTGGACAAGGAAGGCGTGCTGGACCCGGACCGCATGTGCCCGCGCCTGCCCGCCCGGCCGGACGAGTCCCCCGGAATCATGGCTGAAATGGCGGTGGACGCCTGCACCAAGGCGTTGGAAATGGCGGGCCGCGAGGGGGCAGAGATCGACCTGGTGATCTGCGCCGCCTCGAACCACGAACGCGCCTACCCGGCAATTGCGATCGAGATCCAGCGGCTACTGGATTGCGGCGGGTTCGCTTTTGACATGAACGTGGCTTGTTCCTCGGCCACCTTCGGCATCCAGGCCGCTGCCGACATGATCCGCGCGGGCAGTGCGCGCCGCGCGCTGGTCGTGAACCCGGAAATCTGCTCGGGCCACCTCGAATGGCGCGACCGCGACTGCCATTTCATCTTTGGCGATGTCTGCACCGCGGTGGTGATCGAACCGGCGGAGGAGGCGCAGGGCGATCACTGGCTGATCCATTCCACACGCTGCGCCACGCAGTTTTCCAACAACATCCGCAACAACGCCGGGTTCCTGCGCCGCGCCCATGACCAGATGGAGGACCGGCGCGACATGCAGTTCATGCAGAACGGGCGCAAGGTCTTCAAGGAGGTGCTACCGCTGGTGTCCTCGCACATCCTCGGCCACCTGTCCGATCACGGCTGGCAGGCCGATGACCTGCGGCGGCTCTGGCTGCACCAGGCCAACAAGACCATGAATGACTTCATCGGAAAAAAGGTGCTGGGTCGCGTGCCGGAGGCGGGTGAGCAACCCAATATCCTGCAGGATTACGCCAATACCTCTTCCGCCGGGTCGATCATCGCCTTTTCCAAGCACTCCGAGGACATGGCTAAAGGCGACCGGGGCGTGATCTGCTCCTTTGGCGCGGGCTATTCCGTCGGATCGGTGCTGGTCGAACGGGCCTGATCGGCTTCTTCCGCTTCCATCGCCTCTTCCAGCGTTTCCGCCTCCTGCTCGCCGCCGGCCAAGGCCGCCGTTTCGGGGGTCAGGCCGCGGGCCGGCGCCGACATCTGGAACGCGCCCTTGTCCTCTTCCGCCACGGCCGCCCGCTGGACGATGCGCAGCGCGGTGTAGAGGATCATCAGCACATGTGCCACGATCGTGGTCAGGAACAACCCCGAGGCACCCGCCGCCGACATGGCGACACCGGCGATCAGCGGCCCGGCGATATTGCCCAGCCCGTAGACCATCAACAGCCCGCCCGAGACCTGGATCGAGGTGCCCTCGGGCGCATGGTCATTCGCGTGGGCCACGATGATCGGGTACATGGCAAAGATCGCCGCGCCGAAAATGGACACAAGGACCAGGTTCATCATCTGGTCCTGCGGCGCCAGCAGGATGAACCCCAGGTCCGCCGCCACCGCCAGCACGGCCACCACCAGCAGGACCTTGCGCCGGTCCATCCGGTCCGAGGCAAAACCGATGGGCACCTGCGACAGTGCCCCCGCCAGCACCGGGATCGAGGCGAAGAGCGCAAGCGCCCCCAGCGTCAGCCCAACACGGTCGGCATAGACCGCCGACAGCGTCCCGAAAGAGCCGTTGGAAATCCCGACCAGGAACACCGCCACCACCGCCACGGGCGAGTTGCGCCACAAGAGCGGCAGGTTCAGCCGCACCGAGGTCAGCGGCGCCGGGGACTCTGACGTCGACAGCGCCGTCGGCACCAGCGCAAGGCTGTAGACGATCGCCGCCACGGCAAAGAACAGGAACCCACTGGCATCCCCCGTGGCGATGGCCAGCTGCCCGGCGGTTGTCGCGCCAAGGTTCACCATCGTGTAGACGCCGAAGATCGTCCCCCGTGACTGCGGCGAGGCCCGGTCGGACAGCCAGCTTTCCACGATCATCGCCGCCCCGGCAAAGCAGAACCCCGAGACCGCCCGCACCGGGATCCAGAACTCGGGCGTGACCAGCAACGCCTGCAGCAGGATCGCGATGGCCGCAAAGGCACACATGACGCCGAAGGCGCGGATATGGCCCACGGAGCCGACGATGCGGGGCACATAGAAACAGCCCGCGACATAGCCCACGGCCCAACCGGTGCCCAGAAGGCCCAGCTCGGTGGCGCCGAACCCCTCGGCGGCCCCCCGCACCGGCAGGATCAGACCATGCATCCCCCCTGCAAAGAGCAACAGGCCGGAACCAAGCAAAAGCGCACTGACGGGAAGAAGTTGGCGGATCATGGCGGCAGGTTAGTCAATCATGCTCAGGCTTCAAGATCCAAGGCGGGCGAGATGGGCGCTCACAGCCCGGACGATGCGCCGCGGCCCGTGGTCTTTTCAACCGCGCCCGGCACCGCCTAGGATTTGCCATCGTTCACGACCCAAGGATACCCCATGCGCCGCCTCGCCCTAGCCGCTGCCACCCTGGCTCTTTGGCCGCTTGGCCTGATGGCCCAGATCCTTGAACCGCAACAGGTCGCCCCCGGTGTCTGGGCCATCGAAGGCCCCGCAGCCCAGCGCGACCCGCAGAACCTGGGCAACAACGCCACCTTCGGTCTGATAGAGACCTCTGAAGGGGCGGTGCTGGTCGATCCCGGCGGCAGTTGGAAGGGGGCAAGCGCGTTGCATGACGTGGTGCGCGGTTTGACGGATCAGCCCGTGACACATGTCATCAACACCGGCGGACAGGACCACCGCTGGCTCGGCAATGGCTACTGGCAATCGCAGGGGGCGCAGGTCATCACCTCTGCCGCCGCCTTTGCCGACCAAAAGGATCGCGCCTCGCTGCAATTGACCATGCTGGACGCCCTGATCGGCAGCGATGGCCTGGCCGGGACGGAACCGTCGCAACCGGATGTGATCTTTGCCGCCTCGCATGAGTTGACCCTTGGCGGCACCCGGATCGAGATCCGGCATGTCGGCCCCGCCCATACCCCGGGCGACAGCCTTGTCTGGCTGCCCGAAACGCGTACTGTCTTTACCGGGGACGTTGTCTATGTCGGGCGGGTCCTGGGGGTGATGTCCTTTTCCGACAGCGCCCACTGGCTGGACGCCTTCTCCGAAATCGAGGCGCTGGAGCCGGTTCATCTGATCCCCGGGCACGGCCCCGCGACCGATCTGGCAACCGCGCAGCGCGACACCCGGGATTACCTGGCGAACCTGCGGGCAGGCATCCGGGATCATATCGACGCGGGCGGTGACATTCTGGGGGCCGTCGATGTCGACCAGTCCGACTTTGCCTATCTCGATCAGTTCGACGCGCTCGCCCGGCGCAATGCACAGACCGTCTTTGAACAGATGGAGTGGGAGTGACGCCTACCCCGCCTCATCTCCCATCGCGGCGCGCCAATGCCTGCGGCATAGGCTGACGTAGGTCTCGTTGCCGCCGATCTGCACCTGGGCGCCGTCGCGCAGAACCTCACCCTCCGGCCCCTGCCGGATCACCATTGTCGCCTTGCGCCCGCAATGGCAGATTGTGCGCACCTCGCGCATGACATCCGCCAGGGCCAGCAGGGCCGCCGAACCGGGAAAGAGCTCTCCGCGGAAATCCACCCGCAGGCCATAGGCCATGATCGGCACGCCCAGGTCATCCACCACCCGCGCCAGTTGCCAGACCTGTTCGCGGGTCAAGAATTGGGCCTCGTCGATGAAGACGCAGGCCACCGGCCCCTTGTCCAGACGGGCCGCAATCCGTGCAAAGAGATCCGTTCCTTGCCCGAAAGTATCCGCCGGGCGCGCCAGGCCGATGCGCGATCCGATCTGGCCCGCGCCGGCACGATCGTCCACCGCCGCAGTCAGCAGATAGGTTTCCATCCCGCGTTCGTTGTAATTGTGCGCCGCCTGCAACAGCAATGTCGACTTGCCGGCGTTCATCGTCGAGTAGTGAAAGTGCAGCTTGGCCATGTCGGGCGTCATGCCCCAGCCCCGCGGGCATGGCAAGCGCGGCCCGACGGAGTTTCAACCCTGCGGATAACGTCATTACGTCAGGTCAACCCGTCTTGTTGCCTTGACGCCCGACGCGTTTGCGCATGACATGACAAAACGGGGATAATAATGGAAATGGATATTGGATTGTCCCCGGAGCATTTGCCGGGGCGAAGGAGAGAAATGTCAGTAGTCGGACGGTATCTGAAAAAACACATCGAGGCGCTGGTCAAGGACGTCGGGATCGAGGCAGCCTGCGAGCTGACCGGCAAATCCAAGGCAACCCTCGGCCGCTATTATTCCGACTATCCCGAACATGCCGACAGGTACATGCCAGTGGATGCGGTGGCCGCACTGGAAGAGGCCGCGTCTTACCCCCATGTCACCGCCGCGCTGGCCGAGCTCAAGGGCATCCAGCTGCAATTCGACGAAAGCCGTCGCAATGCCAAGTCGTCGGGCGGGGTCAATTCCGACGTGATCGCCCTGTCGCAGCGGTTCGCCATGCTGATGGCCGAATACAACCAGTCGATCGAGGACGGGGTGATCTCGGCCAACGAGGCCAAGCGCCTGCTCAAGGAGACCTTGGCGCTGCAGAAGGTGCTGATCGACATGAAACTGCACCTCGAAGACGAAACCGTCTGAGATCTGCGTCCTGGCCGGTGCGGGACAGCCCGGACCGGCCAAGGCTACGGAGTGCAGTCAGACCAAACGGCCCCACAGGTCGTATTCGCCGGTCTCATCCACCTCGACGGTGACGATCTGGCCCGGTTGCAGATGCGCCGCGCCCTCGTCGATGAAGAGGTTTCCGTCGATCTCGGGGGCATCCGCCTTGGTCCGGCAGGTGGCAATGCCATCCTCGTCCACCTCGTCGACGATCACTTCTTGCCGGCTCCCCAGTTTCGCGGCGAGTTTCGCTTCGGAGATCGCCTGAGCCTTTTCCATGAAACGCGCCCAACGCTCGGCCTTGACCTCTTCGGGGACGTGATCGGGCAGCGCATTGGCGCGCGCGCCGGCGACATTCTCGTACTGGAAACACCCCACGCGATCCAGCTGCGCCTCGTCCATCCAGTCCAGCAGCGTCTGGAACTCTTCCTCGGTTTCGCCGGGATAGCCGACGATGAATGTCGAGCGCAGGGTGATGTCCGGGCAGATCGCGCGCCAAGCGGCAATTTCGTCCAGCGTTCGGGTGGCGGCGGCGGGCCGCGCCATGCGGCGCAACGTGTCCGGATGCGCGTGCTGGAAGGGAATATCCAGGTAAGGCAGCACCTTTCCCTCGGCCATGAGCGGGATCAGCTCACGCACATAGGGATACGGGTAGACGTAATGCATCCGCACCCAGGCGCCGAGGCTGCCCAGATCGCGCGCAAGGTCCAGCAACGGGAACTTTGTGTCGCGGTCTTTCCAGTCAGTGCCAAAGGCGGATGTGTCCTGGCTGATGACCAGCAGCTCCTGAACCCCTGCCTCGACCAGCTTTTCCGCCTCGCGCAGCACCGCGCGGGCCGGGCGGCTGACCAGCTTGCCGCGCATGTCCGGGATCACGCAGAACTTGCAGGCGTGGTTGCAGCCCTCGGAAATCTTGAGATAGCTGAAATGGCGCGGCGTCAGGCTGACGCCGGAAGCGGGCAGCAGATCGACAAAGGGGTTGGGATCGGGTGGCACAGCGGCATGGACGGCATCCAGAACCTGTTCGTACTGGTGCGGGCCGGTCACGGCCAGCACCTTGGGATGCGCGCCAGTGATATACTCTGGCTCTGCCCCCAGGCAGCCGGTGACGATAACGCGACCATTCTCGTTCAGCGCCTCGCCAATGGCATCCAGGCTTTCGGCCTTGGCACTGTCGAGGAACCCACAGGTGTTGACGATCACCGCATCGGCACCCGAATAATCGGGGGATATGCCATAGCCCTCGGCCCGCAGCCGCGTCAGGATGCGTTCACTGTCGACCAGCGCCTTGGGACAGCCAAGGCTGACCATGCCGATGGTCGGCTGGCCGGGGCGGGCGGTTTCGGTCACGCGCGCCCGGGCAAGGTCGGGGCGCAGGTCAGGAGGATTCTGGGTCATGGCGCGTCATAGCGTGGCTTGGCCAACTGGGAAAGGCGGCAGATGATGGATTGGCGACAGCTTGAACAGCAGGAAAGCGCCGACAGGCGGGCAAGGGTCGAGATGCAGACCGATGCAGCCGGACATTACCGATATGTCCTCTCGGGCTGGATCGACGCCGCACCCGAGGACGAAGGCGCCTTGGGTGACGGGGTCTGGACCGTCGAGGAAATCTCGGGGATCTACGGGTGGAAGACCCCCTGTCGCAACGACGCCGCGAGGGCCTTGCGGCTGCGCGGCGTCAAAAGCTGAGTTGTGCGGGTAACAAGACCCCGCGCCGGTCAGCGACGGCGGTCGCGGCGGGCGCTCATCGGCTGAAAGGCAACGCCCACATGGGCCTCGCAATAGGGTTTGCCCTGCTGGACGGGCAGACCACAGAACCAGAAATCCTCGGTCGCCGGGTCGCCGACCGGCCATTTGCAGGTCCGTTCGGTCAGTTCCATCAGGGTCAGTTTCTTGGCCTTCTTTTCGATCTCGCTCACCTTTGCCAGGGCTTCGGGGCTGATTTCGTTGGTCGAGGGCTGCGGCGGCAGCGGCTGACCGGCCGGGATGATCTGCTTGCGCGCCGGGCTGATCGCCGGGGTCGTGGCGGCGGGCTGCGGCTTGGCCTCGGGAGCCGGTTCGGGCTTGTTCGCGGGGGCCGGCTTGGGCTGTGGCTTTGCCTTGGCGGCTGCGGGCTGCGCCTTGGGTTCCGGCTTGGCCTCTGCGGCGGCAGCGGGGGCGGCGCCCGCACGGTTCGACAGGCCCAGCCGGTGAACCTTGCCGATTACCGCGTTGCGCGTCACCCCGCCCAGTTCCTTGGCAATCTGGCTGGCCGACTGGCCCTCCGACCACATCTTCTTGAGCAGTTCAACGCGTTCATCGGTCCACGACATCGGGTTCCCCCAGCGAAAAAAGCGGCCACACGCAAGGGGCCGCAGAGAGATTGAGTGACGCACCTATACTAATCATAACGGCCCGAGTTACAAGGCGCCGAGCAGAATTGGAGGCACCATGAGCGACACACAGACATTCGCCCCCGGCGACCGCCGTTTCGGCCGGGTGAACTGGCTGGGGTTCTGGACCCTGTGCAAGCGAGAGATCCTGCGATTCACCAATGTCTGGACGCAGACACTGCTTGCGCCGCTGGTCACGGCGGGGCTGTTCCTGATGATCTTCACCATCGCCATCGGCCCCCAGCGCGGTGATGTCATGGGCGTGGCCTTTACCACCTTCATCGCGCCCGGCATCCTGATGATGACCGTGATCCAGAACGCCTTTGCCAATACCTCCAGCTCGCTGATGGTGTCCAAGGTGCAGGGCAATATCGTCGACACGCTGATGCCGCCCCTTTCGGCGGGCGAAGTGGTGCTGGGCTATGTCATCGGCGGCACGGCGCGGGGGCTGTTCGTGGCGGTGGCCCTGCTGGCGATGTTCTGGGCCGTGCTGGGCATCGTGCCGCAGGCGCCGCTGGTGACGCTGGCCTTTGTCACGCTGGGCGCGGCCTTTCTGTCGGCGCTGGGGCTGATTGCCGGGATCTTCTCGCAGAAGTTCGACCAGATGGCGGCGATCACCAATTTCATCATCACGCCGCTGGCCTTCCTCTCGGGCACGTTCTACTCGGTCGAGGCGCTGCCCAAGGGACTGTACCAGGTCACGCATCTGAACCCGGTCTTCTACCTGATCGACGGCGCTCGTTGGGGCGTGATCGGCGTGTCGGACACGGCCCCCGCGCTGGGCTTTGTCATCGCCCTGGCCGCGACTGTGGTCGCCTGTCTGGCCGCATGGGTGCTGTTCCGCCGGGGGACGCGTCTGAAGTCCTGAGGAATTGCGGACTTGCCAACTCTCCTGTCACGTCAGACACTTTCGGGGTGATTATTGACACGTGACGCGGGCCGGGGGCCGTTTCGGCCTCCGGCGCGTGAGGAGGCTGACGTATTGACCCGGAAATCCCTTTACCTTGTCCTGCCCCTTTTGATTGGCCTTGGCGCGCCGCTGGCCGCCCAATCGGTCGAACTCAAGGGCTTTCGCCTGCCCCCGGAACCCGATGAACGCGCCCGCGACATGAGCGACTGCCTGGCCGGCATCGCGGAAAAATGCGGCCCGCGCGTACAGTTGACCCGGCGCAGCATCGACCCCGGCAGCGTGCCGGGTACCAAGCCCGCCGCAACCAACGGGCTGAAGCCCCGCCTGTTGATCAAGGACCGGACAGAGGATCAGCCCGGTGCCGCCAAGCCCGGCCCGCTGGTCAGCGTCGATGTGGAAATCTTCTTTGACTACAACAGCGCGACCCCGGCGACGACGTCGCTTCCCGACATCCAGACGCTGGCCACGGCGATCACCGATGAGCGATTCGCCACCAAGCGCTTTGTCATCTTGGGCCATACCGATGCGCGCGGCTCTGACAGCTACAATCTCGACCTGTCCGAGCGCCGCGCCGAAAGTGTCCGGCAGCGGCTGCAAAGCCTTTCGGGCCTTTCCGCTGATCGCTTTATCTCTGCCGGTCGGGGAGAGACCGACCTGAAGGATCCGGCGCGCCCAGAGAGCGAAGTGAATCGCCGGGTGCAGATCATCCTGCTGGACAGCTGAGGACATTCCATGTCGCGTTTTTCCCTGACCGTGCTGGCCGCCACGCTGGCCTTGTTCCTGCCCGCACTTTCCGCGCAGGCCGCGGCCTACGGCCTGCGCTCCGACCTCAGTTGCGAGGCCCGTGTCGAGGTCACCAACCGCCTGGCCGGGGAAACCCGCGTCAGCCTTTCGGGCAACAGCCTGGACGTGGGCGAGCGCCTGTCCATCGACTGGGCGCGCCCCGGCTTTCCGGAACGTGAACCGATCTTACTGATGGTCTCGTTTGACCGTCCGGTGCGGCTGTCGGGCGACGGCATGTATGCCCTTCTGCCGGGGGCCAAGGCACCATTCGATATTTCATGGAACCGTGATCGAACCCGCGCGATCATTCCCTATTACGGGCGCGGTATGGCGAAGTCTGGTCGCATCGCGGTCGAACCGCTGCAATCCGGGCCGCTTCAGGTGGACTGGGCGGTGCTGGGTCACAGCGGTTGTGACGAACATGTCGAAACGCCCGGCCAGGGAAACGCCACCGTCACGATCGCAACCGCGGGCCGGCCCGTGATCGTTGTCCGCGACAGAGTCACAGGGGCAGCCCCGTCCAGCACGCTGGTCAACCGCGACGGGACCCGTCACCTGCAAGTGTTCGACGGTCGCTTTCGCCTGACCGATGCCGCCACGGGCGCCGAGATCATGGAAAAGGTCGGCGCGCCGCATTTCTCGCCCGCCGGGCGCTATGTCGTTCTGCGTGGCGGGGACGAAGCCGGGATCTATGACGCGGTGGATGGCAAACGTGTTGTCGATGCCCAGGACGGCTTCCAGGTGAACTCCGACTGGAGCGCGCTGATCTGGTCGCATGACGACAGCTTTGCCCTTCAGATTCTATCGGGTTATGGCTTTTCGCAATTCCACAACTTTGCAGCGGGTCGCACGGTTCAGGCCACGACCAATGGCTGCCGTATCTGCGGCGGGAACAAGAACAGCTATCTGCTGGAGCTGGAAAACAACGCCTTTGTCGCGGAAGGCTACAACGAAATGGCCGTTTTTCGGCTGAGCGACGGCGATGAGACCTACCGGTTCCGGCCCGAACTTGGTGACGGTGCCCGGGTTCAACCGTCGCATCGCAACGCCGCCCTGCAAGAGATCGGTCGGCAACAAGCCGTTGTGGAACCGGCTATCGGGATTGGTCTGCGCTATTCCACGGAGGTGGCCATTGCGCAGGCCTTTCCGACGCATTTCTCGCAGTCCTACCAGTCGAAAGAAAACCAGATCATCTCGGAGGCACTGGCGCCCTACCTTGTCACGCCGCGAAAGCTTGAAGCGGTGGCCGGGGGTGGTATTGCCCCACGAGGCCTGTCCAGCAGCGCGTTGGCGTGGCGGTCTCTGGGGGCAGACGCGCCAGGGGCCGCTGACCGTATGTTCAAGCGGCTTCGAGAGTTTGGCCTGCCTGTGATAGCAGGTGACGTCGTCGAACGGATCGACATCGAGGAGCGGCTGCCCAAGTTCGATTACGAGAAAGAATACCCCAGCTCTGCGGATCGGTTTGCAGCCCTGGACCAGCACGACCTGGTCGTGACCGAGGCTTACCGTGAAATTTGGTCCGAGATCGCCACGGCAACGGGCGTTGATGCCAGCCGTTTCGGTCGCCGGATGGGCCTGACGACCTGCAGTGCTGGCGGGGACGCTCTGTTGGGAGAGTTTCACACCCTTTGGCGCTGGTCCTCCGGAGGCGCCGAACATCGTCTGACCACGTTCCAATGCCATGAAGGGTCGGCAATGTTCGCCCGTCCGACAACCTACCTCTTTTCGTCCAACATTGGCGGCGGCGTTTCCCAATTTGGACGACCCTGGGGGATCGTGGCCGGACTAGACCTGCGCAACGACGGTACGAACACGGCGACCATCTGTCCTTATGCGATTGACGCCTGTTCGTTCCGGCTAAAGGTGTTTGGAGATCTGGCAATCCTACACTCGCAAGAGGCGCTCGGCTATGCAGTGGTCGACCTGCGGACCGGCAAGGTGATCGCCAAGCAGTTCGACCTGCCGCGCGGCGATCTCTTTGACAACGTGATGATCACCGAAGACGGGCGGCACCTGGTCACGGTCCAGGAGGATGGCAGCTTTTTCGTCAACCGCCTGTCGGACTCGGAAACTGTTCTGTCCGGTCTCTACGCGGATGACGAGGTCGTCGTCTGGACAGAAAACGGCCATTTCGATGCGACCTCCGAAGGTGCTTACTTCGTGGCCTACACCTTTCCCGGCCATCTCGGTGAGTATACCGCCCAGCAATTCGAAGGCTTTCTAAAGGTCCCCGGGCTCGCCCAACAAGTTCTGGCCGGCCTGCCAGCGCCTGACCCGGTCCGGATCACTCCCCCGCCGGTTCTGCAAGCCTCGGTCACTGTCAGCGGAACAAAGGCGCGGCTTGATGCGCAGGCTCAGGCTTCGGTGCCGATCAAGACATTGAGCTTGTTTCAAGACGGCCTTCGGACACATGTCTTGCAGGGGAACGGTCAAGACCACCATTGGCAAGACGACTTTGAGCTGTTTCCCGGCACGCGCTGGGTCACTCTGGTTGCGACCGATGAAAACGATGTGGCCAGCGTGCCATTCAGCGTCGAAATCACTATGCCCGAGGCTCAGCGGCAACTGCATATTCTGTCAATTGGCGTCAACGACTATGGGGATCCGGCATTGGATCTAACGGCAGCGGTTCCGGATGCGCGTCTGGTTGCATCGGCGCTGGCCGGGCGCGCCGGATCAACAGTCGGGATTGCTTCCGAAACCGTCCTGTTGGACGGAGAGGCGACTCCAGACCGGATCCTGTCCGAACTGTCTGCGATTATCGCGAGGGCGCGGCCCGGCGACACTCTGGCTCTCTATTTTGCCGGGCATGGGTTGGACCTGGATGGCGGGTATTACCTCGGCGCATCGGGAACCAGCCTCGACGACATCGCTGGCACCGCTCTACCCTTCTCTTCCGTTTCCGCGCTTCTGGAGGGGACGGACATTCGGATCGCATTGTTCATAGACGCCTGTCATAGCGGACGTGCGGGTGAGGGCCTCTTTTCGACCAACGATCAGGTCGTTGGCGGAGCGCTGGACCAGATACCGTCCGGCCTGGTGGTGTTCGCCGCGGCGAAAGGACGTGAATTTTCGTTGGAAGATCCGGAAACGGAACAAGGATTCTTTGCTCAGGCCCTGGCGGAGGTGATCCAGGACGATGCCTTCGATCGGAATGAAAACGGTTTGACTGAACTCAGCGAACTGTTCGAAGGAACGAAGAGGCTTGTGTCTTCACGTGTCCGCGACGCGCAAGAGGGCGTTCCGCCAATAGACCGTCTTAGCCAAACCCCCTGGATGGCCCGCAACTTGATGGTCGGAGATTTCGTGCTTTTCTAGAGTGCGGGACAGTGCGCCTTTTCCCGAAGATCGTGGCAACGGTAAAGCCGCTGGATGCTGGATGGGTGAGCGCTTGGTGGTGGAATTGTCGCGATTAGACATGCGAAAGCCCGCCTAATGGGCGGGCTTTTTGGTATTTTGGTTGCGGGGGTAGGATTTGAACCTACGACCTTCAGGTTATGAGCCTGACGAGCTACCGGGCTGCTCCACCCCGCGCCAATTCCGGGTTTGTCTTCCGGTATTTTGGGCGACATTGGTTGGTGCA
>NZ_JAANYX010000014.1:0-50690 GCF_012274245.1 Mameliella sp. LZ-28 | reverse complement strand
GCCTGCAGGTCTTCAACACGCCGGTCATCGCCAATGCCGCCAACGCGCTGCTGGTGCAGGGCTCGATCCTGGGATTCTCCGTGGGTGTGAACGCGCTCAACGCCTCCGCGCTGGAGGTGGTGGTGGGGCAGAACGGCTCGATCCTGTCCAACGGCCGCGGCATCCAGGCGGATGTTACCGACAACACCCGCATCATCAATCACGGCAGCATCAACGGCACCATCACCGCGCTGGAGCTGACCTCGGACAGCGCCGCCGTCCTCGCGATCAATCATGACGTGGTCAACACCGGGGTGCTCAGCTCGACCCGGGGGCCGACGGTGCTGCTGGAAATGGCCAACACCGGCTTCATCGAGTTTTCCAACAGCGGCCAGATCGTCTCGTCCTCGGACGCGATCGACAATTCCATGAGCGTCTCGGGGCTGGCGATCTTCCGCAACACCGGCGAGATCCTCGCCGGGCAGGATCTCGATGCCTTCGGCAACGTGGACTTCGCCTTTCTCGGCGGGTCGGTGGTGGAATATTTCATCAACCAGGGGGTCGTCAGCGGCGAGATCAACATGGGCGGCGGGGCCGATTTCTTCAACGGCAACGGCGGCACGGTCTCGGGCACGGTCAAGGGCGGCACCGGCAACGACACGTTGCAGGGCGGCGAGAACGCCGACGTGCTGGAGGGCGGCGAGGATGCCGACCTGCTGATCGGGCGCGGCGGCGACGACGTGCTGGCGGGGGACGCCGGCAACGACATGATGCTGGGCGGTGCGGGCAACGACAGCATGACCGGCGGCAACAACAACGACACGATGAACGGCAACGCCGGCGACGACACGATGGAGGGCGGCGCCGGCAACGACATCCTGGTCGGCCAGGACGGGTCGGACGTGATGGACGGCGGCGCGCTCGATGACACGATGGACGGCGGCAACGGCGATGACATCCTGGAGGGGGGCACCGGCAACGACATCCTGCGCGGCCGCGCCGGCGAGGACGAGCTTGCGGGCGGCGACGGGCGCGACTTCCTGACCGGCGGCCAGGACGCGGATGTCTTTGTCTTCCGGTCGCTGTCGGAAACCGTGGTCGGCGCCAACCGCGACCAGATCCTGGATTTCGAACAGGGGCTGGACAATATCGTGGTGGCGGGGCTGTCGCCGGGCGTCTTCGAGTTCCGCGGCACCTCGCCCTTTGCGCCCTCGGGCAACCCGGAACTGCGGCTGGTCGAGACGGCCACGGGATCGACCATCGTGCAGCTGGATGCCAATGGCGACGGCACCGCGGATGCGGAAATCCGCGTGGCCAACGTGACCGGGCTGACGGCGGACGACTTCACGCTCTGAGGGCCTGGGCGGGGGTCTGCCCGCCTTTTCCCGAAGGTGTTGACGTTCCGGGGCGGGTTCGCAAGGCTCAGCCCCGGGGGCATGGCCATGTGGTCGCGCCGATTTTCCGGCTGCGCAGGGAGGCATCGCGTCCCGGTTCGAAACCGCCGGCCCGACCCGTTCAAGCAAGACCTGACAGGACAATAGATTATGGCCATACGCACAATTGTGAGCACCACCTCCGGCATCGACGTCGACACCTCCGGCGATCTCTGGGTCCTCCGCGACGGCTTCAGCCTCGGCAACGCGGGGGATGCCTTCGATTTCCTGGCGTTCAGCAACAGCAGCCTGCTGGTCGAAGGCCTCGTCTATTCCCAGACCGATGCGATCGATTCCGACGCTGGCTCTTCCTACAACACCGTCACGGTGACCGCGACCGGGACGGTCTATGGCGACAGCGACGGCATCGAGCTGGGCGGGGACAACCACGAGGTCTTCAATTACGGCACGGTCACGGGTGTCAATGACCGTGGCATCCAGCTGATCGGCGACGGGGGCGAGGTGGTGAACACCGGCACCGTCTCGGGTCAAAGCGACGGCCTGTCGCTCGAGGGGGACAACGGGGTCCTGGTCAACCACGGTTCGATCAGCTCGGCCGCCTTCGACGGCGTGAATGTCAACGGGACCGGCAACTACATCAGCAACAGCGGCCAGATCGTGGGCGCGCGCTACGGGGTCGAGTTCAATACCGTGCTTGCCGAGACCAATACCCTTGTCAACACGGGCACGATCACCGCCAATGTCACGGCGGTGCGCGGCGATTTCGGCGACGAGACGGTGATCAACAGCGGCACCATCCTCGGCCTGGTCGAGCTGCTGGACGGGGCCGATTTCTTCAACGGCAACGGTGGCACGGTTTCGGGCGCGGTCAGGGGCGGCGCCGGCAACGACACGCTGCAGGGCGGCGAGAACGCCGACGTGCTGGAGGGCGGCGACGATGCCGACCTGCTGATCGGGCGCGGCGGCGACGACGTGCTGGCGGGGGACGCGGGCAGTGACATGATGCTGGGCGGTGCGGGCAACGACAGCATGACCGGCGGCAACAACAACGACACGATGAACGGCAACGCCGGTGACGACACGCTGCAGGGCGACGCCGGCAACGACATCCTGGTCGGCCAGGACGGGTCGGATTTCCTCGACGGCGGCACGCTGGAAGACACGCTGGACGGCGGCAACGGCGACGACATCCTGGAGGGGGGCGCCGACAACGACATCCTGCGTGGCCGCGCCGGCGAGGACGAGCTGGCGGGCGGCCTCGGCCGCGACTTCCTGACCGGGGGCCAGGACGCGGACCAGTTCGTGTTCCGCAGCACGGCGGAAACCGAGGTCGGCGCCAACCGCGACCAGATCCTGGATTTCGAACAGGGGCTGGACACGATCGTGGTGGCGGGGCTGTCGCCGGGCGTCTTCGAGTTCCGCGGCACCGATGCCTTTGCCCCCTCGGGCAACCCGGAACTGCGGTTGCTGGAAACCGCCACGGGCTCGACCATCGTGCAGCTGGATGCCGATGGCGACGGCATCGCGGATGCCGAGATCCGCGTGGCGGGCGTGACCGGCCTGACGGCGGAGGATTTCACGCTCTGACGCTTGTGCGGCGTCCCGCCCGCTGCCAGAAAGCGGGCATGGACGATCCCGCCGAGACCCTGAACCTGGCCCTGCTGGAGGTGCTGCGCGACCGCGTGACCGAGGCGGGCGCGGCGCCGGGCGTGGATTTCGACGCCTGGGTGCTGGAGCTCTTGCAGGGCTACCGGCTGTTGCGCGGCACGGGCCGGATCACCGCCGGCGAACAGCGGCTGATCCTCGAGGTCATGCGCGGGCTGGAAACCCGCCACGGGCCGCCCCGCGACCAGGTGCCGGCCCAGCCGCAGCGCTACATCGCCTCCTACCCGCGCTCGGGCAACACCATGACGCTGGGCATGCTGAAGGCGCTGACCCCGGTGCTGACCACCTCGGACATGCGCGACAGCAAGCTTTGCACCATGCCGGCGCTGGAACGCCCCGGCTTCCCGGCGCTGCGCCTTGCCAAGACCCACCAGGTGCCGGCCTGGCGCCCGGAAAACCGCTATCTCTTCGTCTTCCGCGACCCGCGCGACCTGCTCCCCTCGCTGGCCTACATGACGCTGAAGGCCGGGGAGCACGCATTCACCGAACGCCACCAGATGGCCGAGTTCATCGCCTTCCTGCATGAGCGCTACGTCTTTGGCAGCTGGCTGGACTTTGCCCGCGCGGCGCTGGCCCTGCAGGGGCATGAGAACGTGGCGATCGAACAGTACGACGCGCTGGACGGCGACTGGCGCGCGCTGGCGCGGGTGGCGGCGTTCCTGGGACTGGACGTGACCGAGACCCGGCTGCGCGCCGCTTTTGCCGACCGGGGCCGGACCCTGGAGAAGATGCGCGACAAGCCGCGCTGGGGGCTGGACGGGGCCGCGCCGCCGGGCAGCCTCTACGAGGCCTGGATGGCGGCGCGCGGCGGCAGTTCCTGGCGCGAGACGCTGGACGAGGCGGCGAAGGAGGCGCTGAAATCGCGCGGCTATACCCCGGCCCTGATCGCGCTGGGATATGCAGAGGACGACAGCTGGTAGGGGACGGGGTGTTTCGCGCGCGAAACACCGGGCGCCGCAGGCCTCAGGCCTCGGCCTTGTCCATGAACTCCTGCGCCACGGCCTCGGCGCCGGCGATGAACTCCGGTGCCAGCTCGCCGCGTTCCGCCGGGCAGGCCAGGTAGTAGCTGGGCAGGAACTTGTCATAGGCCATCCGCCGCCGCGTCACCTTGTTCAGGAAGATGTCGTAGAGCGTGTAGTCGAGATCCTCGAAGAAGCCCGAGAACTCGGCCATCGTGTAGCCGTTCAGCTGTGCCGCGTGGCGCGGCGTGTTCTCGAAGCAGATCACCGGGCGCAGGTCCTTCAGCAGCTGACGGCCGCCGCGCAGCGCCGGGAACTCGGCATGTTCGATGTCCAGCTTGATGAAGGCGCAGGAGGTCAGCCCCTCGTCGCGGGCAATCTGGTCAAGCTGCACGAAGGCCACGTCGACGGGCTTTTCCTCGCCTTCCTCGCCGGGGTGGACGTGGTCGGAGTAAAGCGACGACCAGCCCGAGAAATTCTCGCGGACGTAGAAGGTGGCGTGCCCCTCGCGGTCGGCGGCGGCGCCTTCGACGATCTTGAGCGTGTCGCGGAAGGCCGGGTCCTTTTCGATCCGCTCGACCAGGGCGGCGGCGACGCCGGGGCTGGCCTCGATGCCGATGCCGCGGCCCGAGGGCCCCACCCGCCGGGCCATCGGGAAGAGGTGGTGGCCGACCCGCGCGCCCACGTCGATGAAGGTGTCGCCCGGCTGCAGGACCTCGGTGTAGTAATGCGCCAGCAGGCGTTCGCAGAAATCGTGGTGCGTGCGCTGGTAGAGGATCAGGTCTTCGATCCGGGCGGGGTCGTTCAGCATGGGCAAGGCTCCGGTGGCGCCCGCCCCGGTGACCGGGGGGACGCCGGTCAAGGTCAGATGTAGTTGTAGCGCAGCAGGGTCGAGGAATAGGTCTTGTTGATCTCGGCGATCGTCTCGGGGCTGAGCTTGGTCATGTAGTTCTGCGGGTGCACCTGGCGGATGTGCTTGGAGGCGTCCTCGGCCTTGGGCACCACGTTGAAGCGGTTGGCCAGGTTCATCGGCTGGCCGGGCTGCATCTTCCATTCGAGGAAGTTGAGCATCGACATGATCCACTTCTTCTTCATGTAGATGATTTCCTCGTACTGGAAGAGCCGGGCCTTCGGGTGCGTCTTGAGCACCTCGGAATAGGTTTCCAGCTTCTTGACGAAACCGCCGACCTCGCGCAGGGCGAACTCGTTGATGTCGCTGCCCAGCGTCTTCTTGCGCTGCTCTTCCATGTGCTTGTAGAGCTTGTCGTCCGCGTCCTTGCCCGGCATCGGGTGGCTCTGCGACAGCGAGAAATACTGCGACACGACCGCGTCGCGCGGGTCGCGCACCAGCACGATCAGCGGGCAGTCGTTCAGGCAGGGGATCTCGTACTGGTTCGGGAAGTAGCGGAAGCCCGAGTAGACATAGCCCCTGGGCTTGAAGATCTGGCTGGTGTCGGCGGGGATGTCCGCGTCCGAGATGCCGGTGTTGAAGAAATGCGACTGGATGTCGACGAACTCGTAGTCCAGCATTTCGCAGGCGGCGCGGATGAGATTGTTCATCAGCGTCGAGCCGGACTTGTGCACCGACATGAAGAAGACGGAGGGGATCTCGGGGCTGCGCGACTCGGGCAGTTCGTAGATCGTCTTGCCCTTGTAGGCGATGCTGGCGGTCATTGGTGTCTTGTCCTCGTCTCTTGCCGGCCCCGGTTGTTCCCCGGTCTCTGGCGTGATCTCTGCCCTGGTCCCTGCCCGGCTCTCTGCGCGGGGGACCGCGGCCTTGCGGCCGCGCCAAAGCCTCATGTTTCTTGCCATTCTCGTCAACGCCCCATCTAGAGGTCCCGCAGCACCGACAAAAGCCGGTCTTTCGGTGTGGCGGCCAGGATACGTTCCAGCCCGTCCAGGTCGGCGCTGTGCCAGGGGTAGAGCCGCTTGAACCGGCTCATGGCCTCGCCGTCGCCGGCCCCTTCGGCATCCCAGTCATAGGTCGGGCGGGTCTGGTCGCGCCCGGTCATGACGTAGTGGACAAAGGGATTCATGCCAGCATCCGCCACGTCGGAATTGCGCAACAGGTAATGGCGGCCGTCGAAGAAGGGGTTGGGCTGCGCGCCCATGTCGTGCCCGACCTCGAGGTAATGCAGGATCGGGTCCTTGAAGGGACTGTCCGCGCCCATGTAGCGCGCCCGGTACCAGTCCTCGTAGAAGAGGCCCGAGCGGCGCAGCAGTTCGGCCTGGCTTTCCATCTGTTCGGGGTTCGACAGGATCGCGCGTTCGCCGAAAAGCTGCAGGTAGAGCCGTTCCACCGCCTTGACCGAGGGCGTGTTGGTGCGCGCCACGCGGAAACTCTCGCGCATGCATTGCAGGGTGCGCTTGGCCGACATGCCGCCGCCGACATAGGTGGCGATGACCGAATGGCAGTGCACGAAGCTGGCGCCCTTCGCCCGCATCGAGAACATGAAGTTGTGGTCGGCGGTGATGTCGAAGCTGAGGTCGTAGCCCTCGGTCGCCAGCAGCGCGCGCCGGGTCAGCGTGGCCTGGTGGCAGGGGATGCCGGTCCACCAGCCGGGCTTGAACTTGCCGGCCTGCAGCTGCGCCCAGGTGTCGGTGAAATCGGCGGCCTTGTGCAGGTTCGATACGCCGGTGTCATGGCGGTAGATATGGTCGCCGGTGATGAAATCCGGCAGTTCGCGCCGGCCCAACCAGGCCCCGGGCCCGCCGAAGACATTGTGCATCGCCACCTCCAGCGAGGTGGGCAGGTGGAAATAGTCGCCGGCGTTGATGAAGATGACGTAATCGCCGGTCCCCATGCGCGCGGCCTTGTTCATCGCGTCGTAGACACCCTTGTCGGGCTCGCTGACATAGTGGTCGAACCGGCTCTTGTGGCGTTCGAGGATCTCGACCGTGCCGTCGTTCGAGGCCCCGTCGACCACCACCACCTCCATGTTGCGGTAGGTCTGGGCAAAGATCGAGGTCAGGGTCTCCTCGACCTCGTCCTTCGAATTGTAGCAGACCACCGCGACCGAGACCTTTGGCAGCGGCTCGCGGGTGACGCGTTTTTTCGCGAATCCCTTGCCGAGACCCGCGCGGACATAGGCGCCCAGCTCGCGGTAGGCATCGGGATCGCCGAGGTCGTCCTTGAACAGCAGGTCCGACAGGCGGTTCTTCATGTCCCACTGCCATTCGCGGTGCCCGTGCACCACGGTGCGCCAGGCGCGGCGGCCGATGCGGGCATGGTTGGCCAGTTCCAGCGGTTTCGGCCGGTCCACGTCGTAGAGCAGCCCGTTGACCCCGTGGGTGATGTATTCGTTCATCGTGGGGTTGTCGGGGGCGATCACGCATTTGCCCGCCGCCATCGCCTCGAGGAAGGACATGCCGATGCCCTCGAATTCCCGGGGGGCGACGTAGATGTCGCACTCGTCGACGATGCGGCGATAGTCCGAGGCCTTGTCGAACCAGGTCGAGACGGTGAGCGGGCGCTCTGCCTGTTCCGCCTCCACGTCGACCGCGTCGCGCAGCGAGGGATCGCCGGCCAGGTGCAGGTGGAAGGGCAGGTCCGGCATCTTCGAGACCAGCGTCTTGACCGTGTCCCAGCTGGGCCGGTCGGTGCGCTGCCAGAAAAACGCCTTGGGCGGGCGCGGTTTCTTCAGCCGGTCCCAGACCGGGGTGGAAACCGGTTTCGGGAAGTAGCGGAAGAAGAAGGAATTGACGCCCAGGCTGGCGACGCGGAAATGCAGCGTGGGCGAGAAATTCACCACCCGCACGTCGTCGCGATGCGCCATCGACTGCCAGTAGTCGTCGCCCAGCATCCGCGCGCCGTCGTACATCGGCACGAAGACCAGGCGTTTCGCCAGCCGCCGCTCGGCGATGGTGCGGGCCAGCATCTCGATCTGGAAGACGCAGATCAGGTCGTAGTTCTCGGCCTCGAGCGCATCGAGGTCGAAGGCCGCCAGCGTCGCCGGGTCGGGCAGCGTGTCGCGGCGGTGGAAGGTGGTGGCATTGGCCTCCAGCAGGTCGGCCATGAAGTTGGTCGAGGCCGTCTTGCGGTGGTATTCGTGGCCGATGTAGCAGATCTTCATCGGTGGCCCTCCCGGATCAGCTGTCGCGCTTGTCGAGCTGGTTGAGCAGCGAGAAGATCACCGCCTCGTAGCGCGCCTCGCGGGCGCGGGCATCGTGCAGGCGCATCAAGGCCTCGGTCATGTCCAGCGGATCGGGCTGTGCCGGGCGGATCGCCACGCGGCGCTGGGTGACCACCAGGCTCAGCGGGCGGTGGCCCTGGTCGGCGCCCCAGAACTGGCCTTCCTTGACCAGGTCGATGTCCAGGATCAGCTCTCCGGGGACCTCCGCGGGGACGGTGACCAGCATGTTGCGGGTGTAGTGACGGCCCTTCTGGGCGGAAAAGGCATCGCTTTCGGCGCGGTATTCGCCGACCAGCGCGCCGCGTACCGGTTCCTCGGGCAGGCCGGTGTTGACGTAGAGCTTGGCGCCGATCTTCACCGGCTCGGAGTCGTCCCCGTAAAGCGCCAGCGGCGCGCCCTTGCCCACCGACAGCGTCACCGGGACCGATGTCGTGCCTTCGCCGCTGAAACAGAAAAAGGGCTGCTCGACGCGCAGGTCGTAATGCAGGCTACTGGAATCGAAGAGGTTCTCGGCGGGGCTCGACTGGTCCATGTGGTTGGCAGATCCGTCCATGGTGGTTCTCAATATGTCCTCGGCCTCGGAAACATCTGCCCCGGGACCGCCTGCGTGCAGGAGATCCAGAGGCCCCGGGCGAGACCTGCCCGAAGAGGCGTCTTGCAACCCCTGCGGGTTACCCGGGCGACGTATGCATGGGCCAAAACCGAGTTACAAGGTGCAAAAATGTGCCGTTGGCGGGCCTATGCGCGGGCCATTGCCGGTTTCGGCGGCAATGGCCCGGAATTTAATCGTTCGAATTGTTCCCGCCGTGCGGTGTCAGCCCGGAGAGCGCCGAGACCAGCGCCCCGGGGGCATGGGCGTCGCGGGCGTTCCAGTAGCTGCCCGAGCTCTTGTAGCCCAGCCGGACGTGGGGATGCACATGGGCGCGCAGCTGCGGCAGGCTGAGCAGGGTCAGCCCCCGCTCCGCCGCCGGCCCGGCCTCGGCCAGCCAGGAGGCCACCGCCCGGGTCACCAGCCCGGGGCCGGTCTTGAACCAGGTGCCGTCGTTTTCCCGCGCCAGGAGCGAGCGCCCCGCCGCCTCCAGCGCCCAGAGCAGCAGCGGGTGCCCCTGGGGGGCCACGATCACGTTGTTGGCCACCGCGCCCCAGGGTTCGCGCGCCAGGATCAGCCCCGGCCCCTCGGCGATGAGCGCGCCCGCGTCGCCGGTCAGCCGGTCGTCCGCATCGGCATAGATCCCGCCGTGCTTGTAGAGCAGGCAGAGCCGCAGGAAATCGCATTCCTCGGCCGGCGAATTGGCCAGCTGGAAGGCGCGGGCATGGCCGGTGCCGAAGGCCTTGCGCAGGAAGGCCAGGGCGCGGGCGCGGTCGTAGAGATGGTGTTCGAACCCCGGCGCGTCGCGCCAGCTCTGCATCAGGGCGCCGACCTCCTCGGGGACCGCGGGGCTGTTCCAGTACTGGAAGATCTGCCGCGGCACGCTCTCGTCGCTTCCCGGAGCGGGCCGGGAATCAGACCGGGAATCGGGCCGGGAATCGGACCGGGGGCCGAAACGGTCGGCATGGGCGGCGACGATGCGCTTGGCCGGAAAGAAGAAATCCCGCGCCAGCCGCGCCTCGACCTCCGCCTCGGGCTCCCCCGCCTGCAGCGCGTGGTCGCGCGCCGCATGGTAGAGCCGCAGCTCGTTGAACTGCGCCCCGTGCAGCGTGGTCGAGAAATGCGCCGCGTTCTGGCGCCCCGCGCCCGGTTCGCGCTGGACCTCCTGCGCCGCCCGGGCCGAGGCCTCGAGATCCCCCAGCGCCAGCGCCAGGTCGAGGAACTGCCGGGGCGAGAGCGTCCGCAGCCCCTGCGCCGCGCGCGCCTCGGCCAGGGCGCGGGTCTCTTCCAGGCGGCCTTCCTGGGTCATCAGCGCCATGCGTTCGGGGCCGGTGTCCAGGTCGGGGTCGCGGGTCTCCAGCCGGTCCAGCCAGGCATGGCCCGCCGCCAGCTGCCCGGTCTCGATGCAGGCGCGCAGGAACTGGCGGCGCAGGTGCGGGGCGGCGGGCCAGCGCGCCACGCAGGCCCGCAGGTAGCGAAAGCCCAGCCGCGGGTGGCCCGCGTCCAGCAGGCGTTCGCCGATGAGGGCCGCCCCCTGGGTATCGCGGGGGCCGGGCAGGTCGGCGCGGGCCTGGGCCAGCGCCTCTTCGGGGCCGGAAAAGAGCGCGGCGGACACGGCGCGGAACTCGGGCACGCGCGAGGGCGGCAGCCGGCTTTCCAGCGCCGCCTGCAGGGCCCGGGCGCGGTCCGGCGGGACGATGACCCGGGCGCGGGTCATCAGGAACTGTGCCAGCAGCGGCGAGATCCGCGCCCGCTGGTCGAGACTGTGGACCACCGCCAGCGCGGCGCCGGCGTGATCGGCCTGCTCGCCCAGCTTGAACAGGCGCAAGAGCTCGGGCTCGCTCATTCTCGGGGCCATCCCGGCCAGCCGGTCCAGCAGCGCGGCGCGGCCCGCGACCTGCCCCGCCTGCCCCATCAGCTCGGCCGCCTTCAGCCCCGGCGCGGGGCCGTCGCCCATGTGATCGGCCAGCACCGCCAGGCCCTTGTCCGGCGCGCCCTGCGCCTCGTGGGCCTCGGCCAGGCCCAGCCGGGCCTGGGCATTCTCCGGCGCCGCCTCCAGGCAGGCGGCATAGCGCGCCCCGGCCGCCGCCGCGCGGCCCGCGGCCAGTTCCGCCCGCGCCAGTTCCAGCATCAGCCGCAGCTCTCCGGGCCGGGTCTCCAACGCCGCCTCCAGCTGGGCGATGGCGGCGCCGGACTGGCCCATGTGCACCAGCAGCCCGGCCCGGCGCGCGATCAGCGCCAGGTGATCCGGGCAGGCCCGCACCCCGGCCTCGGCCAGGGCGCGGGCGCGGTCCGGGTCGCCGGCGGTCTGGGCGATGTCGATCCGGCCCAGCCAGGCGCCGGCCTGGCCCGGGTCCCGCTCCAGCACCCGGGCATAGGCGGCTTCCGCCCCCGCCAGGTCGCCGGTGCGGCGCATCAGCCCGGCCTCGAGCAGCGCCAGCGGCAGGTCCCCGGGCGCCCCGGCGCGCAGCGGCGCCAGCCGGTCCAGCGCCTCGGAGAGCCGCCCCTCGGCGTCCAGCGCGCGCACGCGCTTGATCTCCAGCGCCCGGGCCTGGCCGGGCAGCAGCGGCAGGGCCGCCTCGATCAGCTCCAGCGCCCGGGCCGCCTGGCCCCGGGCCAGGGCGATCTCGATCCGGGCCAGCCAGGCGCCGGGATGATCCGGGCGCAGGTCCAGCACCCGGCCATACATGTCGAAGGCCCCGTCGAGGTTGCCGGCGCGGTGGCGCATCCCGGCCAGCGTGGCCGCCAGCGGCACGTCATCGGCGGCCTCTTCGGACAGATCCTCGAGCAGGGCCAGCGCCTCGGGCCGGGCGCCGCCCGCCTCCAGCGCGCGGGCCCGCTTGGTCCCGATGGCGACCCGGTGGCCGGGACAGTTCGCCAGCGCCGCCTCGCAGAGCTTGCGCGCCCGCCGCGCCTTGCCCCGGCCCAGGGCGATCTCGATCCGGGCCAGCCAGGCGCCGGCGTGATCGGGGCGCCGCTCCAGCACCTGTTCGTAGAGCCGCGCGGCCCGGGCCGCCTCTCCCGCCTTCTGGGCGGCCTGCGCCTCGGCCATCAGGCCGGGGATCGTCACGGTCCCGGCGGGGTGCGGGTTCGGCATGGGGTACCTCTTTGTCCTCTCAACTCACCGGCGCAACTCTGGTCGGGGCATCCGCGGCTGTAAAGCACCCCTCGCGCAAGGCTCCGCGGAGCGCGCTGCAAACCGATTGCCTTTCGCAGCCCTGCAAAGTAGGCAACCTGCAATCTGCGCCGAGGGGACCCCGAAGACATGAAAAAAGCATTCATCACCGGTGTCACGGGACAGGATGGCAGCTACCTGGCGAAACTCCTGCTCGACCAGGGCTACGAGGTGCATGGCGGTGTCCGGCGCATCAGCCAGGTCGAGACCACGCGGCTGGACATCCTGGGCATCACCGGGGAGGTGCAGCTGCACGAGTTCGACCTGGGCGAGGCCAACAACATCTTCCGCACCATCAAGACCGTGCAGCCGGACGAGTTCTACAACCTCGCCGCGCAAAGTTTCGTCGGTGCCAGCTGGGACCTGCCGGTCTATACCGCCGAGGTCGACGGCGTGTCCGTGGTGCGCATCCTGGACACGCTGCGCACGCTGGTGCCCGAGTGCCGATTCTACCAGGCCTCGACCTCGGAGATGTTCGGCCTTGTGCAGGAGGTGCCGCAGACCGAGACGACGCGGCTTTACCCGCGCTCGCCCTATGGCGTGGCCAAGGTCTTTGGCCATTACATCACCATGAACTACCGCGAGAGTTTCGGCATGCATGCCTCCTCGGGGATCCTGTTCAACCACGAGAGCCCGCTCCGGGGCAAGGAATTCGTCACCCGCAAGATCACCCTGGGCCTGGCCCGGATCGCGCATGGCGGCAATGACCCGGTGGAACTGGGCAACATGAACGCGCAGCGCGACTGGGGCTTTGCCGGCGATTACGTCGAGGGCATGTGGCGGATGCTGCAGCAGGACCAGGCCGACGACTATGTGCTGGCCACCGGCGTGACCACCACGATCCGCGATTTCTTCACCTATGCCGCCACGGCGCTGGGGATGGACCTGGAATGGACCGGCGAGGGCGAGGGCGAGACCGCCCGCTGCCGCAGCTCGGGCAAGCAGGTGATGCGGGTGAACCCGAAATTCTACCGCCCCGCCGAGGTCGACCTGCTGATCGGCGATGCCTCCAAGGCGCGCGAGAACCTGGGCTGGGTGCCGCAGGTCACGGTGGAACAGCTGGCCGAGATGATGGCGAAATCCGATTACGATGCGCTTGCCTGATGTCCTCCGCCGCCGGCTGCGAGGGCCGGCGGCACGTTTGCGCGGCTTCCGCGGCAACCTGGATGGCGAGATCGGCGGCGCGCTGGTGGGCTGGGCGCTCTTGGCACGGGGCGGGCCGGCCCGGGTCGGGCTTTACGTTCGCGGCGCGCTGCTGGCGCAGACCCCTGCCCATGTCTTTCGCGGCGACCTGGCGGCACAGGGAATCGGGCAGGCGCCGGGCGACGGGCGCGCCGGCTTCACCCTGCCGCTGACCCCCGAGATCCGCGGCATGCTGCGCGCCAATGGCGGCAGGGCCGAGCTGCGGGTGATCGGCCTGCGCGGGGGGCTGCTGGGCCATTGGTGCCCTGACGACGCGGACAGCGGCGCCTCCCTGCCTATCACGCCCCTGCCCGTCACGCCGCTGCCAGAGGACAGCCCGCCCCTGGCCCGCCGGCTCTACGGCGACCTGCAGCGGCTGGCGCTCTGGCAGGAGGGGCCGGCCCCGGACCTGGCCCCGCGCCCCGCGCCGCCGGTGCAGGCGCGGCTCTTTGCGCCCGAGGACGGCGCGGGTGGCCCCCTGCCCGCGCCCCTCTTTGCCTATGCCGAGTTCCTGCGCCTGCGCGACCGGCTGGAAAGCCGGTTCGACCCTGCCCGCCGCCCCGGCGACCTGCTGCCCTTCCTGCGCCATTACCTCGACGATTACGGCAGCGCCCGCGCCGGGCTGCGCATCCCGCTCTCGGCACAGGCGATCGACTGGCTGAACGCGCCCGGCAACGGGGATGCCCCGTCGCGCGCCATCGGCGCCTTCCGCGACGAGGCGCCGGGGTTGCAGGGCACGGCGCTGGCCTATTGGTGGGCCGCCCACCGCGCGCCCGGGATGGGCTGCGAGGACTGCCTGGTGCCGGAGGATGTCCTGGCAAGCCTCGCGGCCCCCGCCCCCGGCCAGCCGGCGGGCGACTGGCCGCTGTCGGTCTTCATGTCGCGCTTTTGTGCCGAGCTGCCGGAGCTGGCGGCGCTGGACCCCGCGCGCCCCGAGGGGCGCCGCGCGCTGACCTGCGCCCTGATGGTGCTGGCGCTCTCGCGCCCCGATCTCTTGCGCTACATCCCCGGGGCGAGCCGCACCGCCGCACTGGAGGGGGACGCGCTGGCGGGGTTCTGCCGGGACATGGGCGGGCCGGAGATCACCCCGGCGGGCTATGCCCGGGCGCTGGCGCGGGCGGGCTTCGACCTGCACGGCCTGTCCTTTGCCTGCCGCACCGCCGAGGGCCACCGGGCGGAATTCGCCCGCCACACGCCCCCCGAAGGGGGTCCGGAGGCCGAGGTGCAGGTGATCGGCCCCTTTGCCCGCGCCTCGGGGCTGGGCCAGGCCACCCGGCTGTCGGCGCGGATGCTGGATGAGGCGGGCTTTGCCGTGCACCGGGTGGATTGCGCGCTCGACGATCCCTCGCCCGGCGACGGCGGCCAGGGCACGGCCTGGCGCCCGGCGTGCGTCAACCTCTGGCATCTCAACGTCGAGGCGCTGCCGCTGGCCGCCGCCTACCTGCCGGACGTGTTTTCGGGCAGCACCAATATCGCCTATCCCTTCTGGGAACTGGACAGCCCCGCCGCCTGCCATTTCCTGGGTCTGCAAATGGTCGACGAACTCTGGGTGGCGGCGCCCTTCGGCGTCGAGAGCTTTGCCCCGCATTGCGCCTGCCCGGTCCACGAGGTCGGCATGAGCTATGAGCCCCTGCCCGAGATCCCGCGCGAGACGGCCCGTACCACCCTGCGCGCCCGGACCGGCGCCGGGCCGGAGGACTTCACCTTTCTCGTCAGCTTCGACAGTTTCTCCTTCCTGGGGCGCAAGAACCCGCAGGGCGTGCTGGCCGCCTTCGAGAGCGCCTTTCCCCGGGACGTGGCCGACGGCCCGCCGGTGCGGCTGCTGATCAAGACCCAGAACCGGGCGCGGGTGGCCGACCCGGCCCAGGCCCGCATGTGGCAGGCGGTGGACGCGGCGCTGGCGCGCGATCCGCGCATCACCCTGCTGGACGCGACCCTGCCCTATGACGAGGTGCTGCACCTGGTGCGGGGCGCGGATGCCTATGTCTCGCTGCACCGCGCCGAGGGCTGGGGCTTTGGCATGATCGAGGCGATGAACCTTGGCGTGCCGGTGCTGGCCACCGCCTATTCCGCCAACATGGCCTTCTGCAGCGAAGAGACCTGCTGGCTGGTCGACTACCGGCTGACCGAGGTCGGCCCGGACGACTATATCTTTGTCCGCCCGGGGCAGCACTGGGCCGAGCCCGACATCGCCCATGCCGCCGCCCAGATGCGCGCCCTGCATGCCGATCCGGTGGAACGGGCCGCCCGCGCCGCCCGGGCGCAGGCGCGGATCCGCCGCGACTTCTCTCCGGCGGCGGTGGGCGCGCGCTATGCCGCCCGGCTGCGGCCCCTGCTGGCGCATCCGCCCAGGCAGGCGGCAGAGGGCTGAACGATGGCAGAGCGGCTGATCCTGCAGGCGGGCTATCACCAGGCCGGGGCCGGGCTGATCCGGCAATGGCTGGAGGATCACGCCGAGACCCTGGCGCCGCAGCTGGCGCTTTACGGCCCCGACCACCCGCAGGTCGTCCCGCTGCGCGCGGCGGCGCTGGCCACGGCGCGGGGGCGGTCGGGGGGACGGGCGGCCCTGGCCGAGGCCGCCCGCGCGCTGGCCGGGGCGCTTGCCAGGGAACCGGCCCCGCAGGTCTGCCTGAGCGAGGAAGACCTGCTGGGCCCGCCGCTGGGACACGCCGAGGAGGGCCACCTCGAGACCGAGATCTATCCCGGCCTCTGCCCGATCCTCGACGTGCTGATGGCGGAACTGGCCGGGTTCGACCCGGTGCTGGCCCTCTTCGAGCGGGACCCCGGGGCCTGGCTGGAGAACCTGCACCGGCAGGCGGTGAACCGGGGCGGTTTCGCGGGCGATCTCGACAGCTACCTGGCGCAGTTCGACCCCCGGCCCGACTGGGCCGGCCTGCGCGACGAGATCACCTTTGCCCTGCAGGGGCGCGGGCGCCTGGCGGCCTGGTCCTTCGAAGAGGAGTTTCCCCGCGGCGCGGTGGCGGAAATGGGGTTCTTCCGGCTGCTCGACATCCCCGACCCCCTGATGGCGCAATGCCGCCCGACCCTGCGCGCCCGCCCGGTGGCCGCCCCCCACCCCGACGCGGGGCCCGCGGCCCCGCCCCCCGTCCTGCTGATGGGCGGCGCCAATGCGCTGGTGCCCGAAGGCTGGGGCCATGTGCTGCGGCGCGACCATGCCCGGCAGGTCGCGGGGCAGACCCTCTCGGGGGCGGCGGGCACCACGGCCACGGCGCTCTACCGGCTGCTGGAGCAGGGCGATGACTGGCCCGGGGCGCCGGTGATCTGGGAACAGGGGATCAACGAGTACACCCACCTGACCGGCGGCCAGGACCTGGACAGCCTGATCCACCACGTCGAATGGCTGTTGCAGCTCTGTGCACGGCAGGGAAGGCCCTTCGTGGCGCTGCTGACACGGACACGGATGCAGGCGGGCATGGCGCGGGACGACAGCTATGTCACCCGGCTGCGCGCGCTTTTCGCCGATTACGGCGTCACGGTGCTGGATGACGGCGCGCTGATCCGGGTGCTGGAGCGCGGCCCGCCCGGGGACCTCGACGCCTGGTATGCGCGCAACGCGGTCCACGACACGACGACCCCCCTGCCCCGGCGGCTGGCCGAGGCGGCGCTGGTGGCGCTGGAAACCGCCCCGGTGCCGCGCCCGCCCCGGGACCGCGCGGCGCATTTCGACGCGCTGGACCTCTGCCTGCGCGCGCCCGCCTCCCGTCCCGACAGCTTTGCCCTGGCCGGGATGGACTGCGCCTTTGCCCCTTTCGGCGAAACCCTGCCCATCGAGACCCCGGGCCGGGCGCTGGCGGCGATCCTCGTGACCTCGGGCAGCGGCCCGGTGATCCGGCTATCGGCCGGGAAAACCCTGCTGGGGTGCTACGTGACGCAGGTTCCGCACGGTCCCGGCCACCCGCCGCAGCAATTGCGCCAGCTGGTGCTGGGCCAGGGCGGCGGCGGGGTTGAGATACCCGGCGGGGTGGTGCAGATAGACACCGACACCCGTCACGATACCCCGCCCGACAAGCTGATCATCCAGACCATGTATCACCAAGGCGATCCCCCCTCCGATCCGCGGCCCGCCGGGCTGGTGGCGCTTTTGTGCGAAGAGCCGCGCAAGGGGGCGGCCCGATGATTTTGCTCCAACTCGAAGGATATTGATTCAATGATCTTCCCGGTTCTTCTCTGTGGCGGGTCCGGCACCCGTCTCTGGCCCCTCTCGCGCAAGTCCTACCCCAAGCAGTTCGCCGACGTGGTGGGCGAGGAAAGCCTGTTCCAGGCCTCGGCCCGGCGCTTTACCGGCGAGGGGTTCGCGGCGCCGCTGGTGGTCACCGGGGATCCCTTCCGCTTCATCGTGACCGAGCAGCTGGACGAGATCGGGCTGGACCCCGCGGGCATCCTGATCGAACCCGAAGGCCGCAACACCGCGCCCGCCGCCGCCGCGGCCGCGCTGTTCGCCCTGGCGCAGGACGCGGATGCGATGATCCTGCTGGTGCCCTCGGATCACGCCATCTCGCAGCCCGGGCTGTTCCGTGACGCGGTGCTGGCCGGCGCCTCCGCCGCCGAGGCGGGCCAGATCGTCACCTTCGGCATCGCGCCCACCCGTGCCGAGACCGGGTACGGCTGGCTGGAAACCGGCGCCGAGCAGGACGGCGTGTCGAAACTGGAACGCTTCATCGAGAAGCCCGATGCCGAGACCGCCGAAAAGCTGTTCTCCGACGGGCGCTACCTCTGGAACGCGGGCGTCTTCCTGGCCCGGGCCTCGGTGCTGGTCGAGGCCTTCCGCACCCATGCCCCCGCGATCCTCGACCAGGTCGCCGCGGCCATGCAGGCGGCGCAGGGCGACCTGGGCTTTACCCGCATCGACCCGGAACTCTGGGCCCAGGTCGAGGACCAGTCGATCGACTACGCGGTGATGGAAAAGGCGCCCAACCTCTCGGCGGTGCGGTTCGACGGCCACTGGACCGACCTGGGCGGCTGGGAATCGGTCTGGCTGGAATCGGACCGCGACGAGGACGGCAACGCGGTCTCCGACCATGCCACCGCGCTCGACTGCGAAGGCTCGCTCCTGCGCGCCGAGGCCGCCGACCAGGAACTGATCGGCATCGGGCTCAAGAACGTGGTCGCCGTGGCCATGCGCGACGCGGTCATGGTGGCCGACATGAGCCAGGCGCAGAACGTCAAGCAGGCGGTCAAGGTCCTCAAGGAGCGCGGCGCCAAGCAGGCCACCGCCTTCCCGGTCGATCACCGCCCCTGGGGCTGGTTCGAAAGCCTGGTGATCGGCGAGCGGTTCCAGGTGAAACGCATCCACGTCCACCCCGGCGCCTCGCTCTCGCTGCAATCGCATCACCACCGGTCGGAACACTGGATCGTGGTGCAGGGGACGGCCAAGGTGACGGTGGACGAGACCGTCAAGCTGGTGACGGAAAACCAGTCGGTCTACATCCCGCTGGGCGCGGTGCACCGGATGGAGAACCCCGGCAAGGTGCCGATGGTGCTGATCGAGGTGCAGACGGGCAGCTATCTCGGCGAGGACGACATCATCCGCTACGAGGACGTCTACGCGCGGAGTTGAGGCGCCCGGTCAATCCCCTTTCCCAAGCCCGGCATCAAGCCTGCAGGGCGCCGGGCAAGCGGCGGACCCTCCCGCGGTCTGCCGCTCTGGTGACGCCTTCGCATACCTCTGAGGTCCTTCGGATGTGTCCCGACAAACCGCACCCGTTCCGGCGACGGCGCGGCATCCCCCGCTCCGCCGCTTGCCCGGCTTGCACGCTGTTCGGACGCCCTGCCCCGTCTTCCGCCACCCCGTCTTCCGCCCGTTCGTGGCGCGATCTCTCCACCGGAGAGATCGTCAGGCTGCACCCGTACCGGCGCTCATCCGGGCACCGGCACCGGACCGTCCACCTCCACCACAACCGGCCGCGGAAAGCGCACCGCCTCGGACGCTTCCGCCCCGTGCGGCAGCAGCACCGTGGTCTCCAGCCCCTCTTCCGTCAGGCGCACCGATTGCACCCAGCCCTCGCCGGGGCTGTCGCTCTCCTCGGCGGCCAGCGCTGCAAGGTCATAGGTCTCGCCCCCCGCGATCAGGCTGTTCCCCTGCCGCTCCAGCACCAGCTCCCCCTCCCGGCGCACCGGGGCGAATACGATCGTCAGCTTGGTCATGGCTTTCCTCCTCAGGCCCAGCGTCCAAAGGCCACCAGCCCGGTGGCATAGGCCACCCGCGCCCCCGACAGCCCCCAGACCGAGAAATTCACCCCCGTCGCGACAGGCGCCCCCACACTGGCGAAATGCGCCGTCTGCACCTGGCCCGTGGCCTGCACGACGGGCACCGTCCCGCCCAGGAAACCGGCTGGAAAGCTCCAGAGCGTTTGGCCCGCTGCGCTCGAGGTCATCTGCTGCCAGCAGATCTGCGTGCCATCCGCCAGCCGCAGGTAATGCCCGTTGGCGTTTGACCCGCTCTCCAGCACCGCGCCGGTGGGCGTGCCGCCGGTCTCGCTGACCGTCCCCAGCAGGTTCCCCGGCCCATAGGCGTACTCCGCCCGCGCCAGTTTCCCCGCGCCGGTGTCGGTGGGGCTGTCCTGCAGCGCCGCGCCCGACACCGTGCCGCTGGCTCCGTCAAACCCCAGCGCCGTGATCCAGGCGGCGCCATCGGCGCTGACCTTGATCGCGAAATCATCGGTGCCCGTGGTGCCCATCTCGGCCCGGCCCGACCATCCGGTCTGGAACAGCAGGCTGGCGGTGTCCCCGGCGGCGGCCTTGTTCACCTTCAGCTGGTGGCCCGCGCCGTCATGGGTCAGCAGGGTGGCCGGCGCCACGCTGCACAGCCGGTTGGTCACATCCGCCGCGCCGTTCACGCCCAGCGTCTCGACCTGCAGCGCCCCGGCCCCGTCCTGCCAGGCCGTGCCGTCGAAGCGGATCTGCGCATCCTCGCCCAGCACCCGCGCGACCCAGCCCGCCACCGGCGCCTGGAAGATCCATGTATTCAGGTCGTATACAGCGATCTCATCCGCGTGACCGGCCCAGTCCCCACTGGCCCCGGCAGGCACCAGGTAACGGTCGCCCTGCGCCGGGCTGGCCGGCGGGGCGGTCACATCGCGGGCGATCACCGCCAGCTGCACCGCCACGTCCAGCCGCCGCAGCGCCTCGTTATGGGTGACATGTTTCTGCGCCTGCGACGGCAGCAGGTAAGGCAGCGTGAGAACCGCCGAGACATCGGACATGGGACAACCCTCCTCGAAGCACCGGAGGGGAGAACTAGACCGGCAGGGTTAACGGGTTTTTAGGGGAGCGTACGGTGCCCCTCTGCCGCCGCCATGTGATGCAGCCGGTAACGCCCGGCCCGCGATCCCGGCCGCCCGCAGCTCCCCGGCCAGGTCCTCCAGCGCCTCCGCCGCGTAGCCGGTGATCAGCACCATGACCGCCGCGCCCAGCATCGCCGCCCCTCCCCTGTCGACGGGCCGAGGCTAGCCGGGGGCGGCGGATGTGTCACCTGGGGGGCGTAGGGCGGGGGTCTCCCCGCCGTGATGGTCGATTGGCGGCGCAGGAAACGATCGTTTTTGGCAAGGACGGAAACGCATGAGCCTTGGCAATTCCGTGAAGGCCAGACGCGGCCAATTCCGAGCCCACAGTGATCGCGCCGCGATTGTGCTATACTCGCAACGGAACAGGCATCATGGAGATGCGAAATGACAGACCAGGAAGTCGTTCTCGCAACATTGGACGAATACGCTGACGCCTACTGCGCGAAGGATATTGATCGGCTAATGGCGGTCTTTGTCGATGGCGAGGAAATTTCGCTGATCGGAACGGGCGGTGATGAACTTTGTTCGGGCCGAAGCGAAGTGTCATCGGTTTTTGAACGGAACTTTGGTGATGCAACGGCCAACAGCTTCGAATGGGGCTGGAAACACGTTGCAATTCATGGCGACGCAGCGACCGTGGCAATCACGCTGAACATTCACCTGACGGTTGAGGGCGCAACGCTTACGGTGCCGGTGCGTTGGACGGTTTCACTCGTCAGAACCGATACTGGATGGAAATGGGTCCACAGGCATGCATCAGTCGCTGCAAGCTCGCAGGATGAAGGTACCGCCTACCCGACTGATAGTCGCTAACCCGAAGTGGTTCTCGTCGCAAAAGCTGACAAAACCGCAGGCACTCCCCCCCCGGGGCTCCGCCCTTCGTCGCCTCAAACTCTCCCCCGGAGAGTTTGTCAGGCTTTGCCTGAACCGGCGACGAACCCCAAAAACGCCTTGTCCGCGTTCCGCACCGGCGCCTTCCCCGTGCGCGCCCACCAGGCGCGCCAGTCGGCCTCCAGCGCGTAGACATCCACGCCCGGGCGCAAGGCCCGCGCCGCCTCCAGCGTTTCAGGCAGGAGCGGCGGCAGGCCGATCCCCGGCCCCGCCTCCTCGACCACCCCGTCGCGGCGGCTGAAGACCACCATGTCGCCCTCGACCTCCTCCAGCGCGTAATCCGGCAGGTGATCCTCCCCCACCATCTTGCGCAGCGCCGCCCGGAACACCCGCACCGGCGCCGCACTGCCGGCCTTCTTGTGCAGCACCGCCACGCTCACCCGCCAGCTCTTCTGCCGCCCGCAATGCTTGCGCGCCAGCTCGTAGATCCGCCGCTCCAGCGGTTTGCGCAGCCGGAAATAATCCCGGCTCAGCGTCAGCACCGATTTCGACAGCACCGCGCGATAGAGCCAGTCCGACAGCGTCACCCGGACCGAGACCATGCGCCCGCCGCGGGTCTTGCGCACGATCTCCCAGGCCTCGATCAGGCCGAAACCGCGCGTCGTCTCCTCGCCCCCCGTGGCGATATTGGTGGTGATCCGCGTGCCCGCCAGCCGTTCAAAGGCCTCCTTCAGCCGCGCATAGGCATCGCCCGAGGTGTCGCGGTTGGTCGCCACCAGCAGGTCATGGGCGCGCAGCGTCAACTGCCGCGAGACCTCGCGCCCGGCGTTCACCGCCGCCATCAACTGCGAGATGCAGTAGATCAGGATGTCCTTGTCGTGGATCGTCGCCCGGCCCCGGACCGAGGGCGTGACCTCGACGCTCATGCCGTTGTGGTCATAGCGCAGCACCCGCGTGTCCGGCCGCGTCGAAAGCGAAAAGATCGGATGTTCCATCGAGGCCATGTCATCCTTGGGCGCGGCATCGAAGATGTCGCAGACAAAGAAATCCCCGGTCGGATGACGGTCGGGCAAAAGCCCCCCGGTCGTGCTGCTCATCTTGCCCTCGCCGCCCCCCGGGCCTCTGGCGTCCCGGTTTGGTCCGGAATCGCTTTCGGGGGTTCAGTGACACCCAGCCTAAAGTTATCCACAAGACCCGTCCACCGGCCCGGCCGAAAAACCCCGGGAAAACCGCCGCGCTTTCGGGGGAGCAGAGTCGCCTCCTCGGGGGATCAGAGTCGCCCGAACGTGGGATCAGAGTCGCCCTCCTCCGACAAGGCCTGCAATTTCGGGGGGTTGCAGCGAAAATTCCCGCCTTAACGGATTCTATAACCTTGAATTAACACATCAGATTGGGCCAGATTTGCCACATCCCTCCGGTTCCCCCACAAAATCCCCGCCCATGTGCGCATTTCCTTCCCATGTGCGCGGTTTTGTCGTATCCTGAGAAAAAGAGCGCACATCGCGCCGTTTCGAGCCCTCCCGCCCCCGGGACACAGGACAGGACCACCCCATGAGAGCACTGCCGTGAGAGCCCCCGCATGAGCACGCTTCCGCCCTATGTCGGCATCGACCCCGAGCTTGCGGCGACGCAGCTCGACGCTCCCGCCGGCACCGCCGATTTCGCCCGCATCGCCAGCGCCTGCGCCGCCGGACGGCAGGACCTGGAAAGCCGCGGCCTCGAGGAGAACGGCAAGCGCAGCCTGCGGCTGTTCTCGACCTGGGAAATCACCCGCTACCTGATCCCCGTCGCCACCGGCCATTTCCGCCGCGTGCTGAAGGAGAACCCGGACCTGCCGCAGGGCCGCTCGGAAACCCAGGGCGGCGCCAAGTGGTTCACCCTCGACGAGGTGCTGAAACTGCGCGCGCATTTCGGCGCCAAGGGATCCAAGGCCAAGGATTACCGCCCCTACCGCCCCGGGGGCCTGCCCGCCAAGATGCTGGCGGTGGCGAACTTCAAGGGCGGGGTCGGCAAGACCTCGACCGCCGCCCATCTCGCCATGAGCGCCGCGCTCGATGGCTACAAGGTGCTGGTGATCGACCTCGACAGCCAGGGCTCCATGACATCGATCTTCGGCGGCAAGGTCGAGGATGAATGGCAGACGGTCTTTCCCCTGCTGGCGCGCCATTACGCCCGCCACCTGCAGGGCGACAACCAGGCCCGCGCCGCGCGGGGCGAGGCGCCGCAGCCGCTGGACGACACGCTCTCCGAGGCGCTGGACACCACGGCCCAGGGGCTGATCCAGGAAACCCACTGGCCCAACATCGACCTGATCGGCGCCCAGCTGAACCTCTACTGGGCCGAGTTCCAGATCCCGGTCTGGCGCATGGCGGCGCGCGGCTGGCGGCTCTGGGACGCGCTCACCGAAAGCCTCGAAGAGGACGGCATTCTCGACGCCTACGACCTCGTCTTCATCGATACGCCGCCGGCGCTCGGTTACCTGACGATCAACGGGCTGGCCGCCGCCGACATCCTGCTGGTGCCGCTGGGGGCCTCCTTCCTGGAATTCGACTCGACGGGGCGCTTCTTCGACATGCTGCATTCCACCTTCGGCTCCATCGAGGAGGCCGAGAACATCGCCGCGCGGGCGCTGGGGCGTGAAGGGCTTGCCTTCGAATGGGATGCGGTGCGCGCGGTGGTCACCCGCTACGACGGCGCCCAGCAGGCGGAACTGGCGGCGCTGATGCAAAGCTACCTCGGGACCACGCTGTCACCGCACCGGCAGGGCTACACGGCGCTGATCGGCCAGGCGGGGGAACAGGTGCAGGGCATCTACGAGGCCGACTACCGCGATTTCAACCGCGAGACCTATGTCCGCGGGCGCGAGACTTTCGACGCCACATGGGCGGCGGTCAAAAGCCTGGTGATCGGGGCCTGGCGGCGGGACGAACGCGCGAACGCACAGGCCGCCGAATGAAGCGGCTCCGCCGCTCCCCCCCCCGAACTCGCCCGCGGAGGGTCTGCCGCTTGGCGGATCGGGTCTCCCTGTTTCGCGTGCGAAACATCCACCGTGGCAGGGGGGCGCTGCCCCCCGCCTTCGGCGCCCCCCGGGGGTATTTGGACCAAGAAGAAGCCGGGGCCAGGCGCTTTTGTGTTTCTTCTTGGTCCAAATACCCCTGCCCGGCTGACCACCGCGCGCCGCGCTCAGATCGTCTTAACCCCGGACCGCAGACTTGGGGACGACCCAAGGAGGACATGACATGGCCAAGCGCAAACGCCTGACCCCCGCCAACCCGATGTTCCTGGACCCGGCGCCGGAAACCAAGTCTGCCGTCAGCGCCCCCTCCCGCGCGCCCATCGCCGATGTCGCCCGCGAGGCCAGCGCCACCGCCGCGGCCGAGGAACTGGCCCGCCAGCGCGACCGTGACCGCGCCGAGGGGCGCATGGTGATCGCGGTCTCCCTCTCCGAGATCCGGCGCGACTATCTTTCGCGCGACCGCATTCCGACGGTGGACGAGGAAGAGATGGCCGCCCTGGTCGAGAGCATCCGCGCCCGCGGCCAGCAGAGCCCGGTCGACCTGGTCGATCTCTATCCCAACCGGGACGGGGCGCGTTACGGGCTGATCTCGGGCTGGCGGCGCTGCCTGGCGCTGGAGCGGCTGCAGGCCGAGACCGGCGAGGCGCGTTTCGGCAAGGTGCTGGCGCTGTTGCGGCGGCCCTCGGAAAGCGCCGAGGCCTATGTGGCGATGATCGAGGAAAACGAGATCCGCGTCGGGTTGAGCCATTACGAGCGTGCCCGGATCGTCACCCGCGCGGTCGAGGCCGGGGCCTATCCCGATGAGACCGAGGCGCTGCGCGGGCTCTTTGCCACGGCGTCGCGCGCGAAACGGTCCAAGATCAAGAGTTTTACCGCGATCGTGCGGGCGCTGGACGGAGAGCTGGGCTTTCCCCGCGCGCTTGGTGAACGCCAGGGACTGGCGCTGGCGCAGGCGCTGGAGGAGAGCCCGGGCCTGGCGCGTCAGCTGACCGCCCTGCTGCGCCGCGAGACCCCCGCCACGCCCGAGGCGGAGGCGGCGCTGTTGCGCCGCGCCCTGGCGCCGGCGAAACCGCCCGCGCCGGCCCCCTCCCCTGCCCCGGTGACGGTGGTGCGGCGGTCGTCGCGCGAACTGGCACTGATCGGGGCGGACCTGGACGAGAGGTTCCTGAAGGATCTCGAGGCCTGGATCGCGAAACGCCGCCGCAAGGGCTGAGCGTTTCGCGCGCGAAACATGCCTTACCGGCCCAGCGACAGCCGCCGCCGGCGCAGCCCCGCGTCCAGCGCGATGAGGTGTTCCAGCGCCCGTGCCAGCGCCACGTCCCAGCTGTGGGCCGAGGCGCGGGTGGCCAGCACCGGCTGCAGCGGCGGCACCGGTTTGCCCGCGGTCTCTGCCGCCGCGCCCACGCCCCGGACCAGCGCACGGTAGAGTGCGGCCAATTCCTCGGGGTCGTCGAGCGGGCTGCGTCCGCGGATCAGCTCGGCGTGATAGGCATCCTCGGACAGTTGCCAGCGGGGATCGGCGCGCACCGCCTCGGGCAACAGCGGCAAGAGCAGGTCCAGGTCGGCGCGGGTGGCCGCGCGCAGCGGGCCCAGGTGGCGCGGCAGCACCGCCCAGGGGCGCGGGGCCCCCGCGACATGGCACCAGCGGCGAAAGACCTCCTCGGCGGTGCGGTCCCCTGCATCGGCGCGGTAGCGGCGGTTGCGCATCAGGAAGCCCAGGAAGGCGGGCGGCAGCGCGCCCGGGCTGCCCTGCGCGGGCCGGGGCAGATCGGTTCCCAGCAGCGCCTCTGCCGCCGGCAGCGGGTCGTCCTCGGCCAGGGCCAGCGCCAGCCGGGTGTCGGGCAGGGCGGCCCAGCGGGCCAGGGCGGCGCCCAGCGTGTAGGGCATGCCCATCTGCGCCAGCCAGCTGCCAAAGCCGCGCCCGCTCCAGATCCCCCAGTCCCAGTAGGCGGCGTTCAGCCAGTCCAGCGGCGGGCGTACCAGGGCGCAGAGCCCGGTCGGCGCGCCGGTCTCTTCCCTGAACCAGTCCGGCAGCGCCTCGGCGAAACTCTCGGCATGACCGATCCAGTCCGGGTTCGAGACCAGCGGCACCGTGCCGCCCCGCCTGCGCCGCAGCCGGTCAAGCGGGGCCAGCGGCGGCCCCTCGGTGCCGGACCAGTCCAGCCGCCCCGAGACCTCGCGCGCCGCCGCCCGGCGCAGCGCCTTGCCCGAGAGCACCGCCTGGCTGCCCGGGCGCAGCGCGGCATAGGACAGGCGGGTGCTGTCGCCCGTGGTCAGCTCGGGCGTGGTCGACAGGGCGCGCTGCAGGGCACGCGCGCCACACTGCGGCGCGCCCAGGTGCAGGACGATCGCCGGGGTCCCGCTCATGCCCCTGCCCCGCTCAGCCGGGTCGCCGCGTCCAGGATCGCATCCGTGTCCTCGACGGCCGCAAGCGGCAGCAGCGCGCCCGGCGCGCCCCGCGCCATCGCCGCGCGCACCGCGTCGCCCTGCGCGCCTAGGTCGAAGACCATGACCGGCAGCCCGCTGGCCAGCGCCTCGTGGGTGGTAAAGGAAAAGGTCTCGGGCCAGACCGAGGGGATGAACCAGCAGGTGATCCCGTAGCGGTCGACCAGCGCCGGCAGATCCTCGACCGCGTAGCGTCCGTGGTGGCGGGCCGGGCGGTGGAGCCGGTAGGCCGGGTCGATCTCTCCCAGCAGCACCAGGCCGGGATCGCGCGGTGTCAGCACCCGGCTCAGCCGCTGCACCACGCCGGCGCCCTTGTGCGGGGCGAGGCTGCCCAGCACGCCGATCACGGGCGGGCCGTCGGGGCGCGGGATCGCGGGCACATCGGCGTGCAGCGCGTGCGGGTGCACCTCGATCCGGGCGCCGGCATAGGCCTGGGCCATCAGCCGCGCCGAGGCCTCGGAGAAACAGGTGACACGGTCGGCGGCATAGACCAGCCGCCCCCAGTCCGCCCGCCAGCGCGACAGCGGCACGCCGGCGCCATCGGGACGGCGGGTGGCATGGCGGGCGCTGGCGGTCTGCGGGTCGGGCAGGCCTTTCCAGGTTTCGCCGGCCTCCAGCAACGAGGGCGTGGGCGAGAGCGGGAAATAATCATGCACCAGTACCTCGAGCGCATCGCCGGGAGTGCGCAGCGACAGCAGCAGGTCGGGCAGGGTGACCGGATCGGGATCGCCGACGCCGCAGGCATAGATGATCTGCCGCGCCGTGACCGGCGCCAGCAGCTGGGCGATCAGCGGCGCGCTGGCGGTGCCGCCCGAGGTCATGCCGGTGCTGCCGTCTGGGCGGCGGCTGTGCAGTTCCAGCGTAAAGCGGAACACGCCCCCCACCCGGATCACGAAGGCGGCGCCGATGCGGTCAAGGTCCCCGGCAATGCGGCGCTCCAGGTCGACCTCGGCACCGCCGCCCATGCTGTGCGCCAGATAGACGGGCAGCGGGCCGCGCCGGGTCTGTTCCACCTCGGCCAGCCCCAGCGCGAGGCGCGCGGTGACCAGGGGATCGCGGCGCAGGAACCCGTGCACCTCGGCGTCGAACCGCGGGTAGCGGCGGGTGATCCGCGCGCTGTTGCGGGCGATGAGCGCGCGCTTGGCCTCCGAACCGAAGCTCTGCCCGCCCATGTGGGCGACGAAAAGATCCGGCACGTAGAGATGGGTGAACCCCTTCTGGGCGGTCTTCTGGCACCAGTCGACCTCTTCGCCGTAGCCGGGGGCGAAGGCCGGGTCGAAGTCCGGCACCTCCGCCAGCGCGGCGGGCGAGAGCGCCATGCAAAAGCCCACGCCGGCGGGGGCGGCCCGCTGCGCGGCGCCGTTCAGCGCGGCGGCGTAGCGGTCCACCGCCTCGGCGACCTCCGGGGCGATCTCTCTCGCGCGCCCCGGTTCGGGGACCGAGCCCAGCTCGGCATCGTTCGACAAGGGCGTGACCGAGCCCACGCGCGCATCCTCCCAGATCGGGCGCAACAGGCGCGCGGCCCAGCCTTCGGGCAGGAAGGCATCGGTGTTCAGCAGCACGACCGGGTCGCCGGGCCAGGCCCGCGCCGCCTGCATCCCCGCGGTCACCGCGCCCACGAAGCCGAGGTTTTCCGGCAGTTCGATCAGCTCCGCGCCGGCCTGGCGCCCGGCCCAGTCGCGCAGGGCGGGCAGGACGTCGGGATCGGGCGAGGCATCGTCGACGATCACGATCCGCCAGGGGATCTCCGTATGCGCCGCCACCCGCCGCAGCGCCTCGCGGGTCAGGGCCAGGGCGTTGTAGACCGGCATGACCAGGGTGACAGCGGCCCCCTCGGGCGGCGGGGCATCGTTTCGCGCGCGAAACAGCGTGCCGTCCAGTTCCACCGGCGCCGGGCCGGAGAGGTCGAGCAGCTGCTTGACCCGCGCCCGCGCCGCCGGGTCGCGATGCCGCGCCCAGCGGAGCGCATCGGGCAGGGCGCGGGCGCCCGCCGCGACAAAGCCGGGCAGCAGCCGCAGGCGTGCGCAGCGCGGGCAGGGCGCATCCTGGGGCAGGTGATAGGCGGCGTAGATACCAAAGAGCCGCCGGACGCGATGCAGCACGAGGGTCCCCCTGAAGGCTGAACCCTCATCAACCACAGATCACCCGGGGGGCCAATCCCCGGGGGCGTTTCGCGCGCGAAACAGTGGCCTGCGCGCAGCCGGGCAGGCAAGGAAGGGGGCGCTGCCCCCGTCTCCCTTCGGTCGACTCCCCCGAGGTATTTGGGAAACCAAAGAAGACGGGGCGCGCGCTTTGCCCTTCTTTGGTTTGAAAAATACCTCGGGGGGAGCGCCGCAGGCGCGGGGGGCAGCGCCCCCTTCCTTGGCTCTCTCTCTCTCTCTCGCAGAGCCAAAGGGGGCGGCGTGGGTGTCACATCTCCAGCGCGGTCTTGTGGTCGCGCCGGAGCAGCATCAGCCCCAGCACCAGTGCCACCAGCCCGAAGAGCGCGACGTAGATCTCGGACACGTAGGGGGCGTCGTAGTTGGGATAGAAGCCGTGTCGCATCATCCCCACCAGGTGCACCAGCGGGTTGTACCACAGCCAGTTGTTGTAGGGTTCGGGGATGGTGTCGAAGAGGAAGAAGACACAGGACAGCAGGAACAGCGGCCGCATCAGGATCGACCAGAACCGCTGGTAGATCGGAAAGCGCAGCATCATGAAACAGTTGAAGGTCCCCACCCCCAGCGCCAGCAGCGCCGCCAGCGCATAGGCCCGCGCGATCACCGGCCCGTCCATCATCACCCGCGTGTCGAAGATCAGCAGGATCGAGCCGATCACCAGGTAGCTGACCAGGAACTGGGTCATCAGGTTCAGCCCGAAGCGCGCCAGGATCGTGTCGAGGAAGGTCACCCTGGGGTAGGCCAGCAGCTGCTTGGAGTAGTTCATCGACTGCCCCAGCTTGCCGGTGATGTCGGTGAACAGGGTAAAGGGCAGCATGCCGGTCGCGTAGAACATCGCGAAACTGACCCCCAGCGGCGGCGAGCGGAACCCGACCGAGAACAGCGCCGTCAGCAGGGCGATGCCCGCCGCCGGTTCCAGCACCGCCCAGGCATAGCCGCCCGGTGAGCGCCCGTAGGAGGTGGCCATCTCGCGCAGGATCAGCGCGGTGATCGTGCGCAGCGAGGCGAAGCGCGGGATGCCGGCGCGGACGCGCGGGCGCTGGGGGCCGGGAAACCGGGGCTGGGAGGTGTCGGTCACGGGATCTCTGCTCGGGTCTGGGGTGGTCGGCTCTGCTCCGTCGGCGGCGGCATGGGCGGTCCGGCGCGCGTCCCTGCGTCCGGGCTGGCATCCGCCGCGCACATTATGTAGCAAGGACACAGCAGGAGCCACTTGAAAAGCCGCACCTTTCCGTGACCCAGACACCACCGCCCCGCCCGCCCAAGGGTCCCGCCCCCGCCGCCGCCGGCGGCGGTGACAAGGTTGCCTCGCTGCGGCCGCCCTCCGGTGCCGCGCCGGCGGGGCCGCAGGTTTCCGCCCCCGGAAAACCGGCAGGAAAGCCCGCAGGCCCGAATCCTGGCCCGAATCCCGGCCCGAATCCGAGTCCGGGTCGCACGCCTCTTGGCCCCGCCCCCCGCCCGGGATCCGGGCCCGGATCGGGCGCCCCGCGCATGGCCTCGGGCGCGCGGCTGCGCCGGCGCCATTACGCGGTGCTGCTCAGCCTGCTGCTGGGCGTGTTGCTGCCGGTGCTGCTGGTGGCGGGCTACCTCTGGCTCAAGGCCGCCGATCAATATGCCTCCACCGTGGCCTTTTCCGTCCGCACCGAGGAGGCGGGCTCGCCGCTCGAGGGGCTCCTGGGGATTCCCGGCATCTCGGGGTCGTCGTCGTCGGACACCGACATCCTCTATGAATTCCTGCAGAGCCAGAAGCTGGTCGAGGACATCGACGCCGAGATCGATCTGCGCGCGATCTGGTCGAAACCCACGGGCGACCCGGTCTTCGCCTTTGACAACGACGGCACGATCGAGGACCTGGTCGAGCACTGGAACCGCATGGTCAAGATCTACTACGACGACGGCGCCGGGCTGATCGAGGTCCGCGCCCTGGCCTTTACCGCCGAGGATGCGCAGCTGCTGGCGCAGACGCTGTTCGAACATTCCTCGGAGATGATCAACGCGCTCTCCGCCATCGCCCGCGAGGATGCGATCCGCTATGCCCGCGAGGATCTGAACGAGGCGCTGGACCGGCTCAAGACCGCGCGCGAGGCGGTGACGAAATTCCGCAACGCCAACCAGCTGGTCGACCCCTCGGTCGACCTGCAGACCCAGGCCGGGCTGCTGGGCACGCTGGAGGCGCAGCTGGCCGAGGCGCTGATCGAGTTCGACCTCCTGGCCACCTCGACCCGCGAGGACGACCCGCGCGTGACCCAGGCGCAGCGCCGCATCGAGGTGATCCGCGACCGCATCGAGGCCGAGCGCCGCAAGCTGGGCCTTGCGGGCGGCGCCGAGGGCGGGGCGGATGTCTATGCCAATCTCTTCGGCGAATACGAACGCCTGGTGGTGGACCGCGAGTTCGCCGAGAAAAGCTATACCACGGCGCTGGCCACCTATGACGCCGCCCAGGCCGAGTCGCGCCGGCAGAGCCGCTACCTGGCCGCCTACGTCCGGCCGACGCTGGCGGAAAGCTCGCGCTACCCGGAACGGCCGGTGCTGCTGGGGCTGGCGGCGCTCTTCATCTTCCTGGTCTGGTCGACGCTGGTGCTGGTGGTCTATGCGCTCAAGGACCGGCGGTGAGACCCGGTCCGGGGCCCGTGACGCGCTTTTCGGACCAGCCGGGGCGCGCCCCCGAGCGCAGCCCGAAAAGCGGAAACCGGTTTTTGGATCAAGCTGCGCGGGCCCCCGAGCGCAGCCCGAAAAGTGGAAACCGGTTTTCGGATCAAGCTGCGCGGGCCCCCGAGCGCAGCCCGAAAAGTGGAAACCGGTTTTCGGATCAAGCTGCGCGGGCAAGGTAAGATGATCCGCTTCGACAATGTCTCCAAGCGCTATGTCACCGAGGGCCGTGAAAAGACGGTGGTCGAGAACATGAACCTGGTCATCCCCTCGGGGCGGTCGGTGGGGCTGCTGGGGCGCAACGGGGCGGGGAAATCGACGCTCCTGCGGATGATCTCGGGGGCGACGGACCCCACCGAGGGCCGGATCGAGACCACCGGGCTGGTGTCCTGGCCGGTGGGCTTTGCCGGCTCGTTCCACCCGGACCTGACCGGGCAGCAGAACTGCCGTTTCATCGCCCGCATCTACGGCGTGGACACCGACGAGCTGGCGCAGTTCGTCGAGGAATTCGCCGGGCTGGGGATGCATTTCCGTCTGCCCCTGCGCAGCTATTCCTCGGGGATGCGCTCGCGGCTGGCCTTCGGCGTCTCGATGGGGATCTCCTTCGACACCTACCTCGTGGACGAGATCACGGCGGTGGGCGACGCGGCCTTCCGCGAACGCTCGGACCGGCTGTTCAAGGCGCGGCTGCGCAAGGCCGGGGCGGTGGTCTGCAGCCATTCCATGCCGCAGATCCGGCTCCTGTGCGATGCCGGTCTCGTGCTGGACGAGGGGCAGGCCTACTACTACGAGGATCTCGAAGAGGCCATCGCGCACCACGAGGACAACATGGAACGCGCCGCCGCCATCTAGGGCCCGTTTCGCGCGCGAAACACCGCAGTGGCATTCGGCCCCAAAAGGCGCCGGTGCACGGCGCCCCCCTACACCCGTCCCAGCAGCGCGGCCAGCCGCAGAAAGCTGGTGGCGCCGGGGCGGTCCCGGGTCAGGCCCAGCCGGGCGTGCAGCCGGGCGCGCCCGATTCCCCGGGGCGGGGCGGTGTCGAGCGCGTCGAGCAGGGCGCGGGCCTCTGCCGTCAGCAGCGGGCGGGCGCGGCTCAGCGCGGCGCGGTTCGCGGCCTGCCAGCGGGCATAGGTCGGCCCCAGCACCATCGCGGCGCGCGCCAGCCCCGCCAGCAGCCCGCGATGGGCGCCCAGCACGTTCTCGCCATGCTGGCGGTAGTCCAGCACCACTTCCGGAGAGACCGTGACCGTGCCGCCAGCGCCCGAGATCAGCAGGTAGAGCCACCAGTCGTGAAAGGGCACGTCGACCACGCCCGCCGCGCGCACCAGTGCCAGCGCCTGCGGGGTCAGCACCGCGCAATGGCCCGCCACCCGGTTCTGCACCAGCGCGTTGCCGAAGGAGGGCGCGCCGGAATGCACCCGGCTGAGCCCCAGCCCCCGGCCCGCGCCGTCGACGTGGCGGCTCTGGGCGCTGTAGACCGCCGGGCCGTCATGGCGGGACAGGGCCATCAGCGCATGGGACAGCTTGTGCGGATACCAGACATCGTCCTGGTCGGCGATCGCCACATGGGTGGCGGGCAGCTCGGGGTGGCAGATCAGCGACAGGAAATTCGCCGCCGCCCCCCGGCGCGGCCCCTCGACCAGGCGGATCTCGTGGCCGGGGGTTTCGCGTCGGAACCGCTCGACGATTTCCCGCGTGCCATCGGTCGATCCGTCGTCCGAGACCCAGAGCGCCCAGCCGGGGTGATCCTGCGCCCGGAGGCTCTCCAGCTGCGCGCCCAGGTGCGCCGCGCCCTGGTAGCTGGCCAGCAGGATGGTGACCGGGGGGAGACCGGGGGCAGGACCGGCAGACGGATCGGGGGGCGGGGCAGGGGGCATCACGGGACTCGCAGCTGGTGCGCGCCCTTCTAGCGGGCGGCGGGGCGGTGCGCAAAGCGGGGCTGCGCCCGCGGGTCCCGTTGACCGCGAGGCCGGTTCTGGATCACTACTTTGACAGGGGCCGCCGGGGGGGGCGCGCGCCCGGGTTTTTCAAGTGGTTGTCAGGGCACATGGTCACCATCACCGATCCGCGCTACGCGCAGCAATGGCATTTCGACCTCATCGGCGACATCGAGACGGTCTGGCAGGAGGTCAGCGGCGCCGGCATCCATGTCGCCATCTACGACGACGGCATGGACCAGGCCCATGTGGACCTTGCGGCCAATTACGACGCCAGCCTGCACTATGCCGGCCTGGGCAGCGATGACGGTCGCCACAACAGCGGCGCGGACGGCCACGGCACCTCGGTGGCGGGGCTGGTGGGCGCGGCGCGAAACGGGGTCGGCGTGATCGGCCTGGCCTGGGGCGCGCGGCTGACCTCGGTGGATTATCTCAACGACATCCAGACCCGGAGCGACGCGGTGATCGAGGATGCCCTGGCCTGGGGGCGGGTCTTCGACGTGGTCAACCAGAGCTACGGCGTCACGCCCGAGTTCTCGGATGACTGGGACGTGGGCGATCCCGGCAGCTATGCCTGGCAGGAGGCGCGCGGCATGGCCCGCGCCGTGACCGAGGGCCGCGGCGGTCTGGGCACGGTCTTCGTCAAGGCGGCGGGCAACGAGGCCAACGACCCGGTGCTGGCCGGTTACGGCATCCTGGGCAATGCCCAGGGCGAGGGGCACAACGTGCTGCACACGGTGATCGTGGTGGGGGCGGTCGGCCGTGACGGGATGGTGATGGATTACTCGAACTTCGGCGCCAACCTGCTGATCTCGGGGCCGGCCGCCAGCCTGACCACCGATGTCACCGGCAGCGCGGGCTATGACCCGGGCGCCTGGACCAGCAGTTTCGGCGGCACCTCGGCGGCGACGCCGGTGGTCGCGGGCGTGGTGGCGCTGATGCTGGAGACCGAGCCGGGGCTGGGCTACCGCGACGTGCAGGAGATCCTGGCGCAGAGCGCGTCCCAGACCGGATCCGCCTATGGCGGCCCGGCCGAGGGCTGGGAGGCGGGGGAGTGGCGCGCCTATGGCGGCAGCTGGAACGGCGGTGGTCTCAGCTTCAGCCCCAGTTACGGCTTTGGCCTGGTCGATGCCTTTGCCGCCGTGCGCATGGCCGAACACTGGCTGGAGATGCGCGGTGGCGTGGCGGCGACGGAAACCAGCCTGGTGCGCGCCCGTTTCTCGCAGGAGCAGTCGCGCCCGATCTTCGATTTCGCCGATGCCCGGCTGAGCATCACCGTCGACGAGGGCATGGTGATCGAACATGTCTACGTCACCGTCGAGATCACCCATTCCTATGCCTCGGACCTGACGCTGGTGCTGGTGGCGCCCGATGGCAGCGAGGTGGTGCTGGCCGATGGCGATGGCGGCAGCAGCGCGCTTTCGGGCGACTGGACCTTCGGCGTCGCCGCCCTGCGCGGCCTGTCCAGCGAGGGCACCTGGACGGTGCGGGTCAGCGACGGGGCGGGCGGTAACCTGGGCACGCTGAAGGGGATCGCGCTGGAATTCCTCGGCCGTCCCGAAGGCGCCGATGACATCTGGACCTTCACCGATGATTTCCCGGCGCTGCTGGCCGCCGATCCGGACCGGGCGCAGGCCCATGACGGCAATGGCGGCAGCGACTGGATCAATGCCGCTGCCCTGGCCGATCCGGTCACGATCGACCTGGACGAAACCGCGACGCTCGCGGTGGCGGGCAGGCCCTGGGCCGGGATCACCGGCGGGATCGAAAACGCGGTCTCGGGCGATGGCGACGACGTGCTGACCGGCGGGGCAGGGGCCAATGTGCTGCGCGCGGGGCGCGGGCGCGACCTGGTGACCGGGGCAGGGGGGGCGGATGACCTTTCCGGCGGGCCGGGCGGTGACGTGTTGCAGGGCGGCGGCGCGGGGCTCTATCACACCGAGATCTCGGCCCAGGTCTACCGGCTGTACCTGGCGGTCTTCGGGCGGCAGCCGGATGTCGGCGGGCACCAGGTCTGGGTGCAGCGGCTGACCCTGGGCCAGATGGGGCTGGACGGGGTGGCCGGGGCCTTCATCGCCGCGCCGGAATTCGCCGCGACCTATGGCGAGACAACGGACGAGGCCTTTCTGACCCTGCTTTATGCCAACGTGCTGCACCGCGCCCCCGACGCCAGCGGGCTGGCCTCCTGGCTGGCGGCGCTGGAAGGCGGCATGACCCGGGCGCGGGTGGTGCTGCTGTTCGCCGAAAGCCCCGAGCACCAGGCCGCCACCGCCACCGCGCAGGCCGCCTATGACACGGCGCGTGACGTGACCTCCTGGGCCGATGACATGTTCCGGCTCTACCACGCGATCTTCGACCGCGACCCGGATCCGGGCGGCTTCGAGGGATGGACCGGCGCGCTGGCGGCGGGCACGCGCAGCTTCGAGCAGGTGGTGAGCGGCTTCATGGGCGCGCCCGAGTTCACCGAGACCTATGGCGCGGCCACCGACGACACCGCCTTTGTCACCCTGCTTTATGAAAACGTGCTCAAGCGCATGCCCGACCCGGAGGGGCTGGCGGGCTGGGTGGCGCGGCTGGAAGACGGCATGAGCCGGGTCAAGCTGGTGATGTTCTTTCTGGCCTCGCCGGAATTCGTGGCCACGACCACCCCGGCGCTGGCGGCCTGGATGGCGGCGCGCGGAGAGGACGACGTGCTGCGCGCCGATGGCGGGGCGGACCTGCTGTCGGGCGGGCTTTATGCCGACCGCTTCGTCTTTGCCGCCGATGGCGCGGATGGCCCCGTCACCGTGACCGACCTGGAGCCCTGGGACGTGCTGGTCTTCGAGGGCTTCGGCATGGCGGCGGAGCAGCTGCTGGCGGCGATGACCCAGCAGGGCGACGACGTGGTGCTGGAGGCGGCGGGCGAAACCCTGGTCTTCCTCGACACCGACCTGGCGCAGATCGACGCGGGCATGATCGAGCTGGCCTGAGGCGGGCCCAAACTGGCCTGAACGGGACTGTTTCGCGCGCGAAACAGTCCCGGGCGCGGTCAGAGCCCGAAATCCGCCGCCGCCAGGCCGGTGACATCCGCCAGCCGGATCTCGGCATCCGGCGTGCCGTCGCCGTCCAGGTCCATCTGCACGATGGTCGACCCCGAGGGCGTTTCCATCAGCCGCAGCTCGGCGGGGCCGCTGGCGGTGAACCCCGCCGTGCCCCGGAACCCGAAACCGGCCAGGGCCGAGACATCGACCAGGTCCAGCCCGGGCTGGAAATCCATGATCTGGTCCCGCGCGGCGCCAAGACCCGCATCCGCGGCCGAGGCAAAGACGAAGACATCCGCATCCGCCCCGCCGGTCAGGAAATCCCGGTCTGCGCCGCCCGACAGATGGTCCATGCCCTCGCCGCCCCGCAGCACGTCGCTGCCGGCCCCGCCTTGCAGGACATCCGCCCCGTCGTAGCCGAAGAGCGTGTCGTTGCCGCCGTTGCCGGTCAGCCTGTTGTCCCGGTGATTGCCGGCGATCAGGTCGTCGCCCGCGCCGGTTTCGGCATTCTCGAAATTCCGGATCCTATCGCCCTGGGCCAGCGGATCGCCTGACACCGTGTTGTTCCAGAGCCGGAGGGTCACGCTGCTTGTGGCCTGCGCATAGTCGATCGTGTCGCTGTCGACCGGGGATCCGTCCAGGCTTTCCGCGCCGGGGCCGCCGATCAGACGGTCGTCGCCGAACCCGCCGATCAGGCTGTCGCTGCCCGTGCCGCCGTAAAGCGTGTCGTTGCCGCCGCCCCCGAGCAGCCAGTCATCCCCCTCGCCACCCAATAGGCTGTCGTCGCCCTGGTCGCCACTGAGACGGTCGCGTCCCGCCCCGCCCAGCAGGAGATCCGCCCCGCCGTAGCCGTAGATCGTGTCGGCGCCGCCGTTGCCGGCCAGCGTATTGTCCATGAAATTGCCAAAGACCTGGTCGTCGCCCGCGCCGGTTTCGGCATTCTCGAAGTTCAGGATGGTATCGCCCTGGGCCAGCGGATCGCCCGACACCGTGTTGTTCCAGAGCCGGAGGATCATGTTGCCCGTGGCCTGCGCATAAGAGATCGTGTCGCGTCCCCCCGGGGACCCGTCCAGGGTTTCCGCGCCGGGGCCGCCGATCAGCACGTCGTCGCCGATCCCGCCGGTCAGGCTGTCGCTGCCATCGCCGCCGTCGAGCGTGTCGTCGCCGGTTCCGCCCTGCAGGCTGTCGTCCCCGTCCCGGCCCAGCAGCATGTCGTTGCCGCCCGCGCCCATGAGGCTGTCGTCGTTCGGCCCGCCGTAGAGATCCTCGTGAAAGAATTCCCCCTGCAGGGTGGTGAAGGCAGAGCCCGGCGTCTGTCCCGAGAGCAGCACCATGCGCGGGAAATCCTCCGCGTCGCGGGCCGCGGGGCCGGTCAGCGCCTGCAGGTGGGCGGCCAGGTCGTCGTAGAAGGTCATCAGGGCGGTCGACTGCAGGCGGATGTCGCCGAAGGAGGGCCCCGGGGTCGTCACCCTGACCCCGCGCGAGGTCAGGCCGATCAGGTAGGTCTCGGCGGTGCCGTCGCCATCGGCGTCGTAGTCGAGGAAATTGCCGCCGCCGCTCATGCCGCCGACCACGTCGGGCGTGTCGATGGTGAAATAGCCGCCGGTGTCGCCGTTGACGGTCTGGGTGGCATAGCCCAGGAGCGCGCCCGAGGTCTGGTAGAGGGCGCCGCCATAGGCGGGGTCGTCGGGATAGCCGGTGACGGTCACGGGGCCCGAGAGGTCATCGGGGTCCGCCGCGATCAGCAGCGGCACCGCCGGACCGTCGTAGAAATCCCCGCCGGACAGGCGCGCGCCGACATGCAGGCTGGCGTCGAACCCGACCTTGATGAAATCGATGCCGTCGGGGTTGGGGTCGCGGTAGTCGGTCCAGGGGTCTTCCCCCGCGGGCAGGGTAAAGTCGATCTCCGTGGTCGTATGGGCCTCGGCCGGGTCGGCGAGGCCTTGCCGTGGCACCGCCGTGTAGGTGCCGCCGGGGTGGGGGTCATGGTTGTCGGACAGGTAGATCCCGCCGCCGATATGCACGCCGGAATCCTTGACTTCGACCGAGGCCAGGTGCGCCAGAAGGGTCGAATTCTGATTGACGGCGGTCAGTGTCATGTCCCGTTCCCCTGCGGTCTGCCTGTTCTGGCGACGCTAGCAGCCCGGGCCGGTCCTCGACAGGGCGGATGGGTCAAATGCGGTTGAATTCCCGCGCGCCCTGCGCAATTCCGCCCCGGGGATGCCGCGATCGGGACGCCATGTTTCGCGCGCGAAACAGCCAGGGGGCAGCACATGACAACCGTCGCCAGCGATCTCGAACGCTACATGCTGGATCTGATCAACGCCGACCGCGCGGCGCTTGGCCTGGCGCCGCTGGTGCTGGAGCTGAACCTCAATACCTCGGCCCAGGCGCACAGCGACTGGATGGTGGCGGCGGATGTCTTCAGCCACACCGGGGCCGGGGGCAGCAGTGCCACCCAGCGGATGCTGGCCGCGGGCATGGATCTGTCCGGCAGCTGGCGCAGCGCCGAGAACATCGCCGCGGTCTCGGTCTCCGGCTCGGACAGCTATTACGACGAGGTGGCGCAGCTGCACGCCAACCTGATGAACAGCCCCGGCCATTACGCCAACCTGATGGACCCCGACCTGGTGGTGGTCGGCATCGGCATCGCCCTGGGGCCGCTGACCTACGAGGGCTCGGGCACCTGGCCCAGCGTGCTGGTGACGCAGAATTTCGCCGCCACCGGCGGTTTCGTGGATCTCGACCTGTCGGGGGGCAGCGGCAATGAGATGCTGGCGGGGCAGGGTGGGGACGATCACATCGCGGGCGGCGCCGGCGACGACACGTTGAGCGGCGGCGGCGGAAACGACACGCTGGAGGGCGGCGCGGGCACCGACACGGTGCTGGTGGACCAGGCGCGCGGCGCGGTGACGGTGGGCGGCACGGCCGCGGCGCCGGTGCTGAGCGCGCCGGGCATGGTGCTGACCCTGTCGGGCGTCGAGCGGGTGCGCTTTGCCGATGGCGAGGTGGCCCTGGGCGCGCTTTACGGCGGGGCAGGGGGCGGCACCCCGGGCAATGACCTGCTGCAGGGCGCCGAGGGCGCGGTGACGCTGTCGGGGCTGGGCGGCGACGACGTGATCCTGGGTGAGGGGCGCGGGCTTTACGGCACCGATGTCTCGGCCCAGGTCTACCGGCTTTATGCCGCGGTCTTCGGGCGCGAACCGGATGTGAACGGCCACCAGGCCTGGGTCGCGCGGCTGGCCACGGGGGCCCGCACGCCCGAGGAGGTGGTGACCGGCTTCATGGCCTCGCCCGAGTTCCAGGCCACCTATGGCAACACCACGGATGCAGAGTTCGTCACCCTGCTCTACACCAACGTGCTGACGCGCGCCCCGGATGAGGCCGGGCTGGCCTCCTGGCTGGCCAGTCTCGACGGCGGCATGAGCCGCGAACGCCTGGTGCTGCTGTTCGCCGAAAGCCCCGAACACCAGCTCCGCAGCGCCGCCGCGCAGGAGGCCTTTGACATCGCCCGCGACCCGACCGACCAGGTGGACGATGTCTACAGGCTGTATCGCGGCATCTTCGACCGCGAGCCGGACGCGGGCGGGCTGACCGGCTGGGTCGCGGCGCTGGCGGGCGGCCAGCCCTACCCGGCGGTGGTGGCGCAGTTCATGGCCTCGCCCGAGTTCCAGTCGACCTATGGCGCCACCACGGACGCAGAGTTCATCACCCTGCTTTACCGCAACGTGCTGGACCGCGCCCCGGACCCGGGCGGTTTCGCGGCCTGGTCGTCGCAGCTGGCAGGCGGCATGAGCCGCGAGACGCTGGTGGAGCGTTTCGTGAATTCCCCCGAGTTCGTGGCCGGCACGGCCCCGGACCTGGCCGCCTACATGGCGGGGTTCGGCCCGGACGACGTGCTGCGCCCCGGCGCGGGCGACGACATGCTGTCGGGGGGCATGTGGGCGGACACATTCGTCTTTGACCCGGCGGGGCCGGGGGCGAAGACGGTGAGCGACCTCGAACCCTGGGACGTGATCGACCTCACGGGTTTCGGCTATGCCGACGTGGCCGAGGCCATGACGCATGTGACCACGGTGGAGAGCGACGCCGTCTTCGAGGACGCGGGCCTGCGGGTGGTGTTTTTGGGGGCAGAGGTGGACGCGGGGATGGTGCTGGTGTGAGATCGCGGGCCTTGCATCCCTGCGCGGGTTTGCAAGGATGGTCGGAAAGGGAGGGACCCATGCCGTACAGATCCGCCGCACTGCTGTCAGCCTGCCTGCCGGGGGTCCTTGCGCTCTGCCTGTCCTTGTCCCCTCCGGCCCTGGCGCAGGGGCAGCCCCTGCTGGACCAGGCGGGCAAGCCGCTGGTGCTGGGGGCGAAACGCGGGCCCCGGCGCAAGGCCGGCCTCTGCCTGGATTACGGCAAGACGCGGTTCCGGGATGGCGCGCCCTATCGGGTCATCGAGCCGGACCGGACCATCACCAGCCACGAGGGCATGGATTTCTGCAAGCGCGCCGGGTCGCCGGTGATCGCCCCGCTCGACGGGCGGGTGCGGTTCGTCGAACAGGACAACGCGGTCTACGGCGGTGTCGTGGCGATCACCTCGGGGGCCTCGGTACGGCCGCGCCCCGGCCTGGCGCCGCAGCAGATCTTTGTCGAGATGGTGCATATCGTGCCGCTGCAGGGCCTCCGCCCGGGACAGGCGGTGACGGCCGGGCAGGTTGTCGGCCATGTTCAGAGGGCCAACCGGCCCAGCATCGGCAAGAGCCCGCATGTGCATTTCGCCCTGCGGCGCTGCAACGACTGGGCAACCTGCCACCTGGACCCGAATTTCTTCTGGCGCGACGGGCCGGGGCGCCTGTCATGCCACGACGGATCGAAACCCCTGCCGCCGGGCCGGATCGTGGCCCCGGTCCCCTGCTGAGGTCTGTATATTACATAACATAGATTATCGGCAGGCATTCCTGCCACCCTCTCATGCCCCCCCCGCGCGGCCCTCCGTCAGCGCGCGCAGCGGTCCAGCAGAACGTAATCCAGGGCAAAGTAGTCGCGGATGAAATCCTCGATGTCGGGCGTCAGCAGGACCGCGTTGGGCAGGTTCCGGAACCTGTCCAGTTTCGCGGGGGGCACATCCGCCAGTGCCTCGTCCACCGTGCCCTCGTGGCGGGGCGCGACGTTCTGCATGCCCAGCCGTTCGCGGCGCAGCGCCTTCGGGCAACGGTCCAGCACGAAGCGTTCAAAGGCGTCGATGTCCTCGATCCGGAACAGGTGGTCCCAGCGGCAGGTTTCCAGGTAGCGCGACTGCGGCGCCCAGTGCGGGTCCATCTGCTCGCGCGGGGCGAGGTTGATGTAATGGCAGAACTGGCGGAAGGTGATCCCCTCCTCGACCTGCGCCTCGGTGATCTCCTCGCAGCCCAGCAGGAAGCGGTAGACCGGCGTGGTGTGATGCAGCACCGAGGCCACCCGGCGGTTGCGCACGAACTTGTCCCAGTAGCAGCTGATCAGCCGGTCGACCGGATCGCGCAGGATCGCCACCCGCGCCCAGTCCGGGTCGCGCATGATGGCGTCGAACTCCCGCTCGGAGCGGTAGCGCGCCTGCAGCCGCACCTTGCCGCTGTCCAGCAGCGTGTGCACCGGCTTGTCGACCGCATGCCCCGAAAGCCGCAGCGCCCAGTCCTTGACCGAGGTATTGGCCACCTTGGCGATCGGGCAGAACAGGATCCGCGCCGGTTCCACCACCAGGATCGACCCGTCCCAGGGCCCGCGCCGATGGGTCGCCAGCACCGGGCCCTTCTTCCAGTACTCGCGCGAGTTCAGCATGTTGTTTTCCAGCCGCCGCAGCGGCAGCTGGCGCTCGATCAGCGACTGGGCGGTCTCGGGGTGGGCGCTGCGGCCGAGGTAGAACCGGTAGGTGGCCTCGATCAGTGCGGCGTCGACGGGGGCCTTGGGGTCCGGGTCGGTGCGATCCATGCGGGGTCTCCTGGGTCAGGCCGCGCCGAGGCGGGCATAGGCCGGGGGCAGCGCGTCCAGCACCGCCTCCCATGTGTAGCGCGCCACGTCCCCGGGCGCGCGGCTGCCGGTCAGCGTGCCGGCAAAAAGCGCGCGCACATGGGCGCGGAACTCGGTCTCGGTCGCGGCGACATGGACGCCGCCCAGGCTCATGGCCTCTTCGAAGCCGCGAAAGGCGGTGCGCATGGCGATCACCGGCTTCAGCGTCAACAGCGCCTCGGCGGTCTTGAGGTTGGTGCCGCCGCCGGAATTGATCGGCAGGCAGATGCCCCTGGCATGGGCCAGCAGCGCCTGCAGCTCGTCCTCCTCGACCCGGCCGGTGATGCGCACCAGGTGGTCGTTGAGACGGCGGAAATGACGGTGGCGGGCATCGGCCTGCAAGAGATCGCCGACCCCGCCCACCACGGCCAGGCGGGCGTCGGGCGGGATGCAGCCGGGGATGCGGCCGATCACGTCCCAGTAGCCCTCGGCATTGGGCGCATGGCCGCTGCCGGCCAGCATCAGGTAGTCCTCGGCGATGGGACGCGGCACGGATCTGTCCAGCACCGGCGGCCAGCAGCCGTTGGGCGCCACGATGACGGGTGTCTCCCGGCCCGGCGCGCGCCAGCCCTCCAGCACCGCGGCATCCGCGGCGCTGACCGCCAGCACCAGGTCGGCGCGTTCCACCGCCTGCCGTTCCAGCGTCTCGGTCTCGGCGCGGTAGCGCTCGGGCGCCAGCACGCTCTCGATGTTCTGCGACCCGTAGACGACGGCGGGACGCCGTGGCAGCCCCTCGGTCAGGGCGTCGAGCAGCGGCATCAGCCAGGGCTGTTCGAAATGCAGCACGTCGGGGCGGATCTCTGCCAGCCGGTGGCGCGCCGCTTCGAAGGCGGGCAGGCCGGGGCGCAGCAGAGAATGCATGTGCAGGTCCTCGCGCAGCCCTGCCCGCGCCAGGTCGGCATGCAGCTCCACCGGCAGCGCGGTCAGCGCCTCCTCGGCGTCATGCTGCGGGTAATGCGGCCCAAAGAAGAAGGGCATGGCCCGGACCTCGTGGCCGGCCCCGCGCAGCACGCGGGTCACCGCCTCCAGCCGGCGCTGGCCGCCGTGGAACGGAGAACTGACGGGATAGGTCGAAAGCGTGACGATCTTCACGGGGGCAGAGCTCTCGTTGGCCGGAATGCGCGGTTCGGGCGGTGTATCGCCCCGTTCGGGACCGGAATGCAATGTGCCAACTGTGCCACGCCGCCCCGGTCGGAGATCCGCCGCGCATGGGGACGTCTTGCACGACAGAGGGGGGCGTCATGCCACCCGCCTTCGGCGCCTCCCGGGGGATGTCTGCAAGGAAGCAGCCAGGGGCGTCACGCCTTCGTGTTTCTTCTTGGTAAAAATACCCCGGGGGGTCCGGGGGGCTGGCCCCCCGGTGGTGGTGCGGTCCGGGGGGCTGGCCCTCTGGCGACGGTGCGGTCCGGGTCAGCCGGCGCGGCTTTCGACCGCGCCGTCCTGCAGAAAGGCCTCGAAATCGGCCAGCAGGTTGGCGCGGAACTCTTCCCAGCTGTAGCCGCCGAAGGCCTCGGCCCGGGCCAGGGCCCCGGCATAGGTGTCGGCGTCGGTCATCAGCGCAAGGGCGCGCGCCATCCAGGCCTCGCCGTCCATCAGCGGCAGCGTGTCCGCCGCCCCCTGTGCCGCCTCGACGATCGAGGGCGCGTCCGAGGTCAGGCAGGGTTTGCCGTGGTTGAGGCTTTCGACCACCGGCAGGCCCCAGCCCTCGTAATGCGAGGGGTAGAGCGTGAAGCGGCAGGTCTCGTAGAGCACGCCAAGCGCCTCGTCGTCGACATCGGTCAGGATGCGGATCGCCCGGTGCGGCAGGCCCACGTCCTCGGCCAGCATCTCGGTGAAACCTTCCATGTTCCAGCCGGGCTGGCCGACGAAGACCAGCGGCAACACCGCGCCCGGGTGGCGCTTGTGCAGCTCGCGCCAGAGCCGGTAGGCGAACTCGTGGTTCTTGCGCGGTTCCAGCGTGCCCACCATCAGCACAAAGCCGCCTGCGTCGAGATCGTGCCGCGCCAGCGTGCCCCGGGTGACCTCTGGCGTGGCCTCGTCCGAGGCGCTGTCGGCCCCCAGCAGCACCGGCGTCACCCAGCGGTCGGGCAGCGGCGGGTAGCCGTGGTCGTCGATATGGGCCAGCAGGTCCTGCCGGGTGGTGTCGGAGATGGTCCAGACCTGGTCGACCCCCCAGAGCACCCAGTGCAGCGCCAGCGGAAAGGTTTCCTTGGTGGTGGGTTCGGTCAGGTGCCGCCAGAGCACCGGGATCAGGTCGTAGATCAGGTAATGCACCGTCCAGCCATGCGCCTTGCGGGCATGGTAGGCGTATTCATAGCGGTTGTCCGACCAGAAACCGCCGACCGAGAGGTACTGTGTCACCTCTTCCGGGGCGATGGCGTTGTCCGGGGCAAAGCGGGCCTCGGCCTGCGCGTCGAGCTGGCCGTGGTGCAGCTGGTGGTTGACCATGTCGGTGCGCGACATCCAGGGGCCCAGTTTCGGTGCCAGCCGCTCGGCCCGGCCCAGCCAGCGGCGCAGGCTGGAATATTCCTCGAGGCTGACGCAGGAGAGCGCGCCGGCGATGGCCGCGTCGCGGCGGATCTCGGTGGCGGGATCGCTGCCGGGAAAGCTCCGGATCGCGCGGCGGATGTCGCGCGCCAGCCGCAGCCGCCGCAGGTGGCGCCGCCAGCGCGAGGGCGACATCGCCACCCGGTCCCGTGCCGGCACTTTCCAGGCCCGTGCCGAGAGCAGCGCGTCGATTTCCCCGGGCGGGACCCGGTAGTAGCCGCCCAGGACGGGATGGTAGATGCCAAAGGTGACCGCCTCGCCATAGGCGCTGCGGAAGGCGCGGATCACCTCCTGTTCGACCCTCAGAAGCCCCATCGCCTTCCAGTGGCGGAAATTGTAGCTGGTGGTGATATCGACAAGGATCATGGGCGGCCCGGTGCGGGGAATTTGGCGCGTGGCTATAGCAAGCGGCGCAGCCTGCCAAGGGCAGGCGGCGGAGAGTGGCGGAGCGCCGCATTCCGTGGCAGAAGCAGCGCGGTCAGAGGCCTGGACGAGGACATGGGATGGGGACGGAGCCCGGCGCGGCCCCGGTGCGGGCGATCCTGCACATCGGGGCACCGAAATGCGGCAGCTCGGCGCTGCAGCGGGCGCTGAGCGCCACGCCGGTCCTGCGCGGGGCCGAGGGCAGGCGGCATCTCTACCTGGCCGGGCGGCAGGGCGAGGCGGGGCTGGGGCCGGTCTCGGGGCGGCGGCTTTCGGTGATGATGCGCCACGCGGTGCATGGCTATGCCTGCTGGCCCAATGTCGCGCGGCAGGACGATCCGGGCGCCTACTGGGCGGCGGTGGGCGCGGCCATCGCCGCCGAGAATGCCCGCGGCCATGTGCCGATCCTGTCCAGCGAGGGCTGGATCGCCCATGCGGTGCGCGCCCCGGAGCTGGCCCGCGCCGCGGGGATCGACCTGCTGGACGCGGTGGTTTTCGTGCGCCCGCCGCTGGACTGGCTGAACGCCGCCTACTGGCAATGGGGGATCTGGCACACCGGCTTCTTTCACAACCGCCAGGTGGAACGCTGGCTGGAGCGGGCGCGCTACGACGTCGGGCCGCATGTGGCGGCCTGGGCGGCGCAGCCGGGGGTGCGGCTGGCGGTGGACAGCGCCCGGGGCGACGTGGTGGCGGGCTTTGCCGCGCGCTATGGCCTGCCGCTGACCCCGGGGGGGCAGGTGAACCGCGCCCCGCCGCCGGCGCTGACCGGGTTCCTGCTGCGCAACCGCCGCTTTCGCCCGACCCCGCATGACAGCGCGGTGGAATTCGTCGTGCAGCGCTGGTGCGATTTCGCGCCCTCGCAGAAACTCTGGGCCTTCCTGCCGCGCTTCGTGCAAACCGTCTGGCCGCGCCTGCAGGAGGACATGGCCCGGATGATGGAGGCGCTGCCCGCGGAGGTGGCGGAGCGGCTGCTGGCCGAGCCGGGCTGGACCTCGCTCGATCCCTACTGGGCGCGGATGAAGGCCGGGCCGACGCGGCTGGACGCGCCGGAGGACCTGGCGGCGCTGTATGACGGGCTGGCCCTGGGCGCGGCCCGGGCCGGTGCAGGGCCGGGCGATGTTTCGCGCGCGAAACCCGCCGCCTCGGCCCCGGTCGAGGACTGGGACAGGGCGATCGCCGGGCTGCTGGAGCCGCTGCTGGAGGCGGACCTGCGCTGGCGCCGCCGGGGGGCGCTCAGGCGGATGATCGGGGTCTAGAGCAGGAAATCCGCGTCGGTCAGCAGGATCGGCAGCAGGCCGCTGTTGCGGATCGCCAGCGTGTCGGCGCCGCTGCCCACCATCCAGTCGTCGCCGGCGCCGCCCGACAGGGTGTCGTCCCCTGCCCCGCCGCGCAGCCAGTCCGGCCCTTCGCCGCCAAAGAGCCCGTCGCCCCCCCGGCCGCCCCGCCTGCACCGGGTGCAGAATCGGGCGCGGGCCCCGCGGGGCGTGCCGCAGGTCTACCCGCCACCGCCCGCGCGGCGGAGGGAATTCGGACAGTTTGGGTAAACTTGTCGAACTCTCTGAAAGGAAAGGGAAAGCTTTTCCGCGCCGCGCCGGGCGCGGCCTGTTCCCGATCCGTCCCGGGGCGCGCCCGGGCGATGTTCACGGTTTGTTAAGCCCGGGAGGCGAGATTGTTAACCAAGATGAAGAGGCGGCCGCGGGCTGTCCCGGAGGATGCCAGCCATGACCACCACCTATCAGTCCAGCTCCTCCACCACCGTTTTCGTCGCCAATGGCGCCAACGTGGTGCTGCGGGACTACAACGACATCTACACCGCCAACGGCGACGGCTTCGAACTGATGGCGGGGCCGCTGATCACCAGCCTCTTTGTCTACGGCTATGTCTGGGCCGACGACAACGGGGTCGAGGTGCTGGCCGACAACGTGCGGATCGCCAATTTCGGCATGCTGAGCAGTTTCACCGGCGATGCGATCAATCTCTCCGGCGGCGCGGGCACGGTCGAGATCCTGAACTACGGCACGATCCTGGCCAATGACGGCGAGGTGATCGACATCGACAGCGCCGGGGACAAGACCATCACCCTGTTCAACGCGGGCACCCTGACGGCGCGGGACGCGGACCTGGTGTTCGACGGCGCCATCGCGGGGATCTCGATCACCAACACCGGGCTGATGGAAGGCGCGGGCCTGGCCATGAGCGGCACCGGGTCCAGCCGGCTGGTCAACTCGGGCGAGATCCTGGTGACCCATGTCGACATGCGCTCGGCCGGGCCGGCGGTGCTGATCAACCGCGGCACGATCACCGACCGCGACGGGACCGGAGAGCTGATCCGCACCGGCAACGGCGCCGGGGATACGGTGGTCAACGCGGGCACGATCCTGGGCGATATCGACCTGGGCGGCGGGCCGGATTTCTTCGAGAACGCGGGCCCCGGCGTGACGGCCGGGCGGGTGCTGGGCGGTGACGGTGTCGACACGCTGGTCGGCGGCGAAAGCGCCGACAGGCTGGAGGGCGGCGGCGGCAGTGACACGCTGGTCGGGCGCGGCGGCGACGACGTCCTGGATGGCGGTGCGGCGGATGACCTGATCCTGGCCGGGCTGGGCAGCGACGAGCTGCTGGGCGGCGCGGGCAATGACACGATGACCGGCGGCGGCGGCGACGACAGCCTGTCGGGCCAGTCGGAGGCAGACGTGCTGGTGGGCCAGGACGGCTCCGACTGGCTGGACGGCGGGGACGGCAACGACACGCTGGACGGCGGCGACGGCAACGACACGCTGGAAGGCGGCGACGGTGTCGACGTGCTGCGCGGGCGCGCCGGCGAAGACGAGCTGGCGGGGGGCCTTGGCCTCGATTTCCTGACCGGGGGGGCGGATGCGGATACCTTTGTCTTTCGCACCACCGCCCATGCGGGGACCGGCGCCACCCGCGACCAGATCCTCGACTTCGAGCAGGGCAGCGACCTGATCAATGTGGTCAGCATGTCGCCGGGGGTGTTTTCCTTTGTCGGCACCGATGCCTTTTCTGGGCCGAACCAGGTCCGGGTGATCGAGACGGCGACCGGGTCCAGCATCGTGCAGTTCGACGTCGATGGCGACGGCCTGGCCGACGCCGAGATCCGCGTCGCCGGTGTCACCGGGCTGACGGCGGAGGATTTCGCGCTCTGAGACCCGGTCCGGCGCCGCCATGATCGGGGCCGCGAGCTGACACATATAATTTTCCGGACAGACGCCCTGTGGGCGTAGCATGGGGGCAGGTCCCGAGTTCGGCCGTTTGCGCGCAAGCGGAAACGGACGCGTGTTTCCCGTGCAAACCCGATCATTTTGCGCCGGACGCTGCGCGAGACCCGCCGTGGGCCGGCCCTTTTTCCTGGAGGTTCCAATGGCCCTGAGTTTTCAATCCGTCAATTCGACATCCATGGTCACCGTCACCAACGGCGACGATCTGGTGGTGCGGGAATTCGTCGATATCTACGTCGTCGGCACCGCGGTCACGCTGTCCTCGGGCAGCGGCCGGACGGGCATCGTCAACCACGGCGACATCTACGGCTACCTGCCGCTGAACGTGAATTCCGACCATTCGCGCATCGTGAACTACGGTACGGTGACGGGGGTGCGCCAGTCGACCTTCAACGCCGGCGAGGCGATCAACATCGGCGGCGCCGGGGGCCGCCACGAGATCATCAACCTCGGGACCATCACCGGCGACGGCGACCTGATCGAAACCTCCGAGGCCACCGGCCCGATCGACCTCTATTTCCTCAACCGGGGAACCGCCGTCACGGACAGTTCGATCATCTGGTCCGGACATGACTTCGACGAGGTCCATGTCGACAATGCCGGCTACCTGAGGGGATCCTATCTCAGCCTGACCGGCGCGCGGACAGCCTTTGTGCGCAACACCGGCACGATCGAGACCGAGGGCCTCAGCTTTGGCGCCGACGAGGGCGGGCATCTCTACAATGCCGGGGTGATCGCCGGGACCGGCACCCGCGACCTGATCCTGACGGGCAGCAACAACGCCGGTGTCTCCGGTGGCGTCAACGACGATGTCGTCGTCAACGCGGGCCTGATTTCCGGTCGCGTCTTCCTTGGCAGCGGCGACGACCGCTACGAAGGCGTGCGCGACGGCATCGTGACCGAGCGCGTGCGCGGCTACGACGGCAACGACACGCTGGTGGGCGGCAGCGGCGACGACCTGCTCGACGGTGAGAACGACCAGGACCTGCTGGTGGGCCGTGACGGGGACGACACGCTGCTGGGCGGTGCCGGGTTCGACACGCTGATCGGCGGCGACGGCAACGACGAGATGGACGGCGGCAACAACAACGACACGATGAACGGCAACGCGGGGGCGGATACATTGCTGGGCGGGTTCGGCAATGACATCCTGGTGGGCCAGGATGGCAACGACCTGCTGGAGGGCGGCGCGGGCAACGACACCATGGACGGCGGGGCCGGGGACGACGTGCTGGAGGGGGGCGACGGCAATGACGTGTTGCGCGGCCGCGCCGGAGAGGACGAGCTGTCCGGCGGGCTGGGACTCGATTTTCTGACCGGGGGCGCGGATGCCGACAGTTTCGTCTTTCGCACCACGGCGCAGGCGGGGATCGGCGCCACCCGCGACCAGGTGCTGGATTTCGAACCGGGGCTGGATGTGATCAACGTGGTCAGCATGTCCCCCGGCGTCTTCGAGTTCCGCGGCACAAGTCCCTTTGCCCCCTCCGGCAACCCCGAGCTGCGGCTGGTGGAAACCGCCACGGGATCGACCATCGTGCAGTTCGACGTGAACGGCGACGGCACGGCAGATGCCGAGATCCGGGTGGCCGATGTGATCGGGCTGACGGCGGCGGACTTCGCGCTATAGGATATTTCTTTCCGGCGCCGCTCTTCTCTGGGTGGCGGCACCCCCTGCCGGTTCCGGGAATGTTTTGACCTTGCGTCAATTTTGACCAAGCATGGAGGCAGGTTCTTTGTCCCCCGGTCCCTCCGGAGGTGAGATTTGTTTTCGCGCCTTGCGCAGATTTTGACAGAGAGGAGACGGCCCCATGGCATCTTTCAACATCAACACATTGGTGACCACGCAGCAGGTGCTGGGCCCCAGCGAGGCCGGCATCATCGGCCCCGACGGCAGCCTGCAGGTCTTCAACACGCCGGTCATCGCCAATGCCGCCAACGCGCTGCTGGTGCAGGGCTCGATCCTGGGATTCTCCGTGGGTGTGAACGCGCTCAACGCCTCCGCGCTGGAGGTGGTGGTGGG
>NZ_JAANYX010000013.1:0-82804 GCF_012274245.1 Mameliella sp. LZ-28 | reverse complement strand
CGACAATCACCTCATTGAGAAACTCCGCTGAGTGCTCCATGGAGAAAATCCCTGCAAATCTACACAACGCTGGGACTCGCAGATCACGCGCTCACAGGGAAGGTGGGGGCAGAGCACCGCTTACGCTCCATTTCGACTTGCCGAAAAACGATTTTCGGACCCCGCCGATCGCCACGATTTCTGCGCCGTTCCGAGCAGCCTTGGCCCAAGTCACTTGAGCTGGTGCAGCCATAAGGTTCACCCCCTCTCGTTCAATAACATAGTGCAGAACTGCTCAAGGTGAATGCAGTGAGGCGATAGAGGTGTCGAACTGACGGTCGAATTCTTTGGCCATACATCGGCAATCACTCTCTGCTGTATGAGATCGCACACTGTCTCGCTGTCGAACCGGAGGCGGCGTTCTGGTGATGATGGGTATATGGAAGCCTTGGGTTTGGGATGTCGACTGACGCTGTGGCTGCACACCCGGCGCGGATGTCAGCTTTCCGCCCTTTCCGGCAGTGCCTGGAAAGATGCTGCGCTGCGGAAACTTCAGTGCTTCGATACATGCCGGACGATCAGCGAATGTTCGATTTCCGTTCCATCTCAGCGAACTCGACTCCGGTCGAAGTGTTCAGGCCGCCCTTCCGGAAAGGTATTTGGTTACAGTGGCTTGCAAAGAATTCACCAAATCCGCGCAGTCATCAGGTGCAGAGAATATCCAGCGGAGAGAACGGATTCTGGGCCAATAGCCACCGCGACAGTGTTCAGCCTGCCCTGCAAACCCCTTTTGAAAACACGGGAAAATCTGGCCGCAGCCGCATCGGGAGAACGCTTTCGTGAGGGCAAGTGGCGGATGGGATGGGTCTGACGTCGAACGTTCTCTGGCCCGTAAGATATCGATATCAATGATCTGGCGCTTGGGTTCGAATCCCGATCGAGACAAAAGGAATTGGCAACCAACCAGCGTGGTTAATGCGTAGCCTTCGTGATCGCCGGTACGCCAAAGGTACCGCCTCTTTGCGTTGAACTACGCGAAAATCTCGTCGAGATGCCATGGTCACCGACTCGAGCGCAGCCCTGCGAACCGTCGTTTCCAGATATCCGCCGCGAACATCGGGCCGAACCGCTACCACCAGAACAGGACCGTTTCATGGCTGTTTTCGACGCTCCGCTTGTGTAGCAGATCCTCGACATTCCGAAGCGAGAGTGAGAACCGGATGAAGAGCATGACGGTCAACCGATTGATTGCACGGCTGGTTTGCAATTAGCGGAACGGGTTCAGATTGGTCATTGTCGCAGGCCAAGCCGTAACCCGGCCTTGCTCAAGGTCATCGCCTTGACACCACCCCAGACCAGTGTGCTGGTCAGGGATGCCGGGGCTCTGGAGTGCATGAACGGTATTGACACGTTCATCATGGACAAGACCGGCACCCTGACCGAAGACCGGCACAGGATTACGGATGCCGTGGCCGCAGAAGGGTGCGACGAGGAAACTGTACTCACGCTCGCCGCGGCGTTTGAACGTGGATCTGCGCACCCGCTGGCCGGGCCATCGTCGGCGGGTCACGCTCCCGAGGGCTGGCAACGGGAAGAGCCTTGGATCTCGACGCGGATGCCATTCACTGGCTCGCGCACCGCACTTTATGTCACCCATTTTCTCCGAGATCGCCATGATCCGTTGACGAAAACCAAGGCGCGGGTTCACGCACTGCCGCCCTGTCAAAGGTTACCGGTTCAGTCGAACGGCATGAGAATGAATAAACCGCATCAAAATCCGGCGCCGGTTGGCTTTTCTTGATCGGTCTCAATGTGGGCGATGACGATTGGATGCAGAGAATGATACCGTTGGCGGAGTCGCCTCGGAGGACATGATCTTGACGACACGTGGCATTCTTGTGGGTCTGGTATTGAGCGCCGTGGGCTTTGTCGAGACAGCTTGGTCACAGACACTGACGGTCGAAGAAACTCTGCTGGTCGAATGGAAATCCGTTTACGGACAGGTCGAGACGCGCAACAGGGTTCCCGCGCGCACGCGTATCGGCGGAACGGTCACCGAACTGGATGTCTCCGAGGGAGACCGGGTCGAGGCAGGCCAGCGCATCGCGATGGTGGTGGATGACAAGCTGGATTTCCAACTCGGTTCCCTCGACGCCCGGCTGACGGCGCTGAACGCCCAGCTTGAGACCGCAGAGGCCGACCTTGCCCGCGGCGAACAGTTGATCGAACGGGGGGTCATCACCGCCCAACGGTTTGACCAGTTACAGACGGCCGTCGATGTGATTCAGGGCGAGATCCGAAGCCTCGGTTCGGAACGGCTAGTGATTGAACAACAGATCGCCGAGGGCGCGGTGCTGTCGCCCGAGGCGGGCGTGGTATTGTCGGTTCCGATCTCGCGCGGCTCGGTCGTGAAGCCCGGCGAGGTGGCGGCGGTGGTCGCCGGCGGGGGCGTCTTTCTGCGCCTGTCGGTGCCGGAACGTCATGCCAGCGATCTGCTGGAAGGCGCTGAGATCGAGATCGGAACTGTGCAGACCGAAACAAGCACGCGAAAGACGGGGCGCCTCGCGAAGCTATACCCGCAGATCGAGGGCGGTCGCCTGCAAGCTGATGTCGAGGTCGCAGGGCTTGATCCGCGCTTTGTCGGGCGCCGAATGCCGGTTCGTCTACCGGTGGGCGAACGGTCGGCGATCCTGGTGCCAGAGAGGGCGCTGGGCCGTGTCGGTGGGCTTGATTTCCTGACCATCGAGGCCGAGGATGGAGATAAAAGGCGCCGCACGGTCGTGCCCGGTGGAACCGTCATTCGGGATGGCGAGACCTGGCGCGAAATCTTGACCGGGCTTGACGTCGGCGACCGCGTGGTGCTCGAAAATGAATGATGGTACCTCGCAGGACGAAGGCGCGCTCGGCATTGCCGGGCATCTGACGCGGGCCTTCATCACCTCTCCGTTGACGCCACTATTCCTGCTGGCCGCGCTGGCCGTCGGCCTGATCGCGCTTTCGAGCCTGCCGCGCGAGGAAGAGCCGCAGATATCGGTGCCGCTGGTCGACATTCACGTCCAGGCCGATGGCCTCGCCGCCGAGGACGCGCTAAAGCTGATCACCGAGCCTCTCGAAACCATCGTCAAAGGGATCGACGAGGTCGAGCACGTCTATTCCGATACCCGCGACGATCAGGTGATGGTCACTACCCGCTTTATCGTCGGGGTCGAGGCTGAGACCGCCATCCTGCGCGTGCGAGACAAGCTGCTGGCGCATCTCGACCGGATCCCCGTTGGCATACCCGAGCCGCTGGTGGTCGGGCGCGGCATCAACGACGTTGCCATCGTCTCCTTGACGCTCTCGCCGATGGAAGGCGAAGAGACGATAACCGCAGCCGACCTGACGCGGATCACGCGCGAACTGCGCGTCGAGCTCGCCAAGATCGAAGACGTGGGTCTGACCTATATCGTCGGCGAAACCAACGAGGCCCTGCGCATTGCCCCAGATCCGGAGCGGCTGGCACTCTACGGCGTGACCCTGCAACAGCTTGCCGCCAAGGTTTCGGGGGCAAATACCGCCGCACCGGCGGGACTTCTACGCGACGGTGGCGAGCAGGTCGGCCTCGTGATCGGCAAGACACTCTCGACCCCCGAAGAAATCGCGAACCTCGAACTGACCACGCGGGACGGGCGCACCGTCTATGTCCGGGATGTCGCCGAGGTATCTTTTGTTTCGGACCTCGAAGAGCATACCGTGGCGACCTTCCATCGCGCCAAAGACGGTGACATCATCCGCCGACCGGCGGTCACGCTGGCACTGGCGAAACGCGCCGGGGCCAATGCCGTGACCGTCGCCGAGCAAATCCTGCACCGGGTCGAGAGCCTGCAGGGCAAGCTGATCCCCGACAGTGTCGAGATCGAGGTCACGCGGGACTACGGCGAAACCGCCGACGAAAAAGCCAACGAACTTCTTTTCCACCTGGCACTGGCCACGGTCTCGATCGTCGCCCTTGTCCTGATCGCGATCGGCTGGCGCGAGGCCATCGTCGTGGCCATCGTCATCCCGGTCACCATCCTTCTGACGCTCTTTGCGGCCTATATCATGGGCTACACGCTGAATCGTGTCTCGCTTTTCGCTCTGATCTTCTCCATCGGCATCCTCGTCGATGATGCCATCGTGGTGATCGAGAATATCGCGCGGCACTGGGCCGGGCGGATCGGCGGACGCGCGCCCCGCGATGCAGCCGTTGCCGCCGTGGCGGAAGTCGGCAACCCGACCATCGTCGCCACGCTGACCGTTGTCGTCGCGCTCTTGCCAATGCTCTTTGTCTCCGGCCTGATGGGGCCCTACATGAGCCCGATCCCCGCGAACGCCTCGGCCGCGATGATCTTCTCCTTCTTTGTCGCGGTCATGATCACGCCTTGGCTCATGCTCCGGATCGCCGGGCGGGCCTATGCGGCGCATGCTGGCGGCCATGCCGCACATGCGCACGGTGGCGCACTGGGGCGGGCCTATGCCGCAGTTGCGCGCCCACTTTTGCGGACAAAGGCCGGCAGCCTGCTGTTTCTTCTAGTGGTGATCGTGCTGTCCTTCGGTTCTCTGGGCGCGCTCTACACACGGGACGTGACGGTCAAGCTGCTCCCCTTTGACAACAAGTCGGAGCTCGCCATTGTCATCGACCTGCCCGAGGGGGCTTCGGTCGAGGCGACCGACGCGGTGGCCAGTGCCGCCGCTCATGTGGCACTCGGCTTGCCCGAGGTGCATTCGGCACAAAGCCATGCCGGCACGCCCGCCGCCTTCAACTTCAATGGTCTCGTGCGGCATTACTTTCTACGTCAGAGCCCCGAGATGGGCGAGGTCCAGCTGAATCTGGAAGCCAAGCACCATCGCGACCGCACCAGCCATGAAATCGCGCTCGACCTGCGCGCAAGGCTCACCGAACTGGACTTGCCCCGCGGGGCCGTTGTGAAGGTCGTGGAACCCCCGCCCGGCCCGCCGGTGATTTCGACGCTGCTGGCAGAGATCTACGGTCCCGACCCGCAAACCCGGATCGAGACGGCGGCCAAAGTGCGCGATGCCTTCGAGGCTGTGCCTTACATCGTCGATGTAGATGACAACCTGGGCGAACGCCCCCGGCGCCTGCGGGCCCGGCTTTCGGTCAGTGATCTGGATTTCTACAAGGTGCAGGAAGCCGATGCGCTACAGACGCTCCGCCTTTTGAACAGTTCCACAACGGTCGGCTACTCCCATCGCGGCGAACGGCGTCGCCCGATCCCCATCGTCATGGCCCGCGCCCGCTCTGATCGCACGATGGACGAACGCGCGCTGTCGATCCCCGTGCCCGCCAACGCGATCCCCGGCGCGCGTGGCGTCGTCGAACTGGGAGATGTCGTCTCGATCACGGAAGAGCGGGCCTCCTTCCCGATCTTCCGGCACAATGGCTATGATGTGGTGATGGTAACCGGAGAGCTTGCCGGTGTGTTCGAGGCGCCGCTCTACGGGATGCTGGCAGTGGCCGACCGGCTGGACGGCATGGACTGGGGGGATGCCGAAAAGCCCGAGATCCGCCTGAACGGCCAGCCCGTCGACATAACGCAGCCAGTGCTTCTCTGGGATGGCGAGTGGGAGGTGACATGGGTCACTTTCCGTGACATGGGCGCCGCCTTCGGCGTGGCGCTTCTGGGGATCTATATCCTTGTCGTGGCCCAATTCGGCTCGTTCCGCCTGCCGCTGGTGATCCTGACCCCGGTGCCGCTCACTTTCCTCGGGATCATGTTCGGGCACTGGGTCTTCGCGGCGCCCTTCTCTGCAACTTCCATGATCGGTTTCATTGCGCTTGCCGGCATTATCGTGCGGAACTCCATCCTCCTCGTAGATTTCATCCGCCATGCCGACCCGGAAGGCCGCGTGACCGTCGACATTCTGATCGAGGCTGGCGCGACACGTTTCAAACCGATCCTGCTGACCGCCCTTGCGGCGATGATCGGCGCGGCAGTCATCCTGACCGACCCGATCTTTCAGGGGTTGGCGATTTCCCTTCTGTTCGGGCTCGTGTCCTCTACCGCCCTGACAGTCTTGGTGATCCCCGTAATCTACCGGTTGGCCAAGACATGAAAACGGGTGGCGCGCCAAGGAGACGCTGAACACTGCCTTCGCGCATTCAAGACGTGTATTAGAGGGGCAATCTTCGCTTCCTTCCGGGCCTCATCCATCGAGTATTCTACACTCCGGCAATGCCGGGGCGGTTCACGGCAGCCAATCCCGGCATCATCTTCGCAAAGATGCCCTTGTCGCTCCACCGCTTCCAACGATTGTAGAGTGGCTTGTGGGGGCCATAGGCGGCAGGAGCATCGCGCCACCGCAAGCCGTTACGATTTAGAAGATAACCCCACTCAACACGCGTCGATCATCAACGCGCGGCTTGCCATGGGACTTTGGAAAGTAGGGCTCCAGACGCGCCATCTGCGCATCGCTCAGCCAGAAGAGATCAGATATATCACCGCTCTGTTTTCGTGCCGTGAATCATGCCATTCGGCTCAAATCAATGGGTCCTGAGCCTAGGAAAACAGCAGGAAGTCCTGATGGCTCAACAGTGTCGCGTCGAAATCCTGCAGGGTAATGGTCTGCGTGGGGTCAGCGACCAAGACGATTACCGTGTCGCTGCCGGACTGGAACCAGTCGAAGCTGGCCTCGATCTGCTTGCGGCCCAACGGGCCGGTGACTCCCGTGAAGGACAGCGTGTCGAGCCCGTCTTGAAACCCGATGATCGTGTCATCGCCGAAGCCCGTAATGTCGAAGAGGAATTCATCCCGACCGGCGCCACCGTCCAGCAGGTCGTTGCCAAGGCCGCCGATCAGGAGATCGTTTTCAATCCCGCCTTCTACCGTGTCGTTACCAGCGCCCCCCAGCAGCGTGTCCTGGCCTTCGCCGCCAACAACCGAATCGTCGCCGTTGCCTCCGTCCATCCAATCGAGTCCGTTCTCGCCGTAGAGATCGTCATCCCCGTCACCGCCGAGGACGGAATCGTTCTGGCTTCCGGCATAAACCGTGTCGTCTCCGCCACCGCCGTAGACCGTATCGAGGCCATCATAGGTTTCGACGAGTTCGCCGACGTCAAGGCCCCGGAACTCGTCGTTCGCCTCGGTCATCTGGAAATGCTCGACATCGGTATAGACGTCGCCTTCGGCGATGCCCGAGTTGCGCGACTGATCGGTCAGGTCAATTACGACGCCGGTGATCGACGAATGCACCGAGGTTGTGTCGAACCCGTCGCCACCATTGACGATGTCCGCCCCTTCACCGCCGACAAGCGAGTCATTTCCCGCCTCACCGTAAAGCTCGTCGTTTCCGGCGAACCCAAGGATCGTGTCGTCGCCGGCTCCGCCGTATACAATGTCCACCGGGTTTTCGAGATCGAAGCCGATGTAGAGGTCGTCAAGGGGCGTAAGCCCGAACTCCTCGATCGAGATCCATGTATCGTCGGCGGCATCACCGGTGTTCTGTGAGGGATCCTGCTGGTTGATGACGACGGGGCCGGTTGCGTCCTCGAAAGACGCTCGGTCGATCCCGTCGCCGCCATCGAGCGTGTCCGGCCCCGGGCCACCCGACAGCGTGTCGTTGCCGTCTTCACCCTTTACGAGGTCGGTGCCCCCTTCGCCGAACAGGCTGTCGTCGCCGGTGCCGCCGCAGATCGTGTCGTTGCCGTCGCCGCCGTGGATCAGGTCGTCGTCCGCGTCTCCCCAGAGACTGTCGTTGCCGCCCTCGCCGAAGATGGTGTCGTTGCCGTCGCCGCCCTCGACAGAGTCGGCCTCTCCGCCGGCGTGGATCGAGTCGTTGCCGGTCCCGCCAAGGACCGTGTCGGAGCCGCTTCCGGATGTAATGGTGTCATTGTCGGCGCCTCCGTCGATCGAGTTGGCGCCGTCCCCCGCGTCGACCCAGTCATCGCCGCCGTCGGCATGGATGCTGTCGTTGCCATCGCCGGACGTGATGGAGTCGCGCCCCGAACCACCGTAAAGGGTGTTGGCGCCTGCGCCAGCCGCGATCGTGTCATCTCCATCGCCGCCCAAGGCCGTGTCGTCGCCAAGGCCCAGGTCGATATCGTCATCGCCACCCGCGCCCTCGACGTAGTCGTCACCGCTGCCGGCGTCGATCGTGTCATCGCCTGGGCCATTCTCGCCCGGGCCGGCTCCATATATGTCGTCCGCGCCGATGCCGCCGACCAGGGAATCCGACCCGGCCATACCATAGAGGGTATCATCGCCGCTGCCGCCCACGGCCGTGTCGTCGCCGTCGCCGGCTTCGATGGCATCGTCTCCGCCCTCGCCGAAGAGCGAGTCGCTGCCTTCGTTGCCGGTAATGATGTCGTTGCCGTCACCGCCGCGAATCGTATCGTTGCCAAGATTGCCGTAGAGGTAGTCGCCCCCACCGCCGCCGTTGACGGAATCATTGCCGTCGCCCGCGGTCACGATGTCGAAATCGTCGCCGCCGTCGATCGTGTCATTCCCGCCCTCGCCAAGGATATTGTCCTGGCCGTTGCCGCCGGTCAGCGAGTCTCCGTCCGCGCCGCCCTCGATGGTATCGTTGCCGCTGTCGCCGGTGATCGTATCGCTTCCGTCGTCGCCCTCGAGTTGATCGTTGCCGCCGTCTCCGCCGATACTGTCATTGCCGTCGCCGCCGATGATCGTGTCGTTGTCGGCCCCCCCGTTCAGCGTGTCGTTGCCATCGTTGCCCCAGAGCTCGTCATTCCCGCCGTCGCCGGAAATCGAATCCGCCCCGTAACCGCCAGTAACAGTGTCGTTGCCCTCGCCGCCAAAGACAGTGTCCGGATCGGCCCCACCGTAGATCTCGTCGTTTCCGGTCCCGCTATAGATCGTGTTGTTGCCGTCTCCACCGTATATTTCATCGTCGCCTGCATCCCCCAGCAGGCTGTCTGCCCCCTCATGGCCCTGCAGGGTATCGTTACCGTCGCCGCCTTCGAGCGTGTCGTCGCCCTCGAGGCCATCGAGGCTGTCGTTCCCGTCGTTGCCGATCAGATGATTGTCCGCCTGGTTGCCCACCAGCGTATCATTGCCCGATCCGCCAATCGCATTCTCGATCAGCGACTGTTCGTTCCCGTCCCAAAGCATCGCATTGGCGACGTTGCCGCGCGCGCCGTCATTGGTCATCTGCGACAGTTGCGCCGGGTCGAAGGTCGACCAGCCCACAGGATTGTCATTCGTGAAGGGATCGACCGGTCTCAAATCGACGTCCAGATTGGTCGTATATTCATGCAGGTCGTAGGTATCGTTGCCATTGCCGTCCCAGATTGTCTGGAAGATCCGGTTCGACCCCGGGTCGATGGTCAAAACGTCGTTGACAAAGAAATTGCCGTTGGTCGGATCCCATCTGTAGACGGTGTCGCCTGCGTTCATGCTGAAATCGACGCCATAAATGAACTGCATGGCAAAGATGTCGAGCGCCATGGGCGACATGGGGTATTCGTTCGCGTCCTCGGCAACGTCCCCCTCGTAGGTCATGATGGTGTAGTTCAGCGAATCCAGCGGCTCGTCGAGGATCTCTCCCTCGACATCCGTCAGCAGGGTTTCGAGAAAGGCGGGGATTCGACCGCCGAAAAGTCCGGGCTCGTGGCTATGCTTAAGACCCAGCACATGTCCTGTCTCATGCATGATGGTCCAATGAGCATAGCTGCCGGGGACGGGATTGCTGAAGGTGCCATCGTTGGCATACCAGGTGTCGCCCAGCCAACCGTTGCCAAGAACCAGCGCCACGCGCTCCAGCGGCGGGACGCCGAACGCCGGTGCACTGGTGGTATCGGTCAACGCGTAGCGGATGTCCGCGTGATCGAGAAGCCCTTCTTCCTGCTCGGTCAGGACCAGCAAGCTGACGCCATCGAAGAACCCCAGCGCATAGCGCGCGGCATCCTTCTGAACTTCGCTGAACTCGCCAAAATCGTTCAAGACCAACGCGGCGACAACCAGTTCGTCAGGCACGAGAAGGTCGAGGATCTCGTCGAAGGGGTTGATTAGGTCCCAGAAATCGTCGGGCACCAGCAGGTCGGTGAATTCCTGCGACATGTAAGGCAGGCCCGAGTCTGGAAAGCTGTAAGTGATATGCAGGGAATTCCAGCGAAAGGCGACGGAGCTGTCGTCTTCATCAACATTCAGGAGAGCATCGACAAAGTTTTCGCCGAAAGTAGCAAAGGTCTCGGATTCCGCCATGACGCACCCATTAGATTGAGGATGGGAATCGTAAGAAAGGTTCACAAGAAACTAATTATCGGTAAAATTATGCCCCTCTCCGATTCGCTGCAAGCAACGGTTGAAATGCCCATCGGGATCAGCCGAACCGTGCCGAACCTTCTCGGCAGTCCGTATTGGCCCGCCGCGCCAGCCCGGTGCCGCGCTAGTATCACTCGAAGCGCCGCAAGCTGCCGAGGGGACCGGCGCAAGGTCGGCATCGTCTCGCGCGACAGGGCTGGTGATCCGGGCGCGTACTTCCCTGCGGCAGGGATTGGCGAGCGAGGAACGCTATGTCCGCCAACGCGCCCGGGATGGCCCTCTGTGTGGTCGGCTGAAGTCGATGCGCGGGGTAGACATCTTCGCGCGCATGCTCTGGGAGCTGACTGAAAGCCAAGTTTCTTCGTCGGTAAATGCGGGCGGGCTCTTACGCGCCCACCCGCTTGTTTGCTTGTTTCAGTCTCCGCGATGCCAGTCCGCGATGTTCCAGATCTGGCTGTCCCAGCTGTTCATCCGCACACCCTCCAGCGATTTTGCCTTGCCGGATAGAATCCGGCGGTGGACCAAGGGAATGATCGAGTAGGAGCCGACGAGAAGGTCGTTCATTTCGCGTGCAATGCGCCCGCGCTCTTCCAATGTGGCGGCATTCCGGAATTCCGCGATCAACACCTGGTAGGGCTCCGAACAGAAACGCTGGATGTTGTTGCCCTGCCACTGGGTTGTCGGGCCTGGAATGTCGTTGCAGCTCCAGTTCGCCAGAAAGCTCTCGGGGTCCTGGCCCTTTGAGTTATCCGTGTACATTTGCACGTCGGCATAGAACTTCTGCCGGGTATCAGGCGAACCGGGATCACCTCCGAAGAAGACCGAGGCGTTGATGTTGCGCAGTTCGGTCTCGACGCCAATTTCACCCCACCATTGCTTGATAAGCGCCTGGGTGTCCTGTCGGACGCCATTCGTCGAGGTCTGGTAGAGGATAGACAGTTTCACACCGTCCTTGTCCCGGATGCCGTCGCCATCGCTGTCGACCCAGCCGGCCTCGTCCAGCAGCGCGGCGGCGGCTTCGAGGTCCTGGGTTTCACAGCCATCAAACGTCGAAGACTTATAGAGCGCTGGGGCAGGCACGACAGCGCAGCCGGGCCGGCCCGCCTCACCGTACAATAGTTCCGCGATCAGAGATCGGTCGATGGCCAGCGACAGCGCCTTCCCAACCCGGGAGTCCGTCAGGAATGGATGCGCCCCACCGTCAACGGTGGATCGCTGTTCGCCAAGGTCCGGATCGGGATCCGTCTGGTTCAAGAAGAGGAATTCGACAGCCGAACCGTTGCCCGCAATGACCTCACCCGGTCCGCCTTTCATCTGGTCAAGCACGTCCGGCGGCAGTTGCAGGTTCCAGGCGTAGTCGACCTCGCCGGTTTGCAGCACCGCCCGCGCCGAAGACGCTGGATCGCCGCCGCCCTTGATCGTCACCGTGCCGAAGGCGGGCTTGTCAGGATGACGGAAATTGGGATTGGCCGAGTAGGAGATGACGTCATTGGCCTGGAAGTCATCGACCACATATGGGCCCGTCCCGATGGGGAAGGTGTTTTCCCGGGTGCACTGGGCCACCCGCGCACCTGTGCATTCGGCGAATTGAGCCTTTTGCAGGATCGGGGCTTCCGAACTGACAAAGGCCGTGTAGGGATAAGGTTTCGGTTCAGTAAAGCTGATCTTGACCGTTCGATCATCCAGCGCGACGACGTCGGCGACATTGTCGAACATCGACAGGGCCGCGCATCCGCTGGCCTCATCCGTGCAGTATTTCCAGGTAAAGATGACGTCTTCGGGTGTAACCGCTGTGCCATCCGACCACTTGAGGTCTTCTTTCAGGGTCCATGTAATGCTTGTCAGGTCGGCGCTCACGTCACCGTTCTCGACGGTCGGGATACTCGCGGCCAGAATTGGCACAAGGGCCCCGTTTTCGTCGAACCGTGCAAGCGGTTCCAGCACGAGCGAGGCCGCTTCCACCTCCTTTGCGATCCCGGACAGGTAGGGATTCATGGTTGAGGCGGCTTGCCAGTAGAGAATCCGGAGATGTCCGTCACTGCCGCGTTCGGCGCTGACAGAGACCGGCGCGAAGGCCAACGCCGCTCCGGCCAGTATTGCGAAAGTCTTCATGATCCTAGTCTCCTGTTGGGGGTCTCTTGTTCGTTGCGCCCACCGCCTGCAGTTGCTGCGGGTCTTCGCCGTAATGTATTAAACGTTGCAAATTGCCGCGCTGCTAGTCAATATGTAATAAATACTCCAAATCCAGATACAACCGAGCATGATGTCGTCTTCACCAGATCTCGCCACACGTCTGCGCGAGACCGCGGTTTCGACCGCCGAGCGCAAAGTGGCTGCCGCCCTTGCCGAAAATTTTCCGTCGAGCGCAATGGGTACCGTGGAGACCCTTGCCACCCGCGCGGGCGTTAGCGGTCCAACGGTCTTGCGATACCTGGCTAAGCTGGGGTTCCGGCGGTTTGCTGCGTTTCAGGCTGCGGTCTTGGAAGAAATCGAACGGCAACTCGGATCGCCGCTCCAGCAACTGGACGAAGAGGCCGGCCGCGGAACAGAAGGTGGGCACATCTACCGGAACACCCTCCTGATGCAATCAGAAGCGCTCAGGAAAGCCGCCAACCAAGTTGTCCCGGCAGAATTCGACTCGATTGTTGAACTTCTGGCCAATCCGAAATTGCGCATCAAGGCGCTTGGCGGCCGCTATAGCCGGAACCTGGCGGAACGGTTGGTCATGCAAATGAGCCAGGTGCGTGAAGACGTTGTCCTGCTGCGGCAGGAGCTTGGCTTTGCCTTTGACGCCTTGGCAGATATAGGCCCGCGCGACCTTCTGATCATATTCGATTATCGGCGTTACCAGGACGAATTGCTGCAATTTGCCAAAGGTGCCTCGGATGCCGGGGCCCGCATTGTGTTGATGACCGATCCCTGGCGTTCGCCGATTGCGCAACATGCACAGGCGGTTCTAACCGCCCCCGATGACACATCGTCCCCTTTTGGCTCCCGGGTCGTGCCGACCGCTCAGGTCGAAGCCCTGGTTGCGGCCGTGGTCGAACATGACCGTGAAGCCGCCCGCGCGCGACTGTCTCGCATAGAGGCCCTCCGGGCCCGGCCGGGAACAGATGAAACAGAGGTTGCCGATGATTGAGCATCCCGTCGTTTTGAACCCGGAAGGCCATTTTCCGGGATTGATCGTGGTTGACCATGCCGGCACGGATCTGCCGGAACGGTTCGGCGATCTCGGTCTTGATACGCACTGGCAGCAAACGCATCACTTCTGCGATCTGTGGATTGACGATGTTGCGCACCGCCTCGCAGAGGTTCTCGACGCGCCGGTCATCCTGGGCACAGTCAGCCGGCTGGTGATCGATCTGAATCGCTGGCTGGAAGATCCTCGGTCAATTCCGATGCAGGTCGATGGCATTCCTGTTGCCGGCAACATCGCCATGAGCGAGACCGAACGGCAGGCTCGTCGCGACGCGATCTTCTGGCCGTATCACCGTCGACTGACCGATCTGTGGACAGGAATTGCCGACCGGCATTCAGATCCGGTCTTTCTTGCGCTGCACAGTTGCACCCGCGTCTTCGACGGCCGGCACCGCCCCTGGGACTGCGGGACGATCTGGAACGAGTCCCCAAGGTTCTCGGACGCCCTGTTGCGCCAATTGGGGCGCGAAAGCGACCTGATCCTTGGAGACAACCAGCCATATTCCGGGCGCAATGGCATCTACACCATCGACCGGCATACACATGGCACGGGTCATTTGGCCTGTGGTTTGGAAATCTCCAATGACCTTCTGGAAAAATCCGACGACCGCGCGGCCTGGTCTGATCGGCTTGGCAGCGCCTTGTCGGCCCTGGTGGGCGAAGGAGTGGCCCCATGACCCTAATCAAGGCACCGCATTATGCCGAATATGCGCCGCCCGCGCCTCCGACAGCCACCCTGCGCGAACATGTCCAGGTGGATGTCGCCATCGTTGGTGGCGGGTTCAGCGGAACGATCTCGGCACTGGAACTTTGCCAAAAGGGACTGTCAGTGGCTCTGATCGAGGCGGGCGAGATCGGCAGCGGCGGCTCTGGTCGCAACCATGGTCAATGCATCCCTGTCTTTGGATACCTTGACGCCGAGACCTTGCCCCCGGCGGGCTTCGCGCTCTTGCGCGACTCCGGACAGATCGTTTTCGAGCAGATTGCCGATCTGGGCATCGAATGCGACGCGGTTCAGGGCGGCTGGCTGAATGCCGCCCACAATGCGGCGGGCCTGGAACGTGCAAAGGCGGCCCATGCAAAATATGCCGCATTGGGAAAAGCCGGACCGTTTCTGGGCCCCGACGAGGTTACCGGGTTGAGCGGCGCGCCCGGTTATCTTGGCGGCTGGGTCCACAAGGACGGCGGACATCTCAATCCCCTGGCCTATGTGCGCGGCCTTGCGCGGGCTGCACAAACGGCGGGGGTTGCGGTTCATACCGGTACGCCGATGACAGGGCTGTGTAAGGACCGCTCGGGACGGTGGATCGTGGAGACGCCGGAAGGCGAGATTTCGGCCCGCAAGGTCGGCTTGACGACCAATGCCTACGGGACGGCCGTGGTCCCCGCGCGAATGAGGCGCAGCCTGGTGCCACTGAGCTCCTATGCTGTAGTCAGCGCACCGCTTGGGGCGGAGCAGAAAGACGCCGTGCTTCCGTCCGGCGTCACCTTCAGCGACACGCGGCGCGACCCGATGTTCTTCCGCGTCGATACCTCTGGTCGCATCGTCACCGGGGGGCTTGTCGAACTGCGTCGGGGCCGCAAGAGCGGACCGACGGTCGAACAGGCCACGCACAGGCTGGCTCGGCGCTATCCCGTTCTGGAGGGCTTGCAATGGGAGTACCACTGGACCGGCCAGATTGGCGTCTCTGCCAAACAGCGCCCGGCGATCTTCGAACTGGATGACGGACTCTGGGGGCTTCTGGGTTACTGCGGGCGGGGTGTACCGACTACGGCGGCGCTTGGGCGTGCCTTTGCCGAGACCCTGCACGACCCGAAGGCAGGGGCTGCGCTCTGGCCTCAGGACCCGCCTGCGCGGATACCTCTTGGCAGTGTCATAGGTGCAGTCGTCCAAAACCTGCGCGGTCCTACGAACAAGGCGAGAGATCGTTTCAATTTATAGCTGATTGTGAACTCGCTCGTACATATCTTCAGAAAATGCCACATGAGGGGGGGCACGCTTGCACTGCCAAGAACCGCAACGGCCGCAGCTGGTCAGCGGTCCTGGCTGCATTGTAGATCCTCAGCAGGTTTCTAATCGCCCAAGCAGGTTCTGCACGGTCGAGACATGCCATCGCCCGCAGCGGCGCGTCCGGATACCTCGCGCGTTGAGTTGCTCCGCCATGGCACGCAGAGTCGTGTGACCTTCCGCACGGATCGCCGCAACCACCTCCCACAGATCCTCGGCGAACTCGTCTGCGTTGCGCCTGACCGTTTCCTGCAGCGCGGTCCCGCCTTTCCCCGCCCGCCTGAGCGCCGCCGCGCCGTTGGGGTTTCCGAGGCTTCACGCCACGGGCCTTGGCTGCCGCCAGGGCCTCCTTGGTACGCCGGGAGATCGTCTCGCGCTCCTGCTGGGCGACGAGGGCCATGATGCCGACGGTCAGGTCGTTCGCCTCGGGCATATCGCAGGCAAGGAAGGACACGCCGCTGGCTTGCAGGTTCAGCAGGAAGGCGGCATCGCGGCTGAGGCGGTCGAGCTTGGCGATGACCAGCGTTGCTCCGGTCAGGCGGGCGAGGTTGAGGGCCTTGTCCAGTTCGGGGCGGGTGTTGCGTTTACCGCTTTCCACCTCGGTGAAGCGGGCGAGGACCCCCGCCGAGCGTGACGCGGCAAAGGCCTCGATGGCCGAGCGCTGCGCCTCCAACCCAAGCCCGGAGCGACCTTGCCGGGCCGTGGAGACGCGCTCGTAGGCGATGATCTTCCCGATCCCCATGTACAGACCTGCGCACCCTTCGTTTGGCAGTTTTGTACATTGGAACAGGTGGTTAGTGTAGCCAACGGGAAGGTCAATCATCCCGGTTCGGGAGTTCCAGCGATTTCTCGTGCTCGATTGTCTCGGTTTCGTCGCCGGGGTCCAGGATCGTGCGCCAGACGAAGGTGATCGGCTCGGATTTCTGGGCTTCGGAGTCTTGCCGCAGTTTTGTCCGCGCCGAGGGTGTCAGCCCGAGTTCCGACATGTAGCGCGCCATCAGTTCCATCTGCTTGTTGGCCACCGTCAACCAGGGCGACTGCTGGACATAGCCGCTGGGCGTCTTCAGCAGCGCCGGGGTTTCCTTCAACCGCTCCTCCGCCTCGACCCAGCGGGCATAGGCTTGGCAATAGGCCGCCAGCGCGGCCCGGTCCGCCAGCGTCAGGATGCCCGCCTCGTACATCGGGGTCGCCAGTCGGCGCCATTCCTTGTGTGCTGTCGCGTCGAGATGCGGCGGACAACGCGGCAGGGCCGAGAGCGAGGTCCGTGCCAGCGTGCCGGGCTTCGGCTTGTGTTTGCGCCCCATCAGGCTCCGGCCTCCGCTGTGTCGGGCGCATCAAGAACGAAAAGACCCGCCGAGCCCACGGCCTCCCGAAACTGCACTTCAACTGCCTGGAAGCGCGCGATCAGGTCCTCGTTCGAGAGTCCGGCATAGTCGTCGCCCATGTCCTCCGGCGGGGCTTGTTCCCGCCAGCCGGCCTGCGTCTTGAGGTAGAAGATCGACGAGGTGGTGTCGCCGGCCCGGGCTTTCTGCAGGAGACCGTTGGCGACATGGGCGATGGCCCTGGCCTTGCCCCTTTTATAGCGGACGGCAACCTCCGCGTCCCGTTCCCGGATCGCCTTGAACGTGGTCCGGGAGATCCCGAAGTAATCGGCGATCTGGTCCTGGTTCAGCAGCGCGGCGAGGGTCTCGACCTCGCGGTGTCCGTCATCAGGGATTTTGGGACAGATGGCCGCCTGAGCTAAGAGAGGGTCTGGCGCATCTGTTTGGTTTGATTATGCGGCGGATTTGCGGTGAAGCAAGCGCCGGGTTTCGATGGTCTTCCGTTTGATCCTTTCTCGTTGTTTCAGGATGGTCTGGCCGCGCCCGAAGTAGACTTCGGCCGGAGTGAGGTTCTGCAAACTCTCGTGATAGCGGCGATGGTTGTATTGCTCGACGAAGGCGTCGATCTGGTGTTGCAGATCGACGGGCAGGTAGTAGTTTTCCAGCAGGATGCGGTTCTTCAAGGTCTGATGCCAGCGCTCGATTTTGCCTTGGGTTTGCGGGTGATACGGGGCACCCCGGACGTGATCCATCTGCCGGTCTTCCAGCCAATCAGCCAGTTCACCCGAGATGTAACTCGATCCGTTGTCGCTGAGCAGACGCGGTTTGTGCAGAACTGTCACTTGATCACAACCCGACGCTTGCAGCGCCAGGTCCAGCGTGCCGGTCACATCTTCGGCCTTCATCGTTGTGCAGAGCTTCCAGGCGATGATGTACCGGCTGTAATCGTACAGGATCGTCGATAGGTAAAACCAGCCCCACCCAATAACCTTGAGGTAGGTGAAGTCGGTCTGCCAGAGCTGGTTCGGCCGTGTTGTCTTGTTCTTGAACTCGTTCGCCGCTGACACCACTACATAGGCAGGGCTGGTGATCAGGTCGTAGGACTTGAGGATGCGATAGACCGAAGCCTCTGACACAAAATACTTTTCCGTGTCGGCGAACTGAACGGCCAACTCGCGCGGCGACAGGTCGCTTTCCTTCAAAGCCAAGTCCTTGATCTTCTCACGCATGAGATGGGGAATGCGGTTCCAGACACGGGATGGCTTGGGGCTGCGATCCTCCAGGGCTTCAGGGCCGCCGGTCAGATATCGATCGTACCAGCGATAGAAAGTTGTTCTGGGGATGCCGAGTTTGTCCAGAGTTCGCTTCGTTGGGAGATGCGAGCCTTCTACGAGGCGGATAATCTCAAGTTTCTCAGATGCCGGATACCTCATTCGTCGACATCCCCATCCGCGATCATGCTTTTTTGAGCAGCCGCAGTTCCAGGGCTTGTTCAGCGACGACCTCTTTCACATCACGAGATTCCCGTCGAAGATCTTTGACTTCGGTCGACGTCGCTGCACGAGCCGTGTCGCCCGCGAGGCGCTTCTTGCCAGCTTCGAGGAACTCCTTGGACCAGCTGTAATACAGGCTCTGGGCAATGCCCTCACGGCGGCATAGCTCCGCGATACTGTCCTCGCCCTTCAGGCCGTCCAGTACGATCCGGATCTTCTCTTCGGCCGAATACTGTTTGCGCGTCGCACGGCGGATGTCCTTGACGACCTGCTCGCCGTGGCTCTGCTTGGTTCCGGGTTTCTGTCTCATCTCCACTCCTTGGTGGCTACGATGTGCCAGAAACCCTCTCTTATCAAATCGACCTAAACTGTCCCATTGGCGCTGACGTCAAACACTGATGACACCCGTTTCAACGCAGTCCGGCATGGCATCCTATCGCAGCACACACTGCTGCCGTGGGAGGCTGCCGTAGAATACAATGCCCTCCTCGATGCGCTCCTGTCCGAGCATGATCCGTCCGGTCCCACCGAAACGCATTTCGTCGAGGAAATTGCCGGAATCTTGTGGCGCAAGCGCCGGCTCCGCATGGCCGAGAACGCCAGTCACAGATCCTCATTCGCTTTGGCCAGTTCAGATCCGGAAACTCGGGACTCGCCCTTCACCTTGAACGCCGGGCCTACGCCTGCCGAGGAGGCACTGGCGCACCTTCCGCACGAGGCAACTGTAAAGACTGCAAGTGTCCTGCAGACGTCCGATGAAGAAGATGTCGTCGATGCCGCCGATCTGACCGAATGCGAGACACGATGCAGCGATGCCCTCAAGCTGGTCCAGGACGGCCGGGCCGAGGATGCGGAAGAGAGTCTTCGGGAAGACACACGCCTCTGATTCGAAGAAGAGTTGCGCTCAGGGACCTTTGGAAACCTTGCACGGGACAAAGCCCTCGTTCGCGCGCTCCAGGGTCACCTCTTGCCGTTCTTCGTCAGGAAACGCGAAGAAGCAACACTGCGGCCCATGGTCCGGGATTTTCGCCACGCCAACGCGTTCTGCCCCGACAAGATGGGCCGGCTCGCTCGATACGAGACTCACTTGGACCGCAAACTCGAACGCATGTTGTCCATGCTTCTCAAGTTTCAGTCGCTTCGGAGAGACAACGCGAGCGCGTGATCCGTTTGGCAAAAAAAGCCCGCGCGTGGGGGTGATTGTGGGAACGCATGGCGGGCGCCAGAACTTTCCAATTGAAAGACAATAACTTGCAGGATGGTCATGGCGGAGACGAAGGGATTCGAACCCTCGAGACGGTTTCCCGCCTACTCCCTTAGCAGGGGAGCGCCTTCGACCACTCGGCCACGTCTCCGCTGCCGTGTCTATGCGCGCGAAACGGTGGAAACAAGTCGAAATTGACAGCCAGACAACAAAACCCGCCGGTCTTCATTCCGGGCGACAGATCTCTCCGCGCGTCATGCCAAGAAGTGTCCGCCCCACGAGGCCCGTCACGATCACCACCAGCAGCACCAGAAGTCCCGCGCCCATCGCTCCGTGCAGGCCTGAGCCGGAAAGCTGTGCGTAGCGCAGACAGGAGATCGTCAGGGCCGCAACCGGAAAGCTCAGCGCCCACCACGACAGGGCAAAGGGCGGGCGCATCGCCTGTGCCAGAAGAACCGTCGCAAGGGCACCGAAGGCCAGCCCGCCATTGAACAGCACGCGCGCGAATCCGTCGAGCTCGCCGCCATTGAGCAGGAGCCAGGACAGGAAGGCCACGGAGGGTGGCGCCACGAAGATCGCCAGCGTCGGCTGCAATCGCCCCGGCAAGGCCGGTTGCGTGACCAGGCGCATCAGCAGGATCGGCAACAACGCGGCCCAGAAGATCACGCCCGTCGCGAAAAACAGCCAGGACAGGTCCACGAAACCCAGCGGCACACCGGCCACCGGCACCACCACGTTGCCCACCGCCGGGATGAACCAGGCCGGGTTCACCTGGCCCAGACCGAAGGTCCGCGGCCCCATCCAGGCCGCGATCACCGCAAGGGCCAGCCCCGCCTGCAGGGCCGCGCCCGCCCCCCAGAGCCAGAGCGCCGCGGCAGGCAAATCGAACCTCAAGGCTGTGGCCACCAGCATCAAGGATATCGGAATGGCGGGAAAGAAGTTCAGCTTGACCGGGTGCGCCCATTCCTGCGCGATTGCCTCCGGGTGGCGCAGCGCCTTGAGCGCATAGACCAGCGTCACCGCGACAAGATCCGCCGCAGCCACCGCCAAGGCGAACCGTGGCAGCCCCTGCCCCCATCCGAAATACCCCGCCGCCGCATGCAGCGCCAGCGCGAGGCCGGACAGGCCCATCACGCTGGCAAAGAGGGTGATCGGGAAATGTGCCAACCACTGCTCGGGCATGGATGCGGCGTGAGGGGTGGATTGATCGGTCATCGCGGGCCTCCGGGAACACATGGCCCTATTGGAATGTCTGATCCGGCTTCGCGTTGACCTGCATCAAATCCGCCCAAGCTCAGCGCCATGACAACACTAAGGCCCCCTGCCCGGCGAGGCAGAGGGCCTTGGCATCACGTCCAGCCGACCGGGACAGCTCAGGTGTTGAAGAGGAAATGCAGGACGTCGCCGTCCTTGACCTCGTAGGCCTTGCCCTCGGCGCGCATCTTGCCCGAGTCCTTGGCCCCGGCTTCGCCATTGCAGGAAACATAGTCGTCAAAGGCGATGGTTTCCGCCCGGATGAAGCCTTTTTCGAAATCGCCGTGAATCACACCCGCCGCCTGCGGCGCCAGCGTACCGCGCTTGATCGTCCAGGCGCGGGCCTCTTTCGGGCCGACGGTGAAATAGGTCTGCAGGCCCAGCAACTCGTAGCCCGCCTTGATGAGGCGGTCGAGCCCCGCTTCTTCCAACCCCAGTTCCTGCAGGAACTCGGCGGCTTCCTCGGCGTCCAGCTGGCTGATCTCTTCCTCGATCTTGGCGGAAATCACCACGTGCGAATTGCCTTGGGCCGCCGCCATCTCGCCGACCTTGGCGGACAGGTTGTTGCCCTCGGCCGCGTCGCCCTCGTCAACGTTGCAGACGTAAAGCACCGGCTTGGAGGTCAGGAGCTGCAACATCCGCCAGGCCTTGGCGTCCTCGTCGTCCACCTCGACCACGCGGGCGGGCTTGCCCTCTTCCAGCGCGGCAAGGGCCAGTTTCATCAGGCGTTCCTGCTGAACCGCCTCCTTGTCGCCGCCGCGCACCTTGCGCACGATGTTCTGCAGGCGCTTCTCGATGCTTTCCATGTCGGCGATGATCAGCTCTGTCTCGATGGTCTCGGCATCGGCGACCGGATCGACACGCCCGTCGACATGGGTGACGTCGTCATCCTCGAAACAGCGCAGGACATGGGCGATGGCGTCGACCTCGCGGATGTTGGCCAGGAATTGGTTGCCCAGGCCTTCGCCCTTGGAGGCGCCTTTGACCAGGCCCGCGATGTCGACAAAGGTCATGCGCGTCGGGATGATCTGGCCCGACTTGGCGATCCCCGCCAGCTGCGTCAGCCGCGGGTCCGGCACCGCCACGTCGCCCACGTTGGGCTCGATGGTGCAGAAGGGGAAGTTCGCCGCCTGCGCCGCGGCCGTCTTGGTCAGCGCATTGAACAGCGTCGACTTGCCCACGTTGGGCAGCCCCACGATTCCCATCCGAAAGCCCATCAGGCACACTCCATCTTGAATGACGGGCCGCTTCTAGTCGGGCAACCCCCTGCGTGCAAGCGGCGAGGCGCCCCCTGAGACGCAAAACCCCTCTTCCCGGGGGAAGAGGGGTGCGTGCGTGCCTTGAACTGACGAGGGGATCAGCCGAAGCGGTTCGGACCCGGGGTCGGCTTCTGGATGAAGAAGTAGATCAGCACGAAGAACCCGATGACCGGGATCAGGCCGATCAGCAGCCACCAGCCGGACTTGTCGATGTCGTGCAGGCGGCGGACGCCGATCGCGATGCCCGGGATCAGGGTCGCCAGCGAAAAGATGGTGCCCAGCACCATGATGCCCAGCATGCCGTCGATAAGGCCCAGAACGAAGGAGATGATGATGATGGCCAGGAAGGCCCACCAGTATTCACCGCGGTTCGAACGCCCTTCGAACTTGATGTAATTGGTAAAGAAAAGCTTGACCGCTTCTCCCATCCCGACCTGGCGGTCATAGCCGCCGGCGCCTGCGTCCATTGTATGGGCCATAATCTGTGTCTCCTGAAAACTGTCCGTGGTCCCTGAGTGGCCCGGATGGTGTCCCCGATCCGGTAGGCGCAATTAACCACCGGACATGCACTCCCTCAATGGTGGAATACCCCCAGTCACCCGAAAAGCGTGCCAGATCAGGTGTCTGCCGTTTGCCGCGTCAGAATCGCGGGGCTGTGCATCCAGAACCGCCACATCAGCAGCCCCGCCGCCGCCGCAAGGCCCACGACCAGCCCGAACCAGATGCCCTCGCCGCCCCAGCCCAGGCCAATACCGAAAGCCCAGGCGCAGGGCATCCCGATGCCCCAATAGGCGATCCCCGCCATAATCATCGGCACGCGCGTGTCCTGCAGTCCGCGCAACAGGCCGATGTGGATCACCTGGGTCGCGTCGACGACCTGGAACAGCGCGGCCATCAGCAACAGCCCCCGCCCCGTGGCGATGATCGCGTCCCGCTGGGGATCGTGCGGATCGACAAAGAGGCTCATCAGCGTTTCGGGCAACGCGACAAAGACCGTCACGGTCAGCGCCGCCGCCACCGCGCCCAGCACCGCAACCACCCGCGCCCCGCGCAGCATGTGTTCCAGGTCACCCCGGCCCAGCGCATTGCCCGCGCGCACCGTGGCGGCATTGGACAGGCCCAGCTGCACCATGAAGGCCGCCGTCGAGATCTGCAGCGCCACGCCATGCGCCGCCAGCGGAATCGTGCCCAGCCAGCCCATCAGGACGGCGGTGGCCGCAAACAGCGCGACCTCGGCCAGGGTCGTCAGCCCGATGGGCCAGCCCAGGTGAAAGACCTGGGCGAACATCTCCCAGTCCGGGCGCCAGAAGCGCACCATCAGTTCATGTTCCGGCAGCTTGATCAGCGCATAGGCCGCCACCAGCACCAACGAGATCACATGCACCGTGACAGAGGCGATGGCCGCCCCGGAAATCCCCAGTTCGGGCGCCCCCCAATTGCCGAAGATCAGCGCGTAGTTGGCCAGCGCATTGGCGCCCGCGGCGGCGAGCGTGATCCAGAGCACCACGCGCGTGTGTTCCAATCCGGCCAGGTAGTTCTTGAACACCATGACGCCAAGCGCCGGCAAAAGCCCGATGGACGCGATGCGCAGGTAGGTCTGCGCCAGCGCCGCCACCTCGGGCGTCTGGCCCATGCCGCGCAGGAGCGGTCCCGAGAACCAGAACAACGGCAGAGTCACGAAGAAATAGAGGATCGACAGCCACAACGCCATGCGCGTCGCCCGCCGCACCAGCACCTCGTCCTCCTGCGCGGCGTAGCGCGCAACCATCGGCATGATCGCCCAGGCAAAGCCCGACCCGAACAGGAAGACCGTGAAGAAGAACGATCCCGCCAAGGTCAGCGCCGCCAGTTCCGGCACGCCGTACCAGCCGATCATGATCGTGTCGGTCAGGCCGACGGCATATTGCGCCAGGTGCCCGCCGATCAGCGGCAGGCCAAGGCGCAGGATGGCGCGCCTGTGGTCGGTGTAGGACATGGGCTTGGTCATGCTCCGCCCATAGTGCCGGCCTCCGCCGGAGGCAAGGGCGCGGGGTGCGCAACCTGCCGACCTGTGCTAGGCTGTTCACAGGCGCCTTGATGGAGCTTTCCAATGGCCGACCCCGTTGATCTTGACCGGCTTTTGCCCGACGCTCGTGCATTCCTTTCGGAACTTGCGGACAACAATGACCGTGACTGGTTCCGGGACAACAAGGCGCGCTACGACAGCCAGCTCAAGCGTCCGTCGGAAAAACTGCTTGCGCGGATTTCTGCCTGGCTGGGAGAGACCCGGGGCACACCGCCCCGGACCAAGCTGTTCCGCCCGCACCGCGACGTGCGCTTTTCCGAGGACAAGACCCCCTATCACACCCATCTGCACATGATGTGGTCCCTGCCGGACGGGCGGGTCTGGATGCTGGGAATCTCGCCAGACTATGCCACGCTGGGCGCCGGGCTGATGCAATTCGAACCCGCCCAGCTTGACCGTTGGCGCGAGGCGGTGGCCTCGGACCGGGGGGCGGACCTGGCCGCGCTGGTGGCGGAGGCAGGATGGCGCGTCGATCCGCCGTCGTTGCAGCGGGTGCCCGCCCCCTACCCCGCCGATCACCCGCGCGAGGACATGCTGCGGTGCAAGGGCTACGTCGCCTGGCGCGACGACCTCGACGAGGCGCTGGCCGCCGATCCCGCCGCCAGCATCAGGGAGGTCATCACCGAGTTCGCCCCGCTGATGGACTGGCTGGGCGAGATCGCCTGAGCCTCAGGTCCGGCGCGTGTCCGGGTGCAGCATCTTGCCCAGGATGTGATCCGACCGATGGATGACATGCCCGGCCCCGCCCACGATCAGCGGATCGGGCGCGCGGACGATCCTGTGATCCTTGTCCGGGTAATCCAGCGTCGACAGGAAATGCCGCATACAGTTCAGTCGCGCGCGTTTCTTGTCGTCCGACTTGATCACCGTCCAGGGCGCATCGGCGGTGTCGGTGTAAAAGAACATCGCCTCCTTGGCCTCGGTGTAATCGTCCCACTTGTCCAGGCTGGCCTTGTCGATGGGCGACAGCTTCCACTGTTTCAGAGGATCGGTCTCGCGGCTCTGGAACCGGGCCAGCTGCTCTTCCTGCGTGACCGAGAACCAGTACTTGTACATCCGGATTCCCGACCGCACCAACATCCGCTCGAGATCCGGGGTCTGGCGCATGAATTCCAGGTAGTCGTTCGGCTCGCAAAAGCCCATGACCCGCTCGACGCCCGCGCGGTTGTACCAGGACCGGTCATACAGAACGATCTCGCCAGCGGTGGGCAGGTGCTCGATGTAGCGCTGGAAATACCACTGGCCGCGCTCCTGCTCCGTCGGCTTGTTCAGCGCCACGACACGCGCGCTGCGCGGGTTCAGGTGTTCGGTGAACCGCTTGATCGTCCCGCCCTTGCCAGCAGCATCGCGGCCCTCGAACAGCAGCACGAATTTCTGCCCGGTCTCCTGCGCCCAAAGCTGCACCTTCAGCAATTCGGCCTGCAGACGCGCCTTGTCCCGCTCGTAGGCGCGGCGCGACACCTTCTTGTCATAGGGATATTCGCCGGTCTCGAAGGCGCGGCGGATTTCGTCCGGGGTCGGGTGATGGCGCTCTGCCCGCGCGGGCAGCGGCACGGCGACCGGTTCGGCGGCGGGAACTTCGGCTTCGACGACAGGCTCGGGCGCGGCAACGGCATCGGCGGCATCGGCAACAATCTGGTCTTCGGCGGGAGCGGTCTGGGATGGCGGCATAGGGTCTCCTTTACGTCATGGCCCCATCATCGCATGACCCCGGCGACCCCGCCTTGCGACACGTCAAGAAACCGTCACGAAAGCTTCACCTTTTTCCATTTTCCGGGCGCCATTGATTTTCCCCCGCACATCCGGCAAGAGGCAAAAGCCTTGCAGGGAGTGAGCCATGACACGCATCGATTCCACCTTCGCCCGGTTGCAAGCCGAGGGACGGAAAGCCTTTGTCGCCTATATCATGGCGGGCGATCCCGACATCGAGACATCGCTGGCGGTGATGAAAGGCCTGCCATCGGCAGGTGTCGACGTGATCGAACTGGGCTTGCCCTTTACCGATCCGATGGCCGACGGCCCGACGATCCAGCTTGCCGGTCAGCGTGCGCTGGAAGGCGGGATGACGCTGGACAAGACCCTGCAGATGGTGCGCGACTTCCGCGCCGGGGACAATGACACCCCGATCGTGCTGATGGGCTATTACAACCCGATCTACTCGCGCGGGGTCGACACCTTCCTGGCGCAGGCCAATGAGGCCGGGATCGACGGGCTGATCATCGTCGACCTGCCGCCCGAAGAAGACGACGAGCTCTGCATTCCCGCGCAGAAGGCCGGGCTGAACTTCATCCGCCTGGCCACGCCCACCACCGATGACCGGCGCCTGCCAAAGGTGCTGCAGAACACCAGTGGCTTTGTCTACTACGTCTCGATCACCGGGATCACCGGCGCGGCGGCAGCCGAGGCCACGGATGTCGGCCCCGAGGTCGCGCGCATCAAGGCCAAGACGGACCTGCCGGTGATCGTCGGCTTCGGCATCCGCACGCCCGAGACCAGCCAGGCCATCGCCTCGGTCGCGGACGGCTGCGTCGTTGGGTCGGCCATCGTGGGGGAACTGGCCTCCGGCAAGCCGGTCGAAGAGGTCCTGTCCTTCGTGTCGGGCCTCGCCGGCGGCGCTCACTCTGCCTGAGCCAGCAACAGCCGGGCCATGACCGCGATCAGCTCTTCGCGGCGGACCGGCTTGGCCACATGGGCATCCACCCCCTGCCGCAGGTAGCTGGACACCTGATGCGTCATGGCATTGGCGGTCAGGGCGATGATCGGCACGGTGCGCAGCTCGCGCGCCGCCTCGACTTCGCGGATCATGGCCGCCGCCTCCAGCCCGTTCATGACCGGCATGTTCACATCCATCAGGATCAGGTCATAACCTTCGGCAAAATGCGCCTCGACCGCCTCTGCCCCATCGTCCACCATGTCGATCCGCAGCGGGTAGCGCCGCAGAAGCAGGCGCAACACGCGCTGGTTGGTCTCGCTGTCCTCGGCCACCAGCACGCGCCAGTCCCGCGCCATCAGCACCGCCTCCGCCGCCGCCGACGAGGTATCGACAGAGCGTGACCGCGGCCGCGCGTCGCGCACGGTCACCCGCGCGATGAAACACGCCCCGCCCCCGGGGGCGGGCTCATACAGCAGGTCACCCCCGAGCAGCCGGCAGATGCGCCTCGAAATCGTAAGGCCCAGCCCGGTGCCACCGAACTTGCGCGTGATCGAGGCGTCCGTTTGGGTAAAGGCCTCGAACAGGCGGTCGCGCTTTTCGGGCGGCACGCCGGGGCCGGTGTCGCGCACCGCTATCTCAAGCGCCTCGCCCTTGCGCCGCAGGTCGATATAGATCCCGCCCGTGGCGGTGAACTTGAGCGCATTGGACACCAGGTTGTTGATCACCTGACGCAGGCGCGTCGGGTCGCTGCTGATCCAGCCCCGCGCCCGCGCATCCTGGCGCACCCGCAATTGCAGGTCCTTGGATTCGGCGCGAGGTTCGTGGACCTGCCGGACCTCGTGGCACAGCGCATCGAGGTCGAAATCGCGCTCTTCCATCTCCATCTTGTCGGCTTCGATCTTGGACAGGTCCAGCAGATCGTTCAGCAGTTCCAGCAATGACAGCCCGCAGGACTGGATGATCTCCGCCATCTCGCGCTGTTCGCCCTGCAGTTCCTCGCTTTCCACGAGGGCCGTGGCCATGCCTAGAACGCCGTTCAGAGGGGTTCGGATCTCGTGGCTGATCATGGCCAGGAACCCGCTCTTGGCGGCGCTGGCGCTTTCCGCCGCGGTCTTGGCCTGTTCCAGTTCCCGGGTCCGGTCCTGAACCGCCTCTTCCAGCGCGGCGGCCTGGGCCTGCAGTGCCGCGTTGGCCTCGAACAGGGCGCGGCTCTTGCCTTCCAGCAGGCGCTCGGCCTCCTTGCGCGCGGCACGTTCGCGGTCATAGCGCCGGCGCAGGACCCTGCCGTCATCCGGCGCGCTGATTGCAGGAGAGCCCATGCCTCATGTCTCCAGCCGCACGTCAAAGACCGCCTCGCGCGGCGAGACACGTTCCAGCCCGATCTGCGCGCCCTGCCCGAAGTGATCTACGCAGGCCTCTATCAGGCCGTGGCAAAAGGCGACCAGCGGCCGTTCGGACCGATAGGTCATCCGCAGGTGATCCGGGCCAACCCAGTCCGTGTCGAAACGCGGCAGCTCCGCGTCGGAATAAAGCTTGCGCACCTCGACATGCACCTCGCTCTCGATCGCGGCCAGCATGTCCAGCACCGTGGTCTTGTCCGCGAAGAACTGCGGATAGGTCTGCACGAAACGGCCATGCATCCAGGCACCGAACTTGCGTTGCAGGTCGTCTGTGGGGATGCCGGTCAGGTCGCTGACCGCCCCGACGATGCGCATCAGCTCCCCGCAGGGGTAGTTCCCGACAGAGGTATAGGCGGCGCCGGAGTCCAGGTCGAGCTGGTCCAGGATGTCATCCACAGCCTCTTCGCCGATGGCCTGTTCCGCCATTTCCAGCAGTTCCGTGAACACGATGCCCTTCATCGGCCTGTCTCCTTGACCTGTTTGATCTTGCGTAGCGCAGGTCGATGAAGAGGGTCTTAAGAGTCGCATTGCATGAATGTCCCGGCATTGGTAATCGCTTCTTACCAATTCCCACGAAAGCGCCCTGCCATGCCCGTCATTACCGAAATCGAGGATCTCAAACGCATCTATCGGCGCCGGGTCCCGAAAATGTTCTATGATTACTGCGAGTCCGGCAGCTGGACCGAGCAGACCTTTCGCGAGAATTCTTCGGATTTCGACGACATCTACCTGCGTCAGCGGGTGGCGGTGGACATGGCGGGCCGGTCGACAAAGACTCAGATGATCGGCCAGGACGTCGCGATGCCCGTGGCCCTGGCGCCGGTTGGCCTGACAGGGATGCAACACGCCGACGGCGAGATCCTCGCCGCCAAGGCGGCGGAGAAATTCGGCGTGCCCTTCTGCCTGTCCACCATGTCGATCTGCTCGATCGAGGACGTGGCCTCGAACACCTCGGCGCCGTTCTGGATGCAGGTCTACACGCTACGCGACGACGAGTTCATGCAGAACCTCTTTGACCGCGCGAAAGAGGCGAAATGTTCCGCCGCCGTGATCACGGTGGACCTGCAGTTGCTGGGACAACGCCACAAGGACCTGAAAAACGGTCTCTCGGCCCCGCCCAAGCTGACGCCGAAATCCGTGGCCAACATGATGACCAAGGTCGGCTGGGGCCTGAACATGCTGCAGACGAAACGGCGGTTCTTCGGCAATATCGTGGGCCATGCCAAGGGCGTGACCGACCCCTCGTCGCTGGTCACCTGGACGGCGGAAAGCTTTGACCAATCGCTGAACTGGGACCGTATCCGCGAATTCCGCAAGATGTGGGACGGCCCGCTGATCATCAAGGGCATCATCGACCCGCGCGACGCGCTCGAGGCCTGCAATGTCGGTGCGGATGCCATCGTGGTGTCCAACCACGGCGGGCGGCAGCTGGACGGGGCGCTGTCCTCAATCCGCGCGCTGGAACCGATCGTCGAGGCCGTGGGCGACAAGATCGAGGTCCACATGGACAGCGGCGTGCGGTCTGGGCAGGACGTGCTTAAGGCGCGCGCGCTGGGGGCGAAGGGCGCCTGGATCGGGCGCGCCTTCGTCTATGGCCTTGGCGCGATGGGCGAGGCCGGCGTGACCCGCGCGCTGGAGGTCATCCACAAGGAGCTGGATCATTCGATGGCGCTGTGCGGACACACCGACATCGAGACGGTGAACCGCGATATCCTGATGGTGCCCCGGGGCTTTTCCGGCGACTGGGCCTGACGGATTAACCCACTGTTAATGAATGAAAATGTTTCGCGCGCGAAACAGGGCCCCGGCGGATCATTCCGCCGGGGTCAATGCGGTTGACGTCACCCGGCGGACCATCGGCACCAGGACCAGCGGGATCACCAGCATCAGGCCCCCGACCACCGCGAAGGACGCGCCAAGGCCAAAGCCCTCGGCCAGGCCACCCATCAGCGGCGGGCCGACGAAGAACCCGGCATAGCCCAGCACCGCGACCCGGCTGATCGCCAGCGCCTTGAACTCGGTCGAGACCAACCGCCCGCACCAGGAAAAGGCCATCGGCGCCACCACCGAAACACCCAGCCCCAGCACCGCGAAACCGGCATAGGCCACGGCCAGCCCCGGCGCAAAGGCCGCCGTCACGGCGCCCACACAGGTCAGCACGGCCGCCAGCCGGATCACCGCCGCCTCGCTCACGCGCTGCGCCACCACCTGGCCAGAGAAGCGCCCCAGCGCCATCGTCACACCCAGGATCGCCGGCCCCAGCGCACCCTGCGCCGCCCCTGCCCCCAGCGTACGTTCCAGGTGCAGCGCCGACCAGCCCTCGGTCCCCTGTTCCGCCAGGAAACCCAGCAGGACGATGGCCCCCAGCGGCGCCAGCACCCACCAGGACAGCGGCGCGGCGGGCGGTGCGCCGTCCTCGGGCGGGGTCTCTCGCACCGGGGCCAGCGCCATCTGCAGGCAAAGCGCGACCACCGGCAGCGCCAGCGCGGCGAAAACGGCAAAAGGCGACCAGCCCGCTTCGCGCGCCAGCCCCGTCATCAGGGCCGACACCGCGTATGAGGCAGAATAGATCCCGTGGTTGAGGTTCATCAGCGACCGCCGGCTTTGCCCCTCCAGCATGGACAGGCGGGCGTTCATCGACACGTCCAGCGTGCCAGAGGCCATCGCAGCCGCCATCATCGCCAGGGCAAAGCCGACCCCGCCGCCGGCCAGCCCCGGCAACAGGAAGGCCAGCGCCATCAGCAGGCCGGAAACCGGCAGATCGCCGCTGCCCAGCCGCCGCTGCGCCAGGGGCGCCAGCCACATGGCCAGCACCGCGCCCGCGGCAGAGACCAGCATGGCCAGGCCGAACCCGCCATCGGACAGGCCCACCTGCGGCTTGAGATCGGGCACCAGCGCCGCGAAGGCGCCCCAATACAGACCCACGGCCACGAAACCCGCCGCTGGCCCCCGGCTGATGATAAGATCGCGCAACATGGGGATCGCCTGCCACGGTCCGCCGCCCTCGTCCAGCGCGAAACAGACCGGGACAGGGGCGAATCCGCTTGCCAATCGGGACGATCCGGTTTACCGGCACGGCTTCACGCGGGGTGACAGCCTTGGAGGCACCCTGCCTTTTTAGATGGAGATACAATATGGCTGGTGAGATTCCTGATCTCAACGCCCTGGAACGGACGGGGACGGGCAAGGGCGCCGCTCGTCAGGCACGCCGCGATGGCATGGTTCCGGGCATCGTTTTTGGTGGCGACAAAGAACCGCTGCCGATCAATCTGCCGTTCAACGCCCTGCTCAAGCGCCTGAAAGACGGCCGCTTCAAGGCGACGCTGTTCAACCTCAAGGTCGATGGCCACGAGGACGTGCGCGTGATCTGCCGCGACGTGCAGCGCGACGTGGTCAAGGACCTGCCGACCCACGTCGATTTCCTGCGCCTGCGCCGCACCACCAAGATCAACCTGTACATCCCGGTTGAATTCGTGGGCGAAGACGTGGCCCCCGGCATCAAGAAGGGCGGCGTTCTGACCGTCGTTCGCCCGGAAGTCGAACTGATCGTGACCGCGGGTGACATCCCCGAGAAGATCACCGTCGACCTGTCGACCCTGAAAATCGGCGACATCGTCCACATCTCGGACGTGACCCTGCCGGAAGGCACCAAGCCGACGATCGACCGCGACTTCGTGATCGCCAACATCTCGGCACCGTCGGGCCTGGCCGCACAGGAAGCCGAGGAGGCCGAAGAGGCCGCCGCCGAAGAAGCGACCACCGAAGAAGCCTGACAGGCCATTCTCTGAAACGATTTCGAACCCCCGCCCCTTCGGCGGGGGTTTTGCTTTGCCGGACCGGGGCTCAGGCAGGTTTGCGCGCCGCGTGACAGGCAAAGAGGATCGCACCGTAAAAGCGTCCAGCCTCTACCCGCGCATCGGTTTCGTCGCGAAACCCCTGCGCCAGCGCCTCGGAACAGTCCCCGGCCGCCGCGGCAGCGGTGACACCGCGCGCCATCAGCGACTGGATATAGGCGGGCCGCTCGGTCTGAACGAAACCGTAGGCCCGGCTCTCGGGTGCCTCGAAGCCTGCCTCGCGCATCATCCTTGGCAGGTGCCGCATGATATAGGGGTCATGGATCAGGTTCCGCTGCGTCGAGACCATCGCCGCCTGCAGCGGGTCACCCTCGAAGAGCGCCACGGTATTGGTGGCATAGTCACCGTCGAAGACCGCCAGAATGCCGCCGGGCCGCAACAGGCGCCGGGCCTCGGCCAGGGCAGCCGCCGGATCGGCAAGGTGGGAATAGACCGTGTGGGCCACGACCACGTCGGCCCCCTCTCCCGGCAGCCCGGTCTGGACCGCGTTCCCGGTGGCAAAGCTCATCTCGTCACGCGTTGCGAACCTCTTGCGGGCGCGGGCCAACAACCCCTCTGCCGGGTCGATCCCGACCAACCGTCCGGGCCGGAGATGGCGCAGGATCATTTCCGTGCTGGACCCGTTGCCGCAGCCGATTTCGACCACCTCGGCGCCCGGGCCCGGCAATCGCCCCAGGTAATCGGCGCAGATCTCCTGCATGGCCGGATCCGAGATCCTGTCCTCCATCGACGCCGCAATGGCCTCGAGGACGCTGTCGGGCTGGTCGGCAATCTGCAGGTAGAGATCGGGCATCGGATGTCCTTTCCTTGCCCCATCCTACATCAAAACGGCTGTTTCTCCGACGCCGTTCAGGCGGTCAGCACCTGCACCGCCTCGAAGATCTCCAGCTCGGGCGGTTCCAGGTACATGTGGGCCGAGCTCTTGGCCCCGCCGTGTGCTGCGCGAAACGCCTCGGATCTGGTCCAGTTCGTGAAGCTGGCCTCGTCCTCCCACAAGGTGTGCGAGGCATAGAGGACGTGATCCTCCCGCTCAGGGCCCTTCATCAGGGCAAAGCTGCGAAACCCGGGCACGCTTTTCAGATGGCTGTCGCGGCTCTTCCAGAGAGTTTCAAAGGCCTCGACTTCGGATTTGACCACCTTGAACCGGTTCATGGTCAGGTACATTCCGCTCTCCCGTTGTGATCCATGCCGCCTCTGGCCTACATAGGGCGCAGGCGATCTCGGAGGGCACAGTGCAGATATTCGTTGGTCTCGGCAATCCCGGCACGAAATACGCCGGCAACCGGCACAACATCGGCTTCATGGCGCTGGACCGGATCGCAGAGGATCACGGGTTCGGCCCCTGGAAGGCCAAGTTCCAGGGCCAGCTGGCCGAGGGGCGGCTGGGCAGCGAAAAGGTGCTGCTGCTCAAGCCCGAGACCTTCATGAACCTTTCCGGACAGTCGGTCGGCGAGGCGATGCGCTTTTACAAGCTTGAACCGGGCGACGTGACCGTGTTCCACGACGAGCTGGACCTGGCCCCGGGCAAGTGCAAGGTCAAGACGGGCGGCGGTCACGCGGGCCATAACGGGCTGCGCTCGATCCATGCCCATATCGGCGAGGCCTATCGCCGGGTGCGGCTGGGCATCGGCCATCCGGGCCGCAAGGAGTTGGTCGCGGCCTACGTCCTGCACGATTTCCACAAGGCCGACCAGGATTGGCTGGACGACCTGCTGCGCGGGCTGTCGGACGGCGCGCCGCAGCTTGCGGCGGGCGACACGGCCAAGTTTTCCAATGCCGTCGCGCTGCGAACGGCCCCGCCCCGGTCCTCGAAGACACCGGAGAAACCCAAGCCCGCGCCTGCCGCGAAAGCCGCCCCGCCCGAGGATACGGGCGGCGGGGAAGAGGCCCGCAACCCGCTGCAACGACTGGTGGACAAATTCCGATGAAGGGCAAGCGCATAGCCGCCATCGGTCTTGTCGTCCTGGTGGGACTGGGAGCTGCGGGCTTTGGGTATCGCGACGAGCTGGGGCGCCTGCGGGCCACCATGACGCTGTTCGACGAGGGCGAAATCGTCGACAACTTCAGCCACATGGACCGGCTGTTCGAGACGGTCCCGATCCCGGTCACGACGCGTGCGGAACCGCTGCCCGAAGGCCCGGAGATGGAGATGCCCGCCGAGTGGCAGGACTGGCTGGACCGGCGGGCCGTCACCGGGGCGATTGTCCTGCGTAATGGAGAGGTTGTTCACGAGAGCTATCACCTGGGCACCGGCGCCGAAGACCTGCGCATCTCGTGGTCTGTGGCCAAATCCTATTTGTCCGCGCTTTTCGGGATCTTGGTGGCGCAGGGTCATGTGGACAACCTGGACGACCCGGTGGTGAAATACGCCCCGCAGCTCAAGGGCAGCGCCTATGAGGGCGCCACGATCCGCAATGTCCTGCAGATGTCCACAGGAGTCGTTTTCGACGAAGACTACCTGGATTTCTGGAGCGACATCAACAAGATGGGTCGCATCCTTGCGCTTGGCGGCTCGATGGACGGTTTCGCCGCAGGACTGACCGAAACCGATCAGCCGCCCGGCGAGCGCTGGCGCTATGTTTCGATCGACACGCATGTCCTGTCGATGGTCGCGCGAGGCGCCACCGGAAAACAGCTGCCGGACCTCTTGGCCGAAAACCTGCTGGACCCGATGGGGACATATGGGAAACCCTATTACCTGTCAGATGGTTACGACGTGGCCTTCGCCCTTGGCGGGCTGAACCTGATGCTGCGCGACTATGCCCGGCTGGGCGAGATGTTCCGCGATGGCGGGCGCCTGCAGGGCAAGCAGATCGTGCCCGAGGACTGGGTGATCGAAAGCACGACTCCCTCGGCCCGCACCGCGCCGGGACGGTTGCAATACGGCTATCAATGGTGGATGCCGTCCGACGCGCGCGACGGCGAGTTCATGGCGCGTGGAATCTATGGGCAGTACGTCTATGTCGACCGGCAAAGCGGCACGGTGGTGGCCGTCACGGGCGCAGATCGCCGCTTTCGCGAGGCCGGGGCCTTTGACGACGCGCTGCAGATGTTCCGCCGCCTCGCCGGCTTGTAAGGGAGAGAGGAAATCATGGAGAAAGACCCTTCTTTCAATGTCCTCGGCGGCCCTCTTGAGTCCTGCTCTCAAGACCCGCTGACCGGGTTCTTTCGCGACGGGCACTGCAACACCTGCGTCGAGGACCGGGGAAGTCACACCGTTTGCGCGGTCATGACGGCAGAGTTCCTGGCCTATTCGAAATACGTCGGAAACGACCTGTCGACCCCGCGTCCGGAATTCCATTTTCCGGGTCTGACCCCCGGTGATCACTGGTGTCTCTGTGCCGGGCGTTTCTTGCAGGCCCATGACGAGGGTTGCGCGCCGCTGGTGAACCTGGCCGCGACCCATCGGGGCGCCCTGGACATTGTGCCGCTGCGGATCCTCGAGACCTATAGCTGGACCAACCAGGGCTGAGACGCACCAGGCCGGGGGCCAACAAATTCTTTGCGCTAGGCTGCGCGCTTAACCCGCCCTTAACCATTGACCGATCACGATGGTTTCAGGGGCTGGTTGCCCGAAATCTCCTGTTTGCTTTCAGGAAAGCGATCTGTCCCCAGACCCCTCCGATCTGGTGGGCAGATCGCGAAACTGCCGCCCCGGCGCGACCGGAGCGGCTTTTCTTTTGGCACGGTTCAGTCGCGCAGGCGCGCGATCTCCTGCATGAGGCCCTTGGTGCCGTTGTGCACCGTGAGGTGATCCACCTTGGCGGCAATCGCCTCCAGCGCCTCCAGCTCCTTGAGCCGGAGCATCACCGGGTTGTCCTCCATGACCTTGGCGGTGTTCAGAAGCGCACGCATCGCGTTCGTTTCCTCGCGCCGCAGGATCACGTTGGCCTCGGCCTCCTTCTCGGCCTCGACCACGCGGTTCAGGATCTCGCGGATCTCACCCGGCAGGATCACGTCCTTGAGGGCGATCTCCTTCAGTTCGATCCCGATCCCGGCCATTTCGGCCCGCAGGCTGTCCCCCGCCTCGACGTCGATGGCGCCCTTCTCGGCCAGAAGCTGGTCCAGCGTCAGGGCGCCAAGGCGCCGGCGAAAGACCAGCTGCACTGCCCGGTGCAGCGTCTCTTCGAAGTCGCTGACCGCGCTCACGGCCCGCTCCGGGTCCGTCACGCGGAAGATCGCGGTCAGGTTGACCCGGATCGTGACCCGGTCCTTGGTCAGGATCTCCTGGCCCGCGACCTCATGGGCCCGGGTGCGCATGTCCACCAGCCGCGCCGTGACGCGGGGGCCGACCGCCCAGAAGCTGTGGACACCAGGCGGCAGACGGCGGACAAGAACCCCGTCGAAATGCAACATCCCGACATGGCCTTCGGCCACCGTCACCGTGGTCAGCGCCCGGCCAAGGCTGGCACGATCAAGGCGCCGCGCCAGAGCGGCATCGACACCGGGATCGCTGGCCAGGTCGAACCGGTCCACCGTGAAGGGGCCCGCATCGGTCCAGAAGACCTCGCGCTCTTCGGGAAAGAGCACCTGTACGGGCCGCCCGTCGCGCAGGACGACGGCGATCTCCTCGGGGCCGGTCCGCACCTCCGTCAGGTGGCCTTCGGCAAGGTCGGGACGGCTGCGGAACAGCGCCCGGTCAAAAGCAGTGATGAACCGGAGACGGTCGATGCTGTGGATCTCGCGCACGCAGTTGTCGCGCGGGACAAGGTGTTCGCCCGGGCCGAGCAGCGCGTCGAAGCGCCCGTTGACCAGGACAAGCATCCGCTGGGTCTCTGTCAGGGTGACACGTTCGCGCCCGGTAAGGGCATGTATCATTCGGGTCAGCACATGGGTCATCTTTCGTCTCCTTTTCCTCGTGCCTATCGTCGTCGCAAAGCGATGTTCCTTTGTTTGCAGTGGGTTGGAGGCGAAATGCCCCACAGGTGTCAAAGAGGTGGATCCGGGACCGCCCCCATGCCGCGACCGCGGGCGGGAGCTCGGAGAGAGGGGCGCGGAGCACCGGCGCGCCGCGGGCCGTCAGACCCGTGACGGACCGGCACCCGGCGGAACCGTCATCCGATGCTCCGGCCCAAGGCCGGAGCAGGCGACCCCTCTGCCGCCCCCATCGCGGTGCCGCGCAGGGTTTGGCAGCGGGCGCCTGCAAGAGACGCCCCGGATCCTGTGAGGTGGACCACTCTCGTGGACCGGCACCCGAAGCCGGTGCCCTCCATCAAGGGCATTTTGGAGCAAAAGGCAGGAATCGAACCTGCTACACTTCGATTAAAGGTCGAATGCTCTACCCATGAGCTACATTTGCATGGCGACACAGGTGGGATTTGAACCCACGCCGAACGGAAGAAGATCCGCTGCTCTGACCTGGCTGAGCTACAGTGTCCGTTCCAGACCACCCGTCCCCGCCCTGGCATACAGTCTCGGCAGCGCCGCCTGCACCGGGGGAGAGATCACCTCCGCCCGCTAGGGTCAGTTCCGGAATGTCCGGAGGTGTTGAATAGCGGCGCGGGGCCGAGTCGCTCTACAAAAGTTTTTCGGCCCGATTATCGCCGTGGCGTAAGCGCAACATTATTTCAAGGTTGCGCAACTTTTGAAAAGATCGACGAGCAGAGATGCGCAAATCGACCGGCCAAAGCGGTTCGGAATTTGCAGAAATTCACGAGGCTGCGGCGGTCGAGGAAGGTTCGGGCGGGTCCGCTGCGATCAGGTCGTCGATGAAAAGGCTCAGAAGCTGTGGCCGCCCCGTGACCTGGGCCTTGCGGTAGATGGCATTGGTCTGCGCCTTGACCGTCCCCTCGGAGGTCTTGCGTACCTCCGCGATCTCGGCGGTGGACAGGCCCTTGATCGCCATCAGCGCCACGTCGCGTTCGGCGGGCGTGAGGCTCCACTCGTCGAAATGTTCGTCCAGCACTTCCATGAAGGCGCCCCGTGCCAGACGCAGGCTGTCCTCGGCCTGGGCCCGGGCGCGCAGGCTGCGCGCCAGCAGGGTGGCGGTGACGCCAAGCCCCAAGATGAGCCCGATGGCGGCGCTGATCTGGATCAGTTCGTAGATCGCCCAGGGAATGGGGACGCTGCGCAGGCCAAGGCGTGTCGACAGGATGTCGTTCAGAAAGAACCCGGCACAGCAGAGCTGGAAGGAAAACAGCATACCGATTCCGATGCGGGTCTTCACGCCAGAAGGCTCCATTGGCGAGACGGCATGACCGCAAGGATCATGCCGGATTGCAGGGTTGGGGATGGTTACGCGTCTCGGGACAAGAATGCACCCGCAGCGACCGGACAGGCAAGCCCGGGAGGTGGCGGGAAACCGCCTAGTTGAGGCCGGGCGCCCCGTCGCGGCCCGGAGGATCTGCCCCGGGCTTGTCGTCGGACCGTCCGGGGGGATCGCCCTTGTCGCCCTGGCCCGGAGGGCCGTCCTTGTCCGCCTGTCCCGGAGGGCCGTCCTTGTCCTGCTGTCCCGGGGCGCCTTCGTTGGGCGGGGCGGTATCGGGTTGGGCATCGGGCGGAGCCGTGGTGCCCGCATCCGCCGCCTCTGGCGGCGTTGAACCGGCAGGCGGTGTACTGCCGCGCGCCAGCGGCGCACTGCCAGAGCGGGGCGTCTCGGAGGTGTAGAGATAGTCGCGCAGGATCGCCCCCGTCGAGGGGTTCAGCACCACCTCGCGCCGGCCATCAGGACCCAGCGCGATGATCTGGTCATAGCCCAGCCAGGTGCGGCGGACGCGGAAATTGGAAAAGCCCTGGTCGGTCAGGCTCTGTATCACGCGGTCGCGGTAGGACTGCGCCATCGCGGGAGGCGTGCAGAGCAGGCTGACGAACAGTCCGATGCAGATGAGGAATAGACGCATGGCGCAGCTACACAGCCACGAACCAGGCGCCCGTGCTTGTCTTGCGCGTCGTCTCCATGTCGCTGGTCTGGCGCGGGCGGCGGTGCTTGGTCATGAGCTTGAGCTTGGTTGTGGGCGTGACGAGGGTGGTCATCGTCATCATGAGGGTGGTTGTCGGGGTCATGGCCATGACAGTCTGGGTTCGTGTGATCCGGGTCTTCATCATGACATTCATTCGCTCCGGGGTCATCCCCTGCGGGGAGACAGTGGAAAATGTGTCGGCCACCTGCCGAGGCCTTACACCGATGACCGCGTTCCGTGAGTGTGCCTTGACCCGGTACGGGGAACCGGACGGGGGCGGTCGGGGACCGGTGTGGGACATCAGGCGACGGCAGGTGACCGACGAGTTTGACCGATCAAGTCGGCAACCTCGGACAATCTGCCCGCAGCGCACCGGGGGTGGAACTCAACAGGGGTTTATCAGACACCCCCTAAACCACATGCAGACGCCCATAAACTGAAGTTTATGGGCGCCAAGCCATTGATTCAAAAGGATGTGTCCGGAAGGGCCCCGAAAGCGCCGGATCAGCCCGCACTGCGCCCCTCGGTGCCGGACATGTCGACACCCAGATGCTTGGCGACGGTGAAGATGTCCTTGTCGCCCCGTCCGCACATGTTCATGCAGATGATGTGATCGCGGGGCAGCTCGGGCGCGATCTTGGCGACATGAGCGAGCGCGTGGCAGGGTTCCAGCGCCGGGATGATGCCCTCGGTCTCGCAGCAGAGCTTGAAGGCTTCGAGCGCCTCCTTGTCGGTGATCGAGACATATTTCGCGCGGCCCACGTCATGCAGCCAGCTGTGTTCCGGGCCGATGCCGGGATAGTCGAGACCCGCCGAGATCGAGAAGCCTTCGAGGATCTGGCCGTCGTCGTCCTGCAGCAGGTAGGTGCGGTTGCCATGCAGCACGCCCGGGCGCCCACCGGTGAGAGAGGCGCAGTGCTCCATCTTCTCGTCGACGCCCTTGCCACCGGCCTCGACGCCGATGATGTTGACTTCCTTGTCGTCAAGAAAGGGGAAGAACAGGCCCATCGCGTTCGAGCCTCCGCCGATGGCGGCGATGATCGTGTCGGGGTTGCGGCCCTCGGCCTCGTGCATCTGTTCCTTGGCTTCCTTGCCGATGATCGACTGGAAGTCACGAACCATCGCCGGGTACGGGTGCGGGCCCGCGACGGTGCCGATGCAGTAGAAAGTATCGCGCACGTTGGTCACCCAGTCGCGCAGCGCGTCGTTCATCGCGTCCTTGAGCGTGCCGCGTCCGGAAGTGACGGGCACGACCTCGGCGCCCAGCAGTTTCATCCGGAAGACGTTGGGCTGCTGGCGCTCGACGTCATGGGCGCCCATGTAGACGACGCATTTCAGGCCGAACTTGGCACAGACGGTCGCCGTGGCCACACCGTGCTGGCCGGCGCCGGTTTCGGCGATGATCCGGGTCTTGCCCATGCGCCGCGCCAGGATGATCTGGCCCAGGACGTTGTTGATCTTGTGCGCGCCGGTGTGGTTCAGCTCGTCGCGCTTCATGTAGACCTTGGCGCCGCCCAGGCGTTCGGTCAGCCGTTCCGCGAAATAGAGCGGGCTGGGCCGTCCGACGTAGTGCTTCCAGAGGAAGTCCATCTCGTCCCAGAAGCTCTGGTCGGTCTTGGCCTTTTCGTACTCGGCCTCAAGATCGAGGATCAGCGGCATCAGCGTCTCGGACACGAAGCGCCCGCCGTAGATGCCGAAACGGCCCTTTTCATCGGGTCCGGTCATGAAGCTGTTCACGAGATCGTCCATAACACCTCTCCTCTGTCTGGCCGCCTGAATAGGGCATTTGGGGCGGAAAAGGCCAGAGGCAAAAGCAGGTGGCGCGCAGCCGGGGGCCGGCGGCAAGGCGGTTCGAAGCGCCTTGGACAAGCGTGTTCGAACGCGCTTGGGCAAAGCCATTGGAATGGCGTTGTCAAAGGGCCTTCGAAGGCCCCTTCAGCGCACGCGGCGGATCGGCTGTCCGTTGCAGAAAATCACGAAGTGGCGGTGGTTCTCCACCACCTGAAAGCCGCGCCGGGCCGCCGCCGAGACGAAGGCGTCGCGCCCCACCAGCCGTTCGACATCGCGGATCTTGCGCTTGACCACCCCGCCGCCCATCGCCTCTTGCGAGGCGAAGATCTGTGCCAGCCAGCGGTCGGGCATGATGTGAGCGGGCAAAATGGCCATGCGTGCCATCTCACCGCATCGCGGTTAACAGCGCGTTAAGCTGCCAGCGTCGCCCGTTCCAGCGCCGGATAGCGCAGCGCAAGGGTGACCGCGCGGGTGACATAGGCAATCATCAGCGAGGCCCAGAGCCCATGCGCACCCCAGAGCGGGATCAGCACTGAAACGGCAATGAAATAGACCACCACGGACACCGCCATCATGTTGCGCATGTCGCGGGTGCGGGTCGCCCCGATGAAGATCCCGTCCAGCATCCAGGCCGGCAGGCCCAGCACCGGCGCCGCCACGATCCAGGGCAGGAAATTGCGCGCCATCTGCTGCACCTCCGGGTCCTTCGTCATCGCGTCGATGATCGTGCCCCCCAACAGGGCAAAGCCCAGCGCGAAGACCAGGTTGGACAGGAAGCCCCAGAGGCTGGTCAGCCGGACCGCCCGGCGCAGCCTGCCCAGCGCGCGTGCGCCAAAGGCCTGGCCCACCAGCGCCTCGGCGGCAAAGGCGAAGCCGTCCAGCGCATAGGCCATGATCTCGATGAAATGCAGCAGCACCTGGCTTGCGGCCAGGGTCACCACGCCGAACCCCGCGCTGTAGTAGAAGATGAAGGAGAGCATGATCGCTTCGAACAGCAGCGAGCGGATCAGGATATCGGTGTTCACGGCCGCCATGTGGCGCAGGCGTTCGCGGTCGAATACCCGAGGCCAGTCGCGCCAGGCCGGGTTGGCGAAGGTGGACCGGCACAGCCAGAGACCCAGCACGAGCCCGCTCCAGTCGGCGACGAAGGTCGCCCAGGCCACCCCCTCGACCCCCAGGTCCATGCCGACGACGAAGAGCACGTTCAGCCCGACGTTCACCGTCACCAGCCAGAGTTGCAGCACCAGCATCGCACGGGTCCGCTCCTGCGCGCCGAGCCAGCCGTTGATGCCATAGATCGCGATCGCGGCGGGTGCCGACAGGATTCGGATGTCCATGTAACCCTGCGCCAGCGCCTTGACCTCGTCCGTGGCGGGCGACAGGTCAAAACCGAAGGCGGCGATCGGCCCGAAGAGCGGGATCAGCAACAGCCCCCCTGCCCCGCCGACCATCAGCGCCCGGGTCAGCAGGGCCGCGACCTCGGCCCGGTTGCCCGCCCCCTGTGCCTGCGCGGTCATGCCCGCCGTTCCCATGCGCAAAAAGCCGAAGATCCAGAGAATGGCGGTGATCAACGCGGCGCCCACGGCGACGGCGGCGATGGGCGTGGCATCGGGGATCTGGCCGATGATGGCAGTGTCCGCGATGCCCTGAAGCGGTACGGTCATGTTGGAAATGACGATCGGCACGGCAATCATCAGGACACGGGCATGGGTGATGGGCTGGGACGCGGTCATGGCTTGCCGGGGATCGGGGACTGGGAATGCCCCCGGGGATATGGGCGCCCCGCGGAAACGGCAAGGGTGGGCCGCCCCTTTACGTTGGGTCAGCCGAGGCGCGCGGCCCGCTCAGCCGTCCTTGCGCGGCATCAGGAAATGCGCATTGGCCTGGGCAAAGGGTCGGTCGCGGTTGTCCTGCCAGGCCTCGGCCTGGACGCTGGCATAGCGTCGCCCGGAACGGGTGACGCGGGCGCGCCCATAGGCGTCGCGCGGCAGGCCCGAGCGCAGGTAGTCGACGGTAAAGTCGATGGTCTTGGGCAGGCGCGGCAGTGCCCCCCGGGTCATGCTGTCGGGGTCCAGCGCGCCGGATTCGATGTCCTGCCAGAGATAGCTCCAGTTCAGGGTGACCATCGCGGTAATTTCCAGGAAGGCCGCCGTCACTCCGCCGTGGATCGCGGGCAGCATCGGGTTGCCGATCAACTTGTCATCGAAGGGCAAGAGGGCCGTCAGCTCGTCCCCGCGCCGGTCGAAACGGACGCCGAGATACTGCATGTAGGGCACGCCGGAGACCAGCGCCGACAGAGCCGCGTCACGGCGTTGCTTGATGACCTGGACGGGTTCGGGCGCGGGACGCTGCATCATTCGCTCTCCACGGTGAAGGTGCCGGTGGCGGTGGCGACCGGGCGATCGGTGTCGTCGTCCATGGCGGTGGCGCGCACGAAGGCGACCGAGCGGGTGATATGGTGGCAGACCGCCCGCGCGGTGATCGCCTGGCCCGGCGTCGCGGGGCGCATGTAGTCGATGCGCAGGTCGATGGTGGCGGTGCCGGCAGGCGACTTCGGATGGCTCATCACCGCCGCCCCGCTGCAGGTATCCATCAGGGCCGAAACGGCGCCGCCGTGGATCACACCGGTTTCCGGATCGCCGATGAACCGCGCGTCATAGGGCATCCGGATCACCGCGATGCCGTCGCCAAGCTCGGCGATCTCCATGCCCAGCGCCTTGCAGTGCGGGATGGAATCGATGAACTGGCGGGCGATGTCGGCCTTGTCTGCACTCATGCGGGATCTCCTTGGGGCCTTTATGGGCACGGGATCGCGGCGCTGCAAGCGGGGCGTTCCGCCGGCTGGGGCGAGGCGGCTTGTCACCCCGGCAGGCTGGGCTTAGATTTCGCCCCAGGCGGATGGGGAGACAAGCGATGGGCGAGACGCGTCTGACCTTCAAGGAAATGTGCGCGAAGTTCGACGTGACGCCGCGGACCCTGCGGTACTACGAATACATCGAGCTGATCTCGCCCCAGCGCGAGGGGCGCGCACGTCATTACGGCGCGCGCGAGATCGCCCGCATGACCCTGATCCTGCGCGGTCGCCGGTTCGGATTCCAGCTCGAGGAAATCCGCCAGTGGCTGATGATCTACGAGGAAGAAGGCACCGAGGCCCAGATGCAGGCCTGGCTGGAGATGGCGGACCGGCAACTGAAACAGTTGGCCGAGGAACGCAGGCAGCTGGAAGAGGCGATGACCGAGCTAAAGGCCCTGCGCGACCAGACCGCCGACTCACTGGGGCACTCTGCCTGACGTGAGACGCCCCTGCGTCAAGCAGGGTCCGGAATTCCTTACCCCGGAAATTTTTACCACTTGGTATAAAATTGCGCGGATGGCAGCTTGACCTTGCCTTATCTTACGTCAAGCATAAAGTGACGCAGCGTATGAGTTACGTCACCCGGTTTTCCCATTGTATGAAGGCCCGGAAAGACGCACCTCGGTTGTCGTGACGGAACTGTGACGGTCGGAGACCCGAGGATGCGAGACATGACAGACGAGCAACTTATGACGATCCGGGAGATGTGCGACGCCTTCGAAGTGACCCCGAGGACGCTGCGCTTTTACGAGCAGAAGGAGCTGCTCTTCCCGATCCGCGAAGGCCAGAAGCGGCTGTTCACCCGGCGCGACCGGGCACGGCTGAAACTGATCCTGCGCGGCAAGCGTTTCGGCTTCAGCCTCGAGGAAATCCGGCAACTGCTGGATCTCTACGATGTGGGCGACCAGCAGCGCACGCAGCTGGCGGCGGCCTATGACGTGGCCCAGGACCGCCTGGCGGAGCTGATCCGGCAGCGTGACGAGCTGAACGCGGCGATCGGAGAGTTGCAGGACCAGATGAAATGGGGCGAGCGCATGCTGGCCTCGATGGACCAAAAGCGCGCGGCCGAATAAGCGCGGCCGCGGGCAGGACTTTCAGGGAGAGAGAGACATGCCCATCTACACGGCGCCGACCAAGGACCAGGTGTTCCTCCTGGACGACGTGCTGCAACTCAGCACGCAGGACATTCCCGGCTATGCCGACCTCGACCGCGAGACGCTGGACGCGATCCTGGGCGAGGCGGCGAAGCTGGCGGAAAACGTCCTGGCCCCGCTGAACCCGGTTGGTGACGAAGAGGGCTGTTCCCTTGAAAATGGCGTTGTGCGCACGCCCAAGGGCTTCAAGGACGCTTTCGACCAGATGCGCGAAGGCGGCTGGACGGCGCTGGATTGCGATCCCGAGTATGGCGGCCAGGGCCTGCCCTATGTCGTGGCGACCGCAGTGGGTGAAATGTTCTCCTCGGCCAACATGGCCTTCAACATGTACCAGGGCCTGACGCATGGCGCCTACAATGCCATTCATGCGCATGGTTCGGACGAGCAGAAGGCGATGTACCTGCCCAAGATGGTCAGCTGCGAATGGGGCGGCACCATGAACCTGACCGAACCGCATTGCGGCACGGATCTGGGCCTCATCCGCACCAAGGCGGTGCCCAACGATGACGGCAGCTATGCCATCACCGGCCAGAAGATCTGGATCAGCGCCGGCGAGCACGACATGGTGGACAACATCATCCACCTGGTGCTGGCGAAACTGCCGGATGCGCCGGAGGGGGTGAAGGGCATTAGCCTCTTCATCGTGCCCAAGTTTATGGTGAACGAGGATGGCAGCCTGGGGGATCGCAACGCGGTCTCCTGCGGCGGTCTGGAATCCAAGATGGGCATTCACGGCAACGCCACCTGCGTCATGAACTACGACGGCGCCAAAGGGTTCCTCGTGGGCGAGCCGCACAAGGGCATGCGCGCCATGTTCACCATGATGAACGAGGCCCGGCTGGGTGTCGGCCTGCAGGGCTATGCCCAGGGCGCGGTCGCCTACCAGAACGCGGTGGCCTTTGCCAAGGACCGCGTTCAGGGCCGCGATGTGACCGGCGTCAAGAACCCCGACGGCCCCGCCGACCCGATCATCGTGCACCCGGACGTGCGCCGCAACCTGATGGACCAGAAGGCCTTTACCGAGGGCGCCCGCGCCTTCGTCCTCTGGGGCGCCTCGATGATCGACCGCGCGCACCGCAACGAGGATGCGCAGGCCGAGGGGCTCATTTCGCTGCTGACGCCGGTGATCAAGGGCTTCCTGACCGACAAGGGCTTCGAGACCACTGTGCTGGCACAGCAGACCTTGGGCGGATCGGGCTTCACCCGCGAATGGGGGCTGGAACAATTCGTGCGCGATGCCCGCATCACCATGATCTACGAGGGCACCAACGGCATCCAGTCGCTGGACCTCGTCGGCCGCAAGCTGGGCCAGGACGGCGGCAAACACGTCATGGGCTTCTTCGAGATGGTCAAAGGCTTCATCGCCGACCACAAGGGTCAGGACGAAGCGTTCGACACACAATTCCTCGACCCGCTCAAGGCGGCCTCCAAGGATTTGCAGGCGGCGGGAATGTACTTCATGCAGCACGGCATGAAGAACCCGAACAACGCGCTCTCCGGGTCTTACGATTTCATGCATCTCTTCGGTCATGTCTGCCTTGGACTGATGTGGGCGCGCATGGCCTGGACGGCCAAAGGCAAGCTGGCGGCCGGTGACGGCGATGCCGAGTACCTGACCACCAAGATCGCCACCGGGCACTATTACATGGCAAGACAACTGCCGATGACGGCGACGCACCTGAAACGCATCGAATCCGGGGCCGACCCCGTGATGGCGCTTGAGGCAGAGGCCTTCTGAGACGAAGCTGTGGCGGCGGGGATCCCCCCGCCCTGCGCCCGTGGCGGATCACACCGCCCGGCGCCCCTGACGTCGGAGGACCCATGCCCAAACGCTTTCGCCTGACCCGCCGTTTCCCGGTCGCCATGACCGAGGACGGCTATCGCAAGCTGAAATCCTTTGCCCACGAGGCCGGGCTGGACGAGGGCGAGGCCCTGTCCTTCCTCTTCGAACATTTCGAGAGCGTGACCGACAGCGAGGCGCTGGCCCATCGGCTGCGCCTGTTCAACGCCGACCTCGACGAGCGCAAGAAATAGGAGCCCGGATGCCGCGCGACTGGATGACAGACGAACACGCCATGCTGGCCGAGATGACGGCCAGGTTCATCGAGGCGGAATGGACGCCGCTCTACGACAAGTGGCGCAAGCAGGGCCAGATGGACCCGGAGACCTGGCAACAGGCCGGGGAGCTGGGCCTGCTCTGCCCCTCTGTCCCCGAAGAATACGGCGGCGCCGGCGGCGATTTCGGGCATGAGGCGGTGATCCTGATGGAAGCCGCCCGCGCCAACCTCGCCTCCTGGGGGCATGGCATCCACTCGGGCATCGTGGCGCACTACATCCTGGCCTACGGCACCGAAGAGCAGAAAAAACGCTGGCTGCCGAAGATGGTTTCCGGCGAGATCGTGGGCGCCCTGGCAATGACCGAACCCTCGGGCGGGTCGGATGTGCAGGGCATCCGCACGCGGGCCATCCGCGACGGCAACGCCTATCGGTTGACCGGGCAAAAGACCTTCATCACCAATGGCCAGCACGCCAACCTGGTGATCGTGGCGGCCAAGACCGACCCTGCCGAGGGTGCGAAAGGCGTCTCTTTGGTGGTGGTCGAAACCGAGGGCGCCGAGGGGTTTTCACGGGGCCGCAATTTGGAAAAGATCGGCTGCCACGCGGCGGACACCTCCGAGCTATTCTTCGACAATGTCGAGATCGCGCCGGAAAACCTGCTGGGCGGGGCAGAAGGCCGCGGCTTCTACCAGATGATGCAACAACTGCCGCAGGAACGTCTGATCATCGGCTGCGGCGCCGTAGGCGCGATGGAAGGCGCGGTGGCGCGCACGATCACCTATTGCAAGGAACGCGAGGCCTTCGGCGGCCCACTGATGCAATTCCAGAACACGCGCTTCAAGCTGGCGGAATGCCAGACCAAGACGACCGTGGCTCGCGCCTTTCTCGACGCCTGCATCGCCGAACACCTTGAAGGCAAACTGACGGTCGAAAAGGCGGCGATGGCAAAGTACTGGCTGAGCGACACGCAGGGCGAGGTCCTGGACGACTGCCTGCAACTGCACGGCGGTTACGGCTTCATGCAGGAATATGCCGTGGCCGAGATGTGGACGGATGCAAGGGTGCAGCGGATCTACGGCGGCACCAACGAGATCATGAAGGAACTGATCGCGCGGTCGCTCTGAACGAGGCGCGAACGGATACGGAGGATTGGGGTATTTTGACCAAGAAGAAACAGGAAGGTCGCACATCGGACCCGCACGTCCGGGCAGCAGTCGACCTTCCTGCAGTGCCCGCGCCTTTGGCTAGGAACGGGGCTTCTCCTTGGGCGGTCATCGGCTCCCCAGCCTGTACCGCAACACGAGATTAGGCGCGTTAACCTTAACGCGCGGTTATCCGGGAAGGGCCTGTGTGCTTCTTCTTGGGAAAAATACTCCCACGGGGGTGCGGGGGTGTGAAACCCCCGCGGCGAAACGGACGACAAAAAGCGCAACGGGAGGCGCGGCGCATGACGATGAAACTCTACTGCTTTGGCGAGTCGGGACATTCCTACAAGGCGGCACTGGCGCTCCAACTCGCCGGGCTGGACTGGCAGCCAGTGCAGGTCGATTTCTTCAACGGTGAAACGCGGAGCGAAACATATCGCGCCGAGGTGAACGAAATGGGCGAATGCCCGGTGCTGGTCGATGGCGAAACCCGGCTGACACAATCCGGCGTCATCCAGCAGTACCTGAGCGAGACCTACGGGCATTTCGGCGGCACGACACCCGAGGAAAGGCGCGAAGTGCTGCGCTGGGTGCTCTGGGACAACCACAAACTCAGCTCGATGGCCGGGATGACCCGCTTCCTGATGAACTTCCTGCCCGAAGACAAGCGGCCGGCCGAGGTGATCGCCTTCAATCAGGGGCGCCTCAAGTCCGCCTACCAGATCCTGGATGCCCACCTGGAGGGGCGCGACTGGATCGTGGGCGACGCCCCGACCAATGCCGATCTGACCTGTTGCGGTTATCTCTTCTACCCGGAACCCTTCGGCTTCGACCGCAGCGCCTGGCCGGCCGTCGACCGCTGGCTGACGAACATCCAGGGCCTTCCCGGCTGGAAGGCCCCTTATGACCTGATGCCCGGCTCCCCCGCGGACCGGACCTGATGAAGAAGGACCCAAGATGACCGACGCATTTATCTATGACGCCGTCCGCACACCGCGCGGCAAGGGCCGCAAGGATGGCGCGCTGCACGAAGTGACCTCGCTGCGCTTGTCGGCGCAAGTGCTGAACGCCGTCAAGGACCGCAACGGGCTCGACGGCCACGCGGTCGAGGACGTGATCTGGGGCAATGTCACCCAGGTCGGCGAACAGGGCGGCTGCCTGGCGCGCTCGGCGGTGCTGGCAAGCGATCTTGACGAGTCCATCCCGGGTCTGGCGATCAACCGCTTTTGCGCCTCGGGGCTGGAAGCGGTGAACCTGGCCGCCAACCAGGTCCGCGGCGGCGCGGGCATGGGCTATATCGCCGGCGGCGTGGAGATGATGGGCCGCGTCGCCATGGGCAGCGACGGGGCGGCCATTGCCGTCGATCCCAGCCTGGCGATGGAAAGCTATTTCGTCCCGCAGGGCATCAGCGCCGACATCATCGCCACTGAATACGGATTTTCCCGCGATGACGCCGATGCCCTGGCGGTCGAAAGCCAGCGCAGGGCGGCCGCCGCCTGGGAGGACAAGCGGTTCGAGAAATCCGTCGTCACCGTGCGCGACGTGAACGGCCTGCCGATCCTCGATCACGACGAGTACATGCGGCCCGGTACCGACATGCAGACGCTGGGTGCGCTGAAACCCTCGTTCAAGGACATGGGCGAGGTCATGCCCGGCTTCGACAAGGTCGCGCTGATGAAATATCCGCACCTTGAGCGGATCGAGCATATCCATCATGCGGGCAACAGCTCGGGTATCGTGGATGGCTCTGCCGCCATGCTGATCGGCAACAAGGAGTTCGGCGAGAAATACGGGCTGACGCCGCGCGCGCGCATCCGCGCCACCGCCAAGATCGGCACCGACCCCACGATCATGCTGACCGGCCCGGTCCCCGCGACCGAGAAGATCCTGAAGGACAGCGGCATGTCGATCTCCGACATCGACCTATTCGAGGTGAACGAGGCCTTTGCCTCGGTGGTACTGCGCTTCATGCAGGCCTTCGACGTGGACGACAGCAAGGTCAACGTCAACGGCGGCTCGATCGCGATGGGCCATCCGCTGGGCGCCACCGGGGCGATCATCCTGGGCACCCTGCTGGACGAGTTGGAACGCACCGGCAAGGGCACCGGGCTGGCCACGCTCTGCATCGCCTCCGGCATGGGCGCCGCCACCATCATCGAGCGGATCTGAGGCCCGCCCATGAACCTGTCGCCGGATACCGCGCACGACGTGGCCGCCAGCCTTCTGGCGGCCACGGGCGATGCGCTGACCACCGGCGATTTCGAGCTGTTCCGCAGAAATTTCCGACTGCCGCAGGCCATTGCGACAATCGGCGGAACCCGCACCCTGCGCAGCGACGAGGACCTGCGCCGGACCTTCGATCAGATCCAGGCGCATTACGCAGAAATCGGGCTGCACCGTCTGGACCGCTGGATCGAGGTCGCCCTGTTCGATGGCCCGGACGAGATACGCAGCTGCCATGTCACGCATATGCTGTCCAAATCGGGCAAGCTGCTGAACACGCCGATCCTGACCATGTCGCGCCTCCTGCGCGAGGGCGAGCGGTGGCTGATCGGCGGAACGCAATACACGATTTCCGCGGAAAGCGCCCACGGGCAGGCGCTGCTGAGCGGGGGTGGTCCTTATCGGGCGCAGGGCGCCGGCGGCGCGGCCGAAGCGATCTTTCAGAACCACCTGGACCGGGTGACGCGGGCCTACATGGAAGACAGGTTCGACCTGCTGATGGCAGCGGTCCAGTTGCCACTGTTCCTGCAGGCCAGCGAAGGTGCCATGCTGATCTCGGACATCCAGCAGATGCAGGAGGATTTCAGCCGCTCGGTCACGCGGCTGCGGGTGCAATCGGTCAGTGACATCGTGCGCCGCGTCCAGTCCGCCGAGATCATCGGCGAAAAACGGATCCACGGCACCTATCGGACCCATATCCTGAGCGCGGAACAACTGGTCATCCCCGCCTACAAGAGCGCCATGAGCATCGAGATGGGCACCGACCTCAACTGGCGCATGACCTCGGTCATGCATCCGATCGGTCACATGACCCTGCCGGACGGACCGGGGGACGCGAAAGGTTACGGTCCGGGAGAACGGGTATGACGGTGCAAAGTGCTGCGGAAATCTACCAGGCAAACCTGGACGTGGGCAGCCGGATGTTCTTTGCAGGCGACCTCGACAGGATCGGCTGTCACATCGCGGAGCCCTGCGCGGTTCACACCCAGGACAGTTCGCAACGTATAGAGCGGTTGGAAGACCTGCTGGTCATGCTGCGCGAACAACCTGACAGTCTCCGGCGGCTGGGAACGACCGAATATCACCGCATCTGCATCAAGGCAGAGTTCACCGACCCGACCGGCCAGCGCATCCGGGGACAACACAGGACCTACCTGCTGCGCGGCGGCTCTTACCTGATGGAGCGCTCCCCCTGCGAGCAGCTGATCGAACTGCAGGGGGACGACTGGAAGGCGCTGGACCTGGACCGCCAGATGCGGAACAGCGACCTGACGATGGTCGGCCCGCAGTTGATGGAACATCTGCGGCGCCGCGAGGCCCAGCCCGACAAGGGAGAGAGCTGATGCCGAAAATCGACCTTTTCACCGTGCCTGTGAGGACAGGCTCATCCTACCCGCCTCCGCACGACGCGGCGATGGCGGGCCGCAGCCAGCAAAGGCTGGGCGATGCCGCCGGGCTGACCCAGTTCGGCGCGAACCTGGTGCGGCTGGCGCCCGGGGCCATGTCCTCTCTGCGGCACTGGCACGAACGCCAGGACGAATTCCTGGTCGTCACCCAGGGCGCGCTGACGCTGGTGGACGATCACGGTGAGACCCCGCTTGCGCCCGGCGATTGCTGTGCCTTTCCGGCAGGCGATCCGAACGGGCACCACATCGTCAACCGGTCGGAGGCCGATGGCGCCTTCGTGGTGGTGGGCACCCGGACAGAGCGGGAAACCGGCTGGTACCCGGACCACGACCTGAAGGTCGAGGTCGCGGACGGCGACATGCGTTTTCTGCGCCGGGACGGTGGCGAGGTGTCAGATCCATGACCTCTGCCCTATTCACCGACAGCGATTTCGCCGAGTTCATTGACGATATCTCTGCGCCCTTCATGAGCGGGCAGATTGCAAGATGGCGGGCACGCATTCGCCTGCCGTTCAGCATGGTGACCGGCGCTGGCCCGGTCACGCTGAAATCCGACGGCGACATCGTCCGGAACTTTCGCCTCTACCTGGAGGCGGTCAAGGCGATGGGCCTGAATTTCGTCCATCGCGAACCGCTGGGTGTCGAACACTGCGAGGACGGCACCGTCCTTGCAACCTATCGCACGCACCTGATGCGTAACGGCACCCGCATGGTCGATCCCTACACGTCGACGGCGCTTCTGCATCCCGATCCCGAAGGATGGCGCATGTCGGCAATCCTCAACGCCCGTGGCCACCACGACTGGACCGGGCGCCCCCCGAAAGACACTGGAGAGTGAGCATGACTGATTTCACGATGGAAACCAGCGCCGATGGCGTGGCCGTCATCACCTGGGACTGCCCCGGCAAGTCGATGAACGTGATGACGCTGGAGGCCTGGGACGAACTGGACCAGCTGATTGATGCCGCGCTGGCCGACGATGCGGTCAAGGGTGTCGTCATCACCTCGGGCAAGGACAGCTTTGCCGGGGGGATGGACCTCAAGGTCATCGCCAGGATGAAGGACATGGCGGGCGACGATCCGGCCAGGGGCCTGTTCGACGGGATCATGAATGCGCACCGCATCATGCGCAAGATCGAGCGGGCGGGCATGGACCCCAAGACCCTGAAGGGCGGCAAGCCCATTGCCACCGCCCTGCCCGGCACCGCTCTGGGCATCGGTCTGGAAATCCCGCTGTCGACGCACCGGATCTTTTGCGCGGACAACCCCAAGGCCAAGATCGGCCTGCCCGAGATCATGGTCGGCATCTTTCCGGGCGCGGGCGGCACAACGCGGCTGGTGCGCAAGATGGGCGCGATGGCGGCCTCTCCGCTGCTGCTGGAGGGCAAGCTGAACGACCCGAAAAAGGCCAAGGCGGCCGGTGTCATCGACGAGGTGGTCGAGGATCCGCTGGCGGCGGCAAGGGAATGGGTGCTGCAGGCCAAGGATGCCGACATCGTCAAGCCCTGGGACGCCAAGGGCTACAAGATGCCCGGCGGCGCGCCCTACCATCCGGCGGGCTTCATGACCTTTGTTGGCGCCTCCGCGATGGTGAACGGCAAGACCAAGGGCGTTTACCCGGCGGCCAAGGCGCTGCTCTCGGCGGTCTACGAGGGTGCACTTGTGCCCTTCGACACCGCGCTCAAGATCGAGGCGCGCTGGTTCACCAACGTGCTGATGAACCCCTCTTCGGGGGCCATGATCCGCTCGCTCTTCATCAACAAGGAGGCGCTGGAGAAAGGCGCCGTGCGGCCCGCCGATGTACCCGACCAGAAGGTGAAGAAACTGGGCGTTCTGGGCGCGGGCATGATGGGCGCAGGGATCGCGCTGGTCAGCGCGCAGGCGGGGATCGAGGTGGTCCTGCTAGACCAGAAGCAGGAGGCCGCCGACAAGGGCAAGGCCTATAGCGCCGACTACGCCGCCAAGGGGGTGCAGAAAAAGAAGATCACCCAGGGGAAGGCCGACGAGATGGTGGGCCGGATCACCGCCACCACCGATTACGACGCGCTCAAGGGCTGCGACCTCGTGATCGAGGCGGTTTTTGAAGATCCCAAGATCAAGGCCGAAGTGACGAGGGCCGTAGACGCGGTGACAGATGCGGACTGCATCTTTGCCACCAATACCTCGACCCTGCCGATTTCCGAGCTGGCCAAGGCATCGAAGAACGCAGAGCAGTTCATCGGCATCCACTTCTTTTCACCCGTCGAAAAGATGATGCTGGTCGAGATCATCAAGGGCAAGGAAACCGGCGACCGCGCGGTGGCCAAGGCGCTGGATTTCGTGCGCCAGATCCGCAAGACGCCCATCGTCGTCAACGACGCGCGCTTCTTCTACGCCAACCGCTGCATCATCCCCTACATCAACGAGGGCATCCGCATGGTCAAGGAAGGGGTGTCCCCCGCCCTGATTGAGAATGCCGCCAAGATGGTGGGGATGCCACTGGGTCCGCTGCAACTGGTGGATGAGACCTCGATCGACCTGGGCGCCAAGATCGCCCGCGCGACAAAGGCGGGCATGGGTGATGCCTATCCCGACGGCGAGGTCGACGAGGTGATCTTCTGGATGGAAGGCGAGGGCCGGCTGGGTCGCAAGGCCAAGGCCGGGTTCTATGACTACGACGAGAAGGGCAAGCGCACCGGCCTGTCCGAGGTGGTCAAGGCGCGCTATCCGCAAGCCGAAGAGCAACCCGACCTGATCGAGGTGCAGCACCGCCTGCTTTTCGTGCAGTCGCTGGAGGCGGTGCGCGCGCTGGAGGAAGGCGTGCTGGAGGACATCCGCGAGGGCGACGTGGGCGCGATCCTGGGCTGGGGCTTTGCCCCCTGGTCGGGTGGCCCGCTGAGCTGGCTGGACATGATCGGTGCGCCCTATGCGGCCGAACGTTGTGACCAATTGGCCGAGGCGCATGGACCCCGGTTCACCTGCCCTGCCCTGCTGCGCGAAATGGCCGAAAAGACCCAGAGCTTTTACGGACGGTTCGCCCCGGACAGCGCCGCAGCGGCCTGATCCCAGACCCGGGCCCGGCGCCGCGATGGCGCCGGGCCCCATTCCGCCTCAGGGCTCGTCGATTTCCAGAACATAGGCGCCCGGATCGATCCGGTTGCCGATCGCCTCGACGATCTCGCGCCGCAGCGCCGGGTCGTCGGGATGGAACAGCCCGGTCTGGCGCATGGCCCGGGGCACGCTGATGTCGGTCCCGAGAAATTCCAGCGCCACGCGCGAGGCGCCTGGCTTGCGCCCGCGCCGTGTCGGCCCGCCGGTCTGGATGCCCAGCAGGTAATCCAAACGGCTGCGGTAGCTGGGATAGAGCGTCATCTGCGTGACAGAGTTCATCTCCATCGTCTCGTACTCGAACAGCTGGATGCGGTCCGCCAGCTGAAACAGCACGCCCTGATACTTGTTGGTCCGGATCCATCGGCGGCTATCCGGATCGCGCAGGACCTCGACGTTCTTGAAATAGCCGCGCCCGTCGCGGACCACGATCCGCGCCAGAGACCGGATGATGCTGCCCTTGTTGCCGAAGGAATAGAAGTAGCGGAAATAATAGCCTTCGTAGCGGTCCACGGGGCTGCTGCGGGCCAACAGCGTTTCCAGGTGGAACATCGGCAGTTCCAGCTGCGGCTTGTCCAGCGGCTGGCGGCGCAACCCGATCACCTGGGCAAAGCGGCTTTCGTCCATCAGCATCTCGGATTCCGTCACGCCGATGAAATCGCAGATCCGCCGCATGTTGTGCCGCGACGGGTGAACCTGCCCGTTCAGGTACTTGTTGAATTGCTGCCGGTTGATGCCTATCCGGCGGCAGACCTCGGAAATGGAGCGGTGATAGCTGCAGGCGAGCGTGAGATTGGAGCTGAAGCTGGACATGCCCCTATCGCATACTGACGCAACCACAGTGTCAAGCCGCGTAAGGTAGCGAAATTGCCTTGCGCGGGGCACTCGCTCATCCTTCGCGTCACAAAAGAGTTGCAAAGACCGTCGGAGCATCGCCCGAAACCGCATGCCCGGCGTTGGGACCCCAACAGGAGCGATCATCTTGACACTCAGCAAAACGACGCGACGCACCTTCATGACCTCTGCCGCGGCCCTTGGCGCGGCGGGGATCTTTCCCGGTGGCGTGGGCATGTTGCGCGCCCAGGAAGGGCGCGTGCTGAACCTGCGGCTGGACGGCGACAACTCGATCCTCGACCCCGGCTACATGGTCGGCGGCACCGAGATCGAGGCGCAGAAACAGTGCCTGCCCTTCCTGGCCGAATACGTCCGCGACGGCGACACCTTCAGCTGGCAGCCGACGGCGCATGTGACACGGCTGGAATATGTCGACGACACGCATATCGAGTTCGAGCTGGCACCCGGGCTGGTCTGGTCCGGCGGGCACGGCACGCTCAAGGCCTCGGACGTGGCCTATTCCTATGCCCGCATGAAGGACAGCGAATGGTCGGGCTATTTCGACGCACTGGAAACCGTCGAGGTCACGGGGGAACTGACCGGGACGCTGGTGCTGAACAAGCCTTTTGCGCCCTTCATCATGGTCACGCTGTGCCACGGCCCTGGCGCAATCGTCTGCGAGGCGGCGACAGAGGCGGCGGGCGGGCGTTTCACCACGGAATTCCCGGCGGTCTGCGGCCCCTACACCTACAGCGCGACCCCTGGTCAGCGCGCGGTGTTCGACCGCAACCCGGAATGGACCGGCACGCCCCCGGGCTTTGACCGCGTGGTCTGCCATGTCATCACCGAGGTACAGGCCGCCGAACTGGCCTACGAGGCAGGCGAGATCGACTGCACAGAACTGGGCCCCGATAGCCTGGCGCGGTATTCGCGGGAAATGCCGGACAACACGGCGATCACCACCGCCGGCCAGCTGCAATACATGTGGATGGGCATGAACACCCAGCACCCCAAGCTGCAGGACCTCAAGGTGCGGCAGGCGATCCAGCACGCGGTGGACGTGGACAGCATCCTGGCCGGCGCCTTCGCGGGCACCTCGGCGCCGTCGCACGGAATCGTCTGCCCCGGTCTTCTGGGCGCGCGGTCGAACCACGGCTACAGCTATGACCCGGCCAGAGCGCGCGAACTGCTGGCAGAGGCCGGTGTTTCCGGCCTGCAACTGACCCTGCGGACGCTGAACTGGCAGGAACGCCTGCTGACCGCGCAGATCATCCAGGCGAACCTGGCCGCGGTCGGTATCACGGTCAAGATTCTGCCGATGGAAAGCGGCCCGTTCTGGGAAATGGGCATGGAAGAGGCCGGAGACACCTGGGAAGAGCTGGAACTCTGGCTGATGCGCTTTGCCACCGTGCCTGACCCGTATGAAGCCACCCAGTGGTTCATCTCGGAACAGGTCGGCGTCTGGAACTGGGAACGCTGGACCAACGAGGAATTCGACCGCCTCTATGACGAAGGCCTTTCCGAGACCGACACCGCAAAGCGCGAGGCGATCTATTTCCGCATGCAGGAAATCATGGACGAAACCGGCGCCTATGTCTGGATCAACCACGAGCCCGAGACCTATGCCCACCGCACCGACATCGAGGTCGTGGCGGCCCCCTCGGGTGAGCTGAACTACCATCGGTTCCGGCAGGTCTGATCCCGCCCCTTCCATCGTCCCGCGCCGCGCCCATGTGCGGCGCGGGACACCCGAGCGGCCCCAATACCGGAGCGCCTTTCAGCCGTGTTCACCTATCTTCTCAAGCGTCTGGGCCTTGCGGCACTTGTCGTCATGGCGGTGCTTCTGCTGCTGTTTTCCATGCTGCACATGATCCCGGGCAACCCGGCGATCCTGGCCCTGGGCACCCGCGCCTCGCCAGAGGCCATCGCGGAATACTCGGCCCGGATGCACCTGGACAAACCGGTGCTGACGCAATTCGTCTACTTCCTCGGCAACGCGGTGCAGGGCGACCTGGGACAGGATGTGTTCTCGAACAGGGCCGTGACCTCGGTGATCGGGGAACGCATCGGCTTTTCGCTGGCGCTGATCTGCACCGGCATGGGCTGGGCCGTGCTGCTGGGCGTGCCGCTGGGCTGCCTTGCCGCGGTGCGCCCGGGGTCCTGGCTGGACCGGGTGACGGGCGTCTTTTCCGTCGGCATGATCGCCGTGCCCTCTTTCCTGGTGTCGATCTGGGCGCTGCTTCTTTTCTCGCTCGAACTGCGTTGGCTGCCCGCCATCGGCGCCGGAGAGCCGGGTGACCTGGCGGATCAATTGAGCCACCTTGTGTTGCCGGCCTTCGCCATCGGCCTGGGCTGGGTCGGCTACCTGGCCCGGATGGTGCGCGCCTCGATGCTGGAAGTGATGGGAGAGCCCTACATCCGGTCCGCCCGCGCCTTTGGGCTGAAGCCGCGCCGCGTGGCGCTGGGCTATGCGCTGCGGGTGGCGATCCTGCCGACCATCACGCTGATCGGCATGGGCTTTGGCGGGCTGATTTCCTCCGCCGTCTTCGCCGAGATCATCTTTGCCCGGCCCGGCGTCGGCAAGATGATCTTTGACGCGGTCTCTGATCGCAACTTTCCCATCGTCCAGGGGGGCGTGCTGGTGGCCACCGGCTTTTACATCCTCGTCGTCCTGATTTCTGACCTTCTCATTGCCTGGCTTGATCCCCGTGTCCGCTCCTCTCTCTGACCCCGCCGCCCCCTCCGAAACCCGCGAAAGCGCCAGCCGCGAGCGGCGCGAAAAGCTGTGGCGCTTCCTGACTGACTGGCAGGCGATGGTCGGTCTTGTACTGGTGGTGCTGTTCTTTGCCAGCGCGCTTTTCGCGCCCTGGCTGGCGCCCTACGATCCCAACGCGATGGACATTCCGGCGCGGATGTCCGGGCCGACCTGGGCACATATCGCGGGCACCGACCAACTGGGGCGCGATACCTTCTCGCGCATCCTGCACGGCGGGCGCGTGGCGCTGTACATCTCGGCCATCGGCGTCTCGGCCTCGCTGAGCATCGGCCTGGTTCTGGGCATGATCGCGGGCTACGGGCCGCGTTGGCTGGACAACCTGATGCTGCTGATGTTCGACGCGGTGCGCTCCTTTCCGGCGGTGATCCTGGCACTGGCCACCGTGGCGCTGACCGGACCCAGCCTGACCGTCGTGCTGGCCATCGTGATCCTGACCACGATCCCCAGCTATGGCCGCGTCGCCCGCACCGCGACACTGGCGCTGCGCCATACGGAATTCATCCTGGCGGAACGCTCGCTGGGGGCGTCGACGCCGCGCATCCTGTTCCAGCACATCATGCCCAACGTGATCGGCCCGCTGTTGATCCTGGCGGCGATGGAGGTGCCGGTGGTGGTGTCCATCGAGGCGGGGTTGAGCTTTCTGGGCATCGGCGTCCTGCCACCCCAGGCCAGCTGGGGCACCATCCTGAACGAAGGCTACCTGGTGATCCGCGACGCGCCCTGGATGGTGATCGCCGGGGGCATCCCGCTGATCCTGACGACGCTGGGCTTTACCTTCCTGGGCGAGGCGCTGCGCGACGTCTTTGACCCCCGCATGGGCCGTGGCCGGTAAGGGGCCAAGACAGATGACCAACGACATTCTTTTGAACATCGAGGGGCTGACGCTCGACTTCCGCACCAACCGGGGCCGGGTCAAGGCGCTGCGCGACATCAGCTTTCCGGTGCGCAGGGGCCGCATCCTGGGCATCGTCGGCGAAAGCGGATCGGGCAAGAGCACGATCCTGTGGTCCATCCTGGGCCTGTTGGCGGGCAATGCCGAGGTGACGGCGGGCCGTGTCGAATATGGCGCCCGCGACCTGCTGACACTGAATGCCGAGGGGCTGCGCGCCATCCGGGGCGAAGAGATCAGCGTGGTCTTTCAGGATCCGATGACTTCGCAGATCCCCGTGCTGCCCTACGCGCGACAGATGTCCGACATCCTCTATCGCCGGTCCATGTCCGAGGCGGACAAGCGCAAGGCCGCGGTCGACATGCTGCGCCGCGTGGGCATCCCCGATCCGGACAGCCGCGTCGATGCCTACCCGCACCAGTTTTCCGGAGGTATGCGGCAGCGCGCGGGCATCGCCATGTCGATGCTGACCGGGCCGAACCTGCTGCTGGCGGATGAGCCGACCACGGCGCTGGACGTCACGATGGAAGCGCAGATGATCGGGCTGATGCGAGGCCTGCGCGACGATTTCGATACCACCATCGTCGTCGTGTCTCACAACCTCGGGCTCATTGCCGAGATGTGCGACGACGTGGTGGTGATGTACGCGGGCGAGGTGGTCGAGACCGGCGAGGTCCACGAGATCTTTCACAACGCGCGCCATCCCTACACCCGGGCATTGCTGGAATGCGACCCGGCCCGGATCGCCGAGGTTTCCCGCAAGCTGCCTGTGATCCCGGGCGACATTCCCGACCTGACCCGCCCGCTGCCGGGCTGCATCTTTGCCGACCGCTGCCAGAAGGCGATGCCGGATTGCGCCAGGGACGCCCCGCCGCAGGTGGCGCGTGGCAGTGGCATGGCGCGCTGTCACTTGCTGGAGGGGCCTCTTGCCGATGCCTCCTGGCCGCCGCCCGCCGATGTTGTCACGGTCGGGCGCGATCTTGGCGGGCTTGCCCCGGCCAAGGTGCGCAGCGACGCGCCGCCGCTGTTGGACGTTCATGACCTAAATGTCCGCTTTCGGACGATGGGGCCACTCAAGGCGCGGATGAACGGTGTTTCCGATCCCTTCGTCGACGCGGTGCTGGACGTCAGCCTGGACCTGCAGCCCGGCGAGACGCTGGCCCTTGTGGGTGAAAGCGGCTCCGGCAAGACGACACTGGGGCGCACGATCCTCAACCTGCAGGGCGCCTCCGGCGGGTCCGTTCGGTTCGACGGGCAAGAGATCGCCGGCATGGCCGAAGCGCGGTTCAAGCCGCTGCGTCGCGACATGGCGATGATGTTCCAGGACCCTGTCGGCTCGTTGTCGCCGCGCAAATCCGTGCGGGCGCTGATCACCGAACCGCTGGTGATCCACGGCGCCCAAGGGCGCGACCTGGATGCCGAGGCCGAACGGCTGGCCGACATGGTGCGCCTGCCGCGCAGTTTCCTGTCGCGATACCCGCACGAACTGTCGGGCGGACAGGCCCGGCGGGTGGGCGTGGCCCGCGCGCTGGCGCTGAACCCGCGCCTGATCGTGGCCGACGAACCGACGGCAGGGCTGGACGTCTCGGTGCAGGGCGAAATCCTGAACCTGATGGCCGACCTGCAGGCGGAACACGGGCTGAGTTACCTCATCATCACGCACAACCTGCCGGTGGTGCGCCACATCGCCGACCGCATTGCCATCATGTACCTTGGCCGCATCGTCGAGGACGGCCCGGCGGCCGAGGTTTTCGCCCGGCCCGCGCATCCCTATACCCGCGCCCTGGTCGAGGGTGTCCCGCAACCCGATCCGGACCGCAGGCGCCCGCCTTCGGCCACGATCGAGGGCGAGGTGCCCAGTCTGTTGCGCCGCCCCAAGGGCTGTGATTTCGCCTCCCGCTGCCCGCTGGCGCAGGAGGCCTGCCGCCGGGCGAAACCTGAACACATTCATATCGCGCCGGACCACAGGCATGCCTGCCTGTTTCCCCTGCGCACAACTTCTGACCTGACGGAGACCGCATGAGTTACGGGATCTACATCGGCCGCAACCTGACGGCCGACGGACATGCATGGCTGGCCGGATACGGTGACGAGCCCTCCAGCCACTGGCTGGAAATCGTGGACCGCGCAGACCATGCGCCGGGCAGCAGCATCACCGTGGGGGTCGGCCCGGACAGCGACATGCCGGGCCACCGGACGCAGATCCCGCAGGCCCTGCAGACCGCCCGGCACCTGCGCGTCAGCTACAGCTATTACCTGGGCGTACCCGCGCCGATCACCAACGGCGGGCTGAACGAACACGGCGTGGCGGTGCGCGACATCTGGTCGACCTCCTGCGATGCGCTGATCGAGATGACGCCGCAGGACCAGACCGGCCCAAACTATTCCGACCTCGCCCGCATCGTGATCGAGCGCGCCCGTACCGCCCGCGAAGGGGTCGAGATCATGGCGGCGCTGATCGCCGAGCACGGCTATTCCTGCTACGGCGGCAATTCGCATATCATCGCCGACCCGGAGGAGGCCTGGGTGGTGATCCAGTTCTCGGGCGGCAAGGGGCTCTGGGTGGCGGAGCGGCTGGGGGCAGACGACATCCGTGCCTCTCGCCCCGGCTATGTCGGCGTGGTGCCATTGCAGCCGGACGAGACATTTCTCTACCCGGATCACTTCATCCGGACTGCTGTCGACCTGGGCTGGTACGATCCGGCCTCCGGCGCACCCTTTGACGTCAACGCCATCTACGGCGACGGCAAGGGCCCCTGGGCGGGCATGGCCTGGGTCGAGGCCGAGATGCGCAAGCGGGCCGAGGCCGGGCCGATCACCTTCGCGGATGTCTGCTGGGCGATCCAGACAGAAGTCCTGACCGGCGATACGGCGGGCTATGGGCAGGTGGTGCCGCTGGTCCACCCTGCGCATCCGGACCTGCGGATGATGTGGCATGCGCCGGTCGGCCCGGTGACGGCGCCGCTGGTGCCGGTCTTTCTTGGCCAGACGGAGGTGCCGGACGAATACGCCCAGCATCGCTACCTGACCACGGGCGAGGCGCACCGCTTTCTCGACCGCCGCAAGGAGGACAAGGACCCCGATACCGTCAGCCATGTGCCGCAGGGGATCGAGGTTGCCGACAGCGCGGTCTACCAGTTCAAGCGCCTGATGCACCTTGCCTTCCAGGACGAAACATTGCTGCGCGAGGTCTGGGATCACTGGCGCCTGATGGAGGCGCGACTGGCGGAGCAGCTGCCGGAGGTGCTGCGCAGTGCCGAGATCCTGCTAGACGCGGGCGAAACCGGCCTTGCCCGCCGGGTGCTGACACGGGAAAGCGCCGCCTGGCTGGCTGCCGGGCTGGAGGATTGCCGCGCGCTTGTCGCTGCTGGCCACGCAAGGCTGCGGATGCGCGACGCCCTGAACCGCAACGGCAAGCCGCTGGCCCCTGCGCAGCTCTGGTAACAATGGGCGTGGGTCAGTCCGCGCGCAGGGACGCGAAGCGTTCCATCCGGTCGATCTGTGGCGCCATCGTGCACCACCTGTCCCCGACCGCGACCCAATGGGCCTCGCGGTCGGTTGCATTGACGACATAACGTCCGGGGCTGCGTTCGATGATCTGCGGGGCCAGCAGGTTGAGGAACAGGGCCAGAGCTTCGGCGGTCAGGCACATGGGAGGACTCCTTCGCGTTTGTGCGGTTGGTCTCCTCCCCCTTGGTGGCCCCACACTGCCACAGGCCCGGCGCAGCACGCATCACATCCAAGCTGCGTCGCAGCATGGCTGACGCAATTGCCCGCCAAACGGGCAAGGCGCCTGCAAAAATGCCCTGCCTGGAAACGACGGATCACGACACCGGGCGAGTTTCGCAGATCAAATGCTCTCACGATGCCACAAGACTGCATGGGCGCGGAAAACCCGGCGGTCAACATGAGGATGACCGTTCCCGCGGCATCTCCCCCCGGCAAGGGCCCGCCCGGGCGGCGTGTCATCTCGCCGATCTCTGTCGCCGGCGTGCAGCCCCCTTTACAAACATCGTGGGCGTGTAGCTTTCCATCGAAGCGATGCCGTCAATCGCCGTCCCCACGGCCAGCGCGGGCGCCAGAAACGGCGGGGTGAAGCGAAAGAACACCCGCAGATGCGACGCGCCAAGATCCAGCGCCGCCTCTTTCAGATCCCGGGTTTCGGATGTCATCGCAAGCCGTTCGGGCTGTATCAAGGCCGCGAAGTTACGGATGGTCAGGCCGGGGGGTGTGCTTCCTCGATAGCTGGATGGCAGCTGTCCTGCACTGGCGCAGACGCCAGCGACCGGCCCAGCAAGGTCAGTTGCAGCGCCACGATGAGCCGTCCCACCCAGACGGTCACGACAGGGGCCCAGAGGGCGTCAGGGCCGGGCCGACGCCGCGCAGCAGTCTGTTCATTCCGCCGCAATCCCGTGTCCGGCGTCAAAGAGTTCTCCCGCCGGCAGGATCAGCGCCGCCGTGGGATCGAAACCGAGGCTGGCACTGCCCCCCATCGGCAAGGCGGTTTCGCCGGGAGTGCTCTGACAGACCGAGAGACATTGACTGCCGGCCTGAAAATGCAGGGTCACGAAAGGGCCTTCGAGGTCCCGGCGAACAAGATCGGCGCTGACCGCGTTGTCATTGCGGTTCAGCTCCATCGCCTCGGGGCGGACAAAGAGGATCCCCCGCGCGCCCGCATCCAGTTGCGAGGGGTTGCGGGCGCGGAACCGGCCCAGCCCGGTCTCGATCGTGGCAAGCCCTGCGGCAGCATCGGTCACGCGGCCCGGCAGCCGGTTTGCCTCGCCCACGAAACTGGCGGCGAAGGCTGTCTTGGGGTTGGAATAGATGGCGTCCGACGATCCCACCTGCTCGATCCGCCCCCGGTTCATCACCGAGATACGATCGGACATAACCAATGCATCGCCCGGGTCACGGGTGGCATAGATGAAGGTGATGCCGGTCCGTTTCTGGGTCTCGCGCAACTCGGCCCGCATGTCGCGGCGCAGCGTGCGATCCAGTCCTGAGAGAGGTTCGTCCAGCAACATCACTGCGGGCTCGACGGCCAGGGCGCGGGCGATGGCGACGCGCAGAGGTTGGCTTCCGGACAATTCGGCAGGTTTCTTGTCCGCCTTGTCATCCAACCCCATCAGGTGCAGCAGATCCTCGGCCCGGGCATGACGCTTGCGGCGCGGCATCCCTCGCGCTTCCAGCCCGAAGGCCACGTTGTCGCGCAGGCTCATTCCTGGAAACAGCGCGAGGGTCTGAAAGATCAGGGCCGTGGGCCGGTCACCGGGGCTTTGCCGTCCCATGTCCTCTCCCCCGATCAGGACACGACCGGCGCCGGGGGCCACGAGCCCGGCGATGGTGCGCAGAATCGTCGTCTTGCCACAGCCCGAGGGGCCGAGAATCGAAAAGAACTCGCCGGCTTCGATGGACACATCGGTAGGCTGCACCGCCGTGATCCCGTTCGGAAAGGTGATTGAGACGCTTTCAAGGTGCACACCCTTGCCGTGCATTCATGGCCTCCTGCTCGCCCTATAACCCCGGCATAGCGGGGCAATGTGACAACCGCGTGCAAGTTGCATCGCCCACGTTTGCAGGCCAAGATTTCGGCAAGGGACGCGGACTTGGCCCCGGCAGTGGGGCACAAGCCGCGGCAAGCCCCGCCATTGGAGGACGCTGGATGGCCACGTCACGCAGATCGGATTGTCAACAGCACCCCTCGCTGGAGGAAAGCGCCGCCTGGGCCGGGCATTGGCACGCAACGCAGCAGGACAAGGCCGGCCAGCCCTACGTCGGACACCTCGTCCGGGTGTCGCGCCATCTGCTGCGGCTGTTCCCGGATGCCAGCACCGTCGAGCGCCATGCCGCCTGGCTGCATGATCTGCTTGAGGACACGGAGGTCACCGCGGCGGATCTTTCCGCGCGAGGCTATGCGCCCGAGGTGATCGCCACGGTCCAGGCGGTGACGAAATCGCCAGACCCGGAGATGACCTATGCACAGCGGATCGAGCGATTGGCGCGCGAGGGCACTGTCTCGGCCATCCGGGTCAAACTGGCCGATCTGAGCGATAATTCCGATCCCGACCGGCTGGCACAATTGCCGGGAAACAAGGCCGCAAGCCTGGGTGCGCGCTATCTTGCCGCGAAACAGCGCCTGTTCGAGGAACTGGACCGGCGTTCAGGCGATCAGGATGCCAATGGATCGAGCCAGCCGGAATAGGCGATCAGCCGCGTACCCAGAACCGGCAGCCTGATGTCGATCTCGAACCGATAGAGCCCGCTTTCGGCCCATTCCCGCGCCTGCACCCCCGGCCAGAAGAAGCGCGGCAATCGCAGGCCCAGAAAGCGCACCCAAGCGGTTTCCAGGCGCAGCCCCGCACCATCGGGCACCAGCCTGGCCGCCAATGTCACCGGGCCAAGCTGTTCGGCCAATGTGCCATCCGGCATGGCGCGCTGTTGTGACATCATGCACTGAGGCCCGATCCTGCGTGTCCAACAAGCCCCTTTTTCGGTGGGCGCTGTTTCCAGCACCAAAGGGGCATTGGGGGTCGCCGCGGGCAGCCCCATCAGCCGCGCAAGCATACGCAATACCAGAAACGGCCCCGGCTCTACGGTGATCCGCCCTTCGAAACGGCCGAATGCACGGTGCAAAGCCTGGCAGGGCGTTGGCAGACGGTCCAGGTCCGCCCCCAGCACTTGCGCATAGGGCGTCACCCGATCAGCTTACGGCGCAGGGCCTCGTCCGGCAAGGCACAGACCTGTCCGCGGCCGAAAATGCGATACCGATTGCGGGCAACACGGGCATAGAGCCAATCGCGCAGCGGCGCGGGCAGCAGGCACAGGGCCTTGAGCGGCGCATAGCCCGCATGAAGCTGCGGAAACAACTGTATCGCCCCGTCCAAACCGGCCCGGGCCCGACCGTCCTGCACCATGAGCCAGCTATCGGGGTTGTCCGGATCAAGGCCGAAATGGCGCATCAGCCCCTGCCCCAGCGTGGTCTGGGTCGTACAGATGCGGACCCGGTCCGCCTTGTCGAGCCGCGCTATGCGCCGCGCGGTCGCCGAGCAGAGCCCGCAGTCCCCGTCCATCACCACAAGGATACGGGTCTCGTCAAAGACCGGAACACGCGGATCGGCGCGCCAGGAATAGGGGGGCAAACTGGCAAGACGCATCTGGGGCCTCCTTTGGACCGTTACAAGGTGCCTCGCGGCGCGGCAAAACAAAAGACCCCGGCGCCCTGTACGGCGGGCAAGGGCCTGACGCGCTTTGACTGGCCGGGACCACATCGCCGGGCCATGTGCAAAACGGGTCGACATCGAACAGCGGGCGGATGGCTCGAATTGTCGGTTTTAAGGTGACGCCGGGGATCGGCCACGATCTAGTTGCGGGTGCCAATTTTCTATTCGTCATTTCAATCAGTTGCCTTCCTCGTCCATGAAATTGCACAGTCCCGCGTCGCGTCGGCCCGATGGTCGCGCGGCCGCCACGGGGGATTGGAACCCTTTGTTAAGGCAGCATCCTTATTCCTGCCGAGTGTCAGATGTGCCGTTTCAAGGCCCACACCCGTGCCACGAAGGATGCATACCCGCGATGTCAGACATCAGTTTCCACGCCCTCGGTCCGGCCCGGGCCCGCTCCGGTGAAGACCCGCTTGTCGCCTTTCTGCTGAACGCCCGGCGCATGCCGGTCACGATATCGGCGCGCGAGGTCAACCGGCTCGACTCTCACCGGCTGCAACTGCTGCTGGTCGCGCGGAAACAATGGGAAACGGACGGCATCCCGTTCGACATCACCGACATGGCGCCAAGCTTTCGCGAGGGACTCGAAAGGCTCGGTCTCTCTCCCGACCATTTCGACAAGGAACCGCTGCAATGACGACCAAAGTCCTGGCAATCGACGACTCGCGAACGATCCGCAATCTTCTGCGCGTCTCTCTCGAAGGCGCGGGGTTCGAGTTTCACTCTGCCTGTGACGGCCAGGAGGGTGTCGACATCTTCCCCGACGTGGATCCGGACGTGGTCATCACGGATATCAACATGCCCAAGATGGACGGGTTCGGCGTGATCGACAGCCTGCGCGGCGGCCCCAACCGGACCAACGTGCCGATCCTGGTCCTGACCACCGAAAGCTCGGACGAGCTGAAGTCCCGCGCCCGCAACGCCGGGGCGACCGGCTGGATCGTGAAACCCTTCGACGACGCCTCTCTGGTGTCCGTCCTGCGGCGCTTGACGGGGCATGTGAGCTGAGATGTCTGGAAATTCGATCAGAGATACATTCTTCGAGGAATGCGAAGAACTGCTGGAGGCCCTTGTCGAAGGGCTGTCCCAGATGGAACAGGCCCCCGACGACATGGAGGTGGTGAACGCCGTCTTCCGTTCCGTGCATTCGATCAAGGGGGGCGCAGGGGCCTTTGCCCTCGACCGGCTGGTGTCTTTCGCTCACTCCTTTGAAACGGTGATGGACAAGGTCCGCGACCGCGATCTGGCGGTCGACGAAAAGCTGATGAGCCTGTTTCACCGCGCGGGCGACCATCTTTCCGACCTCGTCGAATCCGCACGTGACGAAACCCATCTGGACGACGAGGCCGAGTCCGGCCTGATCGGAGAGCTCGACAGTTACCTCGGCGACGAGGCTGCGGCCGAAGAGTTCAGCTTTGACGCCGTCACGCTGGATTTCGACGGCCCCGCGATCGAATTGCCCTCCGAGGACGACAGCAGTGCCATGCGGGTCTTCGATATCCGTTTCGAACCAAGCCGCGCGCTCTACGAGAACGGCCATGAACCCCTGCTGATCCTCGACGCCCTTGCCGACCTGGGCGAACTGACGGTCGAGGCCGACATCAGCCGCATCCCCGAGTTCGATGCCTTCGATCCCGCGGACGCTTTCCTGTCCTGGCACATGCGGCTGGCCAGCAGCGAACCGGAAACCACGCTGCACGAGGTTTTCGAATTTGTCGAAGGTCTGTGCGATCTGGATATTTCCGTCACGACCGGGCCCGAGGAGGGGCCTTTGACCGCCCCTTTGGATCCGGAGCCGTCGACCGGCACCGAAGAGCCCATAGCTGAAATCGAGGCCGCGGAACCGCAAGACGAGGACCCTCCCTATGAAGGTCCGCCCCGTGAGCGACGCAAGGAACCGCGCGGACCCAAAACCACCCTCAGGGTCGACCTGGACCGGGTCGACCGACTGATCAACACCGTGGGGGAACTGATCATCAACCAGGCGATGATCTCTCAGAGGATCGAGGAACTGGACCTGCCGACAGTCGCGCATCTGACCAACGAACTGGAGGCCTACAAACTGTTGGCCCGCGACATCCAGGAAGGCGTCATGGCCATCCGCGCGCAACCGGTCAAACCACTGTTCCAACGCATGTCGCGCATCGTGCGCGAGGCCTCGGACGCCACCGGCAAAAAAGCCAAGATGGTGACTGTGGGCGACTCGACCGAGGTCGACAAGACCGTGATCGAACGCCTGGCCGATCCGCTGACCCACATGGTCCGCAACGCGGTCGACCACGGGCTGGAAAAACCGGATGGCAGGGACTCCGCCGGAAAGGACCCGGTGGGCACAATTCGCCTTTCGGCCTCGCACCGATCAGGCAGCGTCTTCATCGAGATATCTGACGATGGTGCCGGGCTGAACCGCGAGCGGATCCTGGCCAAGGCCATCGAGAAAGGCCTTGTGCCTCCGGACGTGGAGCTTTCGGACCCGGAAATCGACAACCTTCTGTTCCTGCCCGGGTTTTCCACCGCCGGCGAGGTCTCGGCCCTCTCAGGCCGTGGCGTCGGCATGGACGTGGTCAAGAACGCGGTACATGCGCTTGGCGGGCGGGTTTCGATCACTTCGACCCCGGGCAAAGGCACGACCTTTGCCATCGTCCTGCCGTTGACGCTGGCCGTGATGGACGGTTTCGTGATCTCGGTGGCCGATCAGACGATGGTCATCCCGATTTCCTCGATCCTCGAGACCATAAGGCCAAACCCGCGCGACATCCACGTCGTCGGCACTGACAGCCAGGTGGTCAGCGTGCGCGGCTCGTATGTTCCGATCGTGGACGTGGCCGACAACCTCGGCCTCTCACGACATGACGACACCGCCGGCGCCGGTATTCTCCTTCTGGTCAGCACCGAACTGCAGGGATTGACCGCCCTGAGGGTGACCGCGATCCACGACCAGCGTCAGGTGGTGATCAAGAGCCTGGAAAGCAACTATGCCGCCATCCGGGGCGTCTCGGCGGCAACCATCCTGGGCGATGGCAAGATCGCCCTGATCCTCGATCCCGAAGAGCTGATCAATCTCGCACATGCCTCGGGCAACGATCCCTTTGCACAGCACAGCAGAATGGAGCTTCGTCATGGCTGAGACCGCGGAAGCGCATGCGGATACGCAGTTCGAATTCATCACCTTCTCGGCAGGCGGTCAAAGCTACTGCCTAGAGATCACGCAGATCCGTGAAATCCGCCGATGGACCCCGGTGACCGCCCTGCCCCACACACCGGCGGATGTGCTGGGCGTGATGAACCTGCGCGGCGCCGTGATCCCGATCTTCGACCTCTCCGCGCGTTTCGGCCTGGGCGCCACACCGGCGAACGAACGCAACGTCGTGATCGTGGCCGCCGTCGACGGCGCGACCATCGGCCTGCTGGTCGAGTCGGTGTCCGAGATCCTGTCGGTCGACAAGAGCGAGATCCAGGAAACCCCGGATATCAAGTCCGAAGCGACGCGCAACAGCATCCAGGGCATGATCTCGGTCGACGATGCGATGGTGCGCGTTGTCAACCTTGGCGCGGTTGTCGAAAGCGGCAAGGGATTGCCTGCATGACAAGCTCTCCGCCGGGCGCCTTCACGCGCGACATCCCCTTCAGCGATGCGGATTTCCGCGCCATCGCGCAGCTTGCCCAGCAACGGTTCGGCCTCAGCCTTGCCGAGAGCAAGAAGCCGCTGGTCTACTCGCGGCTGTCGCGGCGCCTCAAGTCCCGGCAAGTCGGGAGCTTCACCGACTACCTGGCGCTGCTCGAACGCAGCGAGGAAGAGGCCGAACGCCTAGAACTGATCTCGGCCCTGACCACCAATGTCACCAGTTTCTTCCGCGAGAAACACCACTTCGATACGCTGACACAGCGGCTGGCAGAGGGTTTGGCAGAACGCGCAAGCTCCGGTCAAAGGGTGCGGATCTGGTCTGCCGGCTGCTCCTCTGGCCAAGAGCCCTATTCCATCGCCATGACCGTGCTCGAGGCCGTGCCGGAGGCCGCGCGCAAGGATCTGCGTATCCTTGCGACCGATATCGACCCAAAGATCGTGCACAAGGCCCGGGACGGGGTCTACTCGGTCGAGGATGTCGCCGGAATACCCGCGCCGATGCGCGGCAAATGGACAAAGGCAACCGATGCGAGCGGCAAGACATACGGCGTGACGCAGGCTTTGAAAGACCTGATCACCTTCAACGAGTTGAACCTCATGGTGGAGTGGCCCTTCCGTGGCCCATTCGACGCGATCTTCTGCCGCAATGTCGCGATCTATTTCGACCAGGAGACGCAAAGGCGCCTCTGGCAACGCTTCAGCGCCATGCTGAACCCCGATGGGCTCTTGTTCATCGGACATTCCGAACGGGTGACAGGCCAGGCCCTGAAGACCCTCACCGGGTTCGGGATCACGAGTTACCGCAAAGCACGCACCAACGTGCCTCCCGCGCTGCAATAGGAGAGCAAGATGGGAATGAAGGATTCTCTCAGGGTCATGGTCGTCGACGACATGGCGACAAGCCGCGGCCTGATCACCCAGGCCCTCGATGACATCGGGGTAAAAAACTACATCACCGAAAACGACGGGCGTGCTGCCCTCGAACGCATGGCGGCCAGCCCGGTGCACCTGGTGCTGTCGGACTACAACATGCCCGGGTTAGATGGCCTTGGGCTGCTCAAGGCGGTGCGCGGCCATCAGGCGCTGAAGAAGATGGGCTTCATCCTCGTCACCGGCCGCCCGACGCCCGAGATCGTGGCAGAAGCCAAGCGGCTGGGTCTCAACAACATGATCAAGAAACCCTTTACCTCGGCCTCGATGAAACAGTGCATCGAAAGCGTGGTCGGTCGCCTATGAGCAGGGGAAAGGACACCGTGCTGCCCCTGAAACTCGCCACCCAGCGAGCCTCGGACGAGTTGGAGGGCCTGCACGCCCGCCTGGAACGGCTCGAACACGGGCTGGACGCGGTGATAAGCCATTCCACACACGCGTTCGATACGAAGTCGATCGGCATGCTCCAGGAACTGGACATGCTGCGACAGTCGATCGGCGCGCTTGCGGACTACCTCGACCAGATTTCGACCGCGACCGACGCCAATGGCATGGTCAATGTCAGCGAAGCCCTGACCGCAATCCCCTTGCGCGACATGGCCTGCCGGCTGGGCGGTCAGGTAAATTCCGCCGCAAACGGCGGCCACGCGGAACTGTTCTGATGAAACGGGCCGCGTGTCGCTGGCGGCATTGGCCCCGTATGGACTGGGTCTGAACCATGTCGGTCAAGAGTGTCGTCATCGCCACGCCGGACGCCGCACAGCGCAAACGGCTGGGCCTTGTCGTGGATCGTATGAGCGAGTTCGAGGTCATCGCCCAAACCGGCGACCTCATGAACACCTATAATGTGGTCGAGGAACGGTTGCCGAAGGCCGTTCTCATCGCGGATGTCCTGGCCGGCCTTGCCGAGTTCGAAGTGATGCGCGCGCTGTTCTCGACGCTGGACATCCGTTGGCTGGTGGTAACGGTGCCCAACCGGAGACTGCGCCGACCCGCCGTGGGCGGCAGTCCTCGATCCGATCTGTTTTCGATCCCGACAGATGCGTCTGACGAGGTTTATGAGCGACAACTCCGTGCCCTGACGCGCACCGGGTTGAACCCCCGACCCGCTGCCAAACCCAATCCGCTTCGTCCGACCGAATCTCCGCGCAGCCATCTCGCCCGCGGCGCGCCGACGACCAATTCGACAAGGCCCCTGATCACCACGGTCAAGGTACAAGACCATCTGACGCAGACGTCCAGGGCGTCCCAGGCAGATCCACGCCCCCCCCTGGGTAGCGATCCCATCATCCTGATTGGAGCCAGCACCGGGGGGGTCGATGCACTGCTGGCCGTATTGACCCGCTTTCCCCAGGATTGCCCACCCACGCTGGTCGTCCAGCACACAGGGTCAGGTTTTGGCGAAAGCCTGGCCAGCCTTCTGGACCGCCAGTGCCTGCCGAATGTCCTTCTGGCGAATGGCCCCATGCCCCTGAGGCGGGGACAGATTCTGGTCGGCGCCGGAATACGGGCGCACCTGGTTCTGGATGGGCGCGCCGCGACCCGGGTCACGACCGTCGCCGACGGGCCCGTGGCCGGACATGTTCCCTCTGTCGACCGGCTGTTCTTGTCGGCCCTGCCGGTGGCGCCAAGGGTCTCCGCCGCTTTGCTGACGGGCATGGGCCGCGACGGCGCGGATGGAATGAAGGCCCTTCGACTTGCCGGCGCGCATACGCTCGCACAGGACGAGGCCAGTTGCGTGGTCTACGGCATGCCCCGTGCCGCCGTCGAGCTGGGTGGAGTGGATCGTGTCCTTCCGCTGAAAAAAATCGCCGAGGCGTTGTTGGCCCGTCGCAAGACAAATGTCGGCCCAGGCAGGGAAGCACAGAAATGACGCCACAAACCGAGAAGCTGGTAAATGTCATCCAGGGAGAGTTCGAGATCTCGGACAGCCCCCAGGTTGTCCTGACGACCGTGTTGGGGTCCTGTATCGCGGTCTGCATGTTCGATCCACAACGAAAGATCGGCGGGCTCAACCATTTTCTCCTGCCAAAGCGGGACGGGGGCGAAGGGGCGAATGTCCGCTATGGCGCCTACGCGATGGAACTGCTGATCAACGGGCTGTTGCGACGCGGGGCTGACCGTGCCCGGCTACAGGCCAAGGTCTTTGGCGGGGCCAGCATGATGGGCAACCTGCGCGACATCGGTGCGTCCAACGCGGCGTTCGCGCGCGGCTTCCTCAAGGATGAGGGCATCCCCTGCATCGCCGAAAGCGTCGGAGGCACCTCGGCCCGCCGAATTCGCTTCTGGCCCACCACCGGCCGCGTGCGCCAGCTTCTCGTCTCTGCGGATGCCGTGTCGCTGCCGGTGGAGAAACCGGCCCCCATCCCCCGGCCCAAGACGGACGAGATCACGCTTTTCTGACGGGCACTTCGGCGCTATCCCGGCCACGCGGGCATGTGCCCGCAGGCCGGGAGAGACCAGAATGCAAGCATCGTCCCATCCGTTTACCCGCGATCTGGTGCTGGTCGGAGGCGGCCACAGCCACGCGCTGGTCCTGCGGTCCTGGGGCATGAAGCCGCTGCCGGGCGCACGCCTGACGCTGATCAATCCCGGCCCCTCCGCCGCCTACTCCGGCATGCTGCCCGGACATATTGCCGGACACTACACGCGCGACGCGCTGGAGATCGATCTTGTCCGGCTGGCACGATTTGCCGGGGCCCGGCTGATCCTGGGCGCCGCCGAGGGCATCGACCTGTCCCGTGGAGAGGTGCACGTGGCGGCCCGCCCGCCGATCGCCTTTGATCTGGCCAGCATCGACATCGGCATCACAACCGCCATGCCCGAAATACCCGGGTTTGCCGAATATGCGATCCCGGCCAAGCCCCTGGAGCGGTTCGCCGCCGCATGGCAGAGCTTCCTTCGGACCAGCGGCCCGGCCAGCGTGGCGATGATCGGCGGCGGGGTCGCCGGCGCCGAATTGATCCTGGCGATGGGTCACGCATTGTCACAGGCCGAGCGGCCCGCAAAGCTGCACTTGATCGAACGTGACACGGTGCTGACCGCCCTGCCCGACCGTTCGGCAAAACGCTTGCGCGCGGCATTGGAACGCGCAGGCGTCACGCTGCATGAAGGGGCCGACGTGCGGGCGATCACGCCGGATGGGGTGACGCTGGATGGGTATGAGATCGAGGCTGACTTCGTCTGCGGCGCTGCGGGTGCCCGTCCTCATCCCTGGCTTGCGGAAACCGGACTGGCGCAGCAGGACGGTTATCTGAGCATTGATCCGCAGTTGCGCACATCGGACCCCCGCATCTTTGCAGCGGGGGATTGTGCGCATATGCCATTTGCCCCGCGGCCCAAGGCCGGAGTTTATGCCGTGCGGCAGGCCCCGGTGCTGGCACAGAACCTGTGCTTGGCACTGCGCGAAGCCGGGACGATGAAGCGCTTTCAGCCGCAGAAGGATTATCTGAAGCTGGTGTCGATGGGCGAGAAAACCGCCCTGGGCGACCGGTTCGGCCTGAGCTTTGCCGGCCCCTGGGTCTGGCGATGGAAAGACCGGATCGACCGGAAATTCATGTCCAAACTCAAGGACCTGCCACAAATGGCATTGCCTGCGCTGCCGGACCCGCGTGCCGCCGGTGCGGCGGACCTGGGCGACAAGGTGCTATGCGGCGGATGCGGTGCCAAGCTGGGCCAGGGGGCCTTGATGGCGGCGCTTTGCGAGGGTTCGTCGAACCTGCCCGGGGACGACGCGGCTCTGGTCCGCATCGGCGGTGCGGACCTGGTCTTCAGCACCGACCACCTGCGCGAGATCACCGCCGATCCCGTCACCATGACGCGCATCGCCGCGCAGCATGCGCTTGGCGACATCTGGGCAATGGGCGGCCAGCCGCGGGCCGTTCTGACCAGCCTTGTCCTGCCCCGCATGTCGCCCCGGCTCGCCAGCCGCACCCTGGACGAGATCATGACAACCGCCCGCGCCATCATGCGCGCCGCCGGGGCAGAGATCGTCGGCGGCCACACGTCGCAAGGCGCCGAGCTGACCATCGGTTTTACCATCGCCGGAACCTGCGAGCGCAGGGCGATCGGCCTTGCCGGCGCGCGCCCCGGCGACGCGTTGATCCTGACCAAGCCGCTGGGGTCCGGCGTGCTCATGGCCGGTGAAATGGCGGGTCTTGCGCGCGGCGAAGACGTGGCTGCGGCCCTGCAACGGATGGTCCAGTCGCAGGCGCAGGCCTCGACCTTGCTAAAAGACGCCCATGCCATGACGGATGTGACCGGATTTGGCCTGCTGGGTCACCTGCGCAACATCTGCCTGAATTCGAACGTCGGCGCGGAAATCACGCTGGAGGCGGTGCCTTTCATGAAAGGCGCCGTGGAGCTTGCCCGCCAAGGCATCCGGTCAAGCCTCTACCCGGACAATCGCGCGCCCTTCCCCGACCTCGCGGACAGTGCCCCGCACGATCTTCTGATCGACCCCCAGACCTCCGGCGGCCTGCTGGCGGCCGTGCCCGGCGATGGGACAGAGCCCCTGGCGGCGCTGAACGGCGCAGGCTACGAAGCCGCGCGGGTCGGCATCGTCACCGAGGGCTCCGGTCAGATCCGGATCGTCTGAAGCCGCGCCGCCAAACGGTCGGCCAGCGCGTCCAAAGCACCGGGGGCCAGAGAAACCGTCTCCTCGCGGTGCAGAACCTGTGGGACATGTGCCCGCATGGAACTGCGATAGGCCGGATCATAGTGATCCTCGGCCAGAGCGCGGCACAGGGCCAGGCGATCCCCCGCATCGATCATCGCCTCCCACCGATCGACGACCTCGTGCCCACGGTGATAGCGCAGCGGCGTCAGCTTTTCGCGCAGCCGCACCCCGTCGGACAGAATGTCGTCATAGGCCTGTGCAAGGTATTCCGCACGCGCCGCGATCGGGGCAGAGACCTCAACCCAGGGCGCGACTTTCATCGCGTCCCAGAGTGCCGGCGGCAGGTTGATCTGCCCGATCTTGCTGCTTTCCGCCTCAACAACGACGGGCCGCGCGGGATCAAGGGCACATAGCGCCCGGGCAAGATCGGATTCGAAACCCTTCTGGGCAGGTTGTCCCCCCGGCATCTCTCCCAAGAGCGAGCCCCGATGCCTCGCCAGTCCTTCGAGATCCAGAACCTGCACGCCGCGATCCTGCAGGCGTGGCAGCAGCGCGGTCTTGGCCGTCCCGGTATACCCACCCAACTGGATTAGGTGATGCCGCAGCGGCATGTCATACAGATAAGCGGTGACAAGCCGGCGATAGGTCCGGTAGCCCCCCGGCACGACCTCGGCCCGCCAGCCGATCTCACGCAGCATCCAGGTGAAAGAGCCGGACCGCTGCCCCCCGCGCCAGCAATAGACCAACGGCCGCCAGCCCCCCTCGTGATGCGAGAGATGACGTTCGATGTGGTTGGCCGCATTGCGGAAGACCAGCGCCGCCCCCAGCTTGCGCGCCTTGAAGGGACTATCCTGCTTGTAGATCGTCCCGACGCGGGCACGTTCCTCGTTGTCGAGCACGGGGAGATTGATTGCACCCGGGATACGATCTTCTTCGAACTCCGCCGGGCTGCGGACGTCGATCACGGTATCGAAACCGTGCGCGTGAAAGCTCTCCAGGCGGTCTGGTATCAAGGTCATTGAGTGGATTTATCGCGGCGACTGAGGCTTTGGAAGGGCCGGATTCAGCGAGGTGAAATTCTGTTGCAAAAGCTGCTGGACACCGGGTCGGACCTCGGCTAAACCGCCTCCACCCGAAGCGATCGCTTCACCCGTGCCCGGGTAGCTCAGGGGTAGAGCAGTGGATTGAAAATCCTCGTGTCGGTGGTTCGATTCCGCCCCCGGGCACCACTTTATTTAAATAAAACAATATCTTGCGTCTGGTTAGAGTGCAATTATCCGGTACAGAGCCGGTCTTGGGTATCAAACGGGTAGCGTTTTCAAGATCCCAGCACTCCATGTGATTGAAGCGCATATGAATCTCGGCGCCATCAACCTTTGACCAGAACACTTTTTCTGGGCAGCCCCTTCTCCGACCCTTTTTGTGGCTACGGGCCGCTAGGCAGGTCGCGAAGAAAGATCTCATGGGAGGCTGCGGCCACGCGTACTTCAGGGTCAAGCGCCTCATCGCTCATGTAATTTTGTGTAGCGACACTCGGGTGGATTAGATTTCGCCAGTCCCGGAGTGCGTCAGGTACTTGCGCATTCGAGCCCAGAAGTTGGTTTGCAATTTTTACAAGGTTTACTAATCGAAGGCTAGCAGCGTCGCCATAGTTCTCCCACCGACGATCAAGGCGACAGCCGGCTTGTTGTCCTGCGTTATTTCGCTCTTGTTCCGTTTTTCCAGATAGATAATCAATCAAGATAGCTTCAATCGAACAGCCATATCCTGCCAGAGCAAGCCGGTTGCTGCCGCCATTGTAAGATGCGACAGCTCCTTGCTGTGCGCTTACTGCAATCTCCCTGAGTTGAACATTGTTGACTTTTCTAAAGCTCGTCGGCGGAAACTTTTCTAAAGCTCGTCGGCGGAAGCGGGAAAACAGGTGCTCTTCCGACTGCCACGCTGTTATTGCCAATTTGCGGACTCGTTCGCGCAACCTCTTCGTAGATCGAATTCCGAAACACGATCTGGGCACCGCTTCTTTTTGCGATGCCGCCCGTACACAAAAACGAATAATCCGGGTCGGCAGGTGAATTTGCCAACTGTCCGTCAGCCGCCAGCGTCGAAACCAATTCCGCGAGTTTGCTTTCTGCAAGGTATCGGGAAAATAGGTTCGCGATGTGATCTACCTGACCAGATTTGAGCTCGTCAAGTGCCTGAGAAATAGCCGTCAGCATGTTCTCGGAGCCAATTGCCTTTCCCAACAGTCTCTGAACAAGATAGGGTTGGCCCCCGACTGCAGCAAAAATAGCATCGGCGGCGTCTTGAACACCCTGCACTTCGCCAAGTGTGGTCGCGGCGAGACCACGCACCTCATCAATGGTCAAATCGACAGTTTCGATTTTTTCGCAAACATTGAAAGGGGAGTTTGCTGCATCAATCAGGGTCTCTGGACGAAAGGTGCCAGCAAACAGAAAAGTCACCCGTTTAGAAGCATCAGTATCACAAGCAAAAGCTCTTGCGCTAGACAGACCCCGCAACTGCCCAAAAAAAGAATTCCGCCAATCATCACGCGGGATATTTGAAGCTTCGTCAACGAGAACAACGATTCGTGCTGTGCCAGTTGGCAGAATTTGGTTTATCGCAGTTTGCAGGTCGTCCAGGCCTTCACTGTGCTCGAATTGTGTGCCAAGTTGCTCAGCAATCCTTCTGGAAAACCAATTCACAAAGTCAGAATAGTTATCGACGGGTGGTTGCTGCTGTAGATCGATGTAGACGCAAGATACTCCAGCGTCTGAAATGGTTTTTTTTATTCGGATCAGAGCCGTCGTCTTCCCGTGTTGCCGCGGGCCAAGAAGCAAAACCCAACGTTGACTGAGTAACTCACTAGAAACGTTTCCCACTGCTTCGCGTTCAACGTAGCTCTCGTCGCCGATGGGAATAGGACCTTGGTAAAAGACCATTGAAACTTCTTCCTAGTTGCTGCCAGACAGAGCAGTCATTCCATAGTACTCTAGGGCTCTTGGCATCCACTCTGCTCTTAACCTAAACAAGCTATCGTCGACCTCAAGGATTCCATAAAGCTGAAGCATTCGAAGCGCAGTCTCGAAATCCGGTTCCGAGGACTGGTCTAGGTCCTTATTCACCATTGCTCTGATATCAGATTTTTCTAGAGGGCCTTCGCCAAACCGATAGGCGGTAGCGCGTTCCAACTCATTTGCTTGGCCTAGATACGTAGTTACATAATGCTCGGCATATTCGAATGTGGAGCACACCCTCTCGACGTCACTTGGCTCCACCGTAAAGGCAGAATTATAGCGGCCGATATCCAGAGTACGAATCAATCTATCTCCAAGAAATTGAACGAGTTGGGGGTGCCCGCTCGTGTACTGCCAAGCCAAGTCCGCTGTGTCGCTACGCTGTGGAAGATCAATTCCAAGTCCATCAAGAGGCGAGAGCAGTAGTTCCAGCGCATCTTTTCTTGGGAGTTGAGTTAACTGGATCGGACGGCAAAAATTCCAGTGTGGAGACTGTGGATCCCAAATCTTCTTCGAGATTTCTCGCTCGCCGGTGAAAATGAACTGCGCATCTCCCGACTGTGAGAGTGATCGGCACGCTCTGAAGAATGCTTCTGGCACCGAGTTCTCGTCGTGCTGCATATCCCAAAGCAATAGTTGATCGATTTCGTCTAACAGTATGACAACGCGGTCTTGAGACCCCTTTTGAAGTTGCCGAGCTAGATCGGCTAAATGGCTAGGGGAAAAATCGTCTGGAACGGAAACGTTCCACTCTCTCTTTGCGAGCTTTGCGAAATCTCCCCATGTGCGGACAGTTTGGCAATCTCCGAAGTAAGGGGAAAAGTTTGCATCGTTCAAATCATCACGCAGTCGCCGAAGTAACGATGTCTTGCCGATCCGCCTACTTCCAAGAAGTGCAACGCTGTTTGTAGCAACCGTGGCAAGCGTAGCGGCGGCTTCCTGATCTCGACCAAAGAACATTTGGCTAGGCGTAGCATTAGACAAGACATAAGGGCTGACCTTTGATAGGTCTGCTTGCCGCAGCAACTCATCAACAAAAAATGCGCGTGGAGCGGACGACTTGCTCGCCTGCGCAAGTTGCGGCGGTGACAATACTACAATGCTAACAGCTCTAAGCGTTTGTAGGCGTCGATGTTCGCTGAGTTCGGCGCCCTCAAGTCCTTGAGGTGTGAGGAGAATAGAAAAGCGCGCATCTTGAGCTAACTCCATCGATTTAGAGGCCATTTGAAGCGACAGTTCACTATCATATGCCCGGTTTGCCGCCTTGACATAAAGCAAGGTGGGAAAAGGTGCGGACTTTTCTAGCGAAAAAACGGCTTCACAATCGCCATCCACGAGTTGAATTGATGCGATATCTGCGTCAACTGCTCGTGAGAAAATTTGGATTGCCTTTTCGGGATCGAATGAGGCATCCAACTCTTTTGCTTGAAATACAAGATCGGAATCCCGCCATACGAGTTTCGATGCATCCGAAGACATTTGAATACTCAGATTCCGGTTGGTTTCCACGAAACGTGCTAGCGCCAAGCTTGCCTCCCTTGAACCTAGGGGCAGGTCCGAAGCTTGAATTTCTCCGCGGTCTTCCATCGTGGACTTTATGATTCTATCGACTGCAGCGCTTTCTAGGGGAGCTGTTTCTGGTTCGATTTGTGTTTCCAAGAGGGCTTCTGCTAGGTCTCCCTGCTCGGCCTGTTGGATCGTCATGGGGAAGCGAACGCCCTCAAAAAGAGCCTCGAGTGCCCTTCTTGATGTGTCCTGTATGCCTGGACCGTCAGCAATGAGTACCAGTGAGATTCCGAGTTCGCGTAAGTTGCTCTGCAGGGTGGGATACGTGACAGACAGCTCCCGTTGCTGGCGCCCGCCTGATTGCTGTTGAAAGACCGTAGCTACGCCCGCAATTGGTCGTTCGCCTTGTAGGATCACATAATCCAAAAACCTCGACACCGATGTGTGCCGCAGGATGCTCGGTCCGGCGCTCCTTAGTTCTTGTTCTGCCTGCTCGTTGGCAGTACTCAGGGCGCGCCTGATAAGCCCCGAAATACTTTTTTCAAAATGATTCCCAGAACGAAATCGGCGCTTGAAGCTGTCTTTGTACACTTCCGCAATTCGCAATTGATCGACAACATTTGAATTTGCCTCAAAGAGATTTGATAATCCGATAGTGACGAGGTTTTTCGCAAGTCTTTCGCGTTGTCTGCTTGCTGCTGGAACGCTTTCTGGCAACCCCCACTTCTCTATTTGAGTGCTGGATGCATTGAAGGCTAATAGTGACAGCAGCAAGGGGTATGACGAAGGGACCTCGGAAAGAAGCGCAGAAAGGCGTTCTTGGTTAAAATCACCATCATCGACAAAGTGTTGAAGCGCATCAATTTCCGTATTTTGCCTTGAGATTTCACTCCTTATGGTGGCCCAGTCCACAAAGTCGCCGGGAGAAAGAAGGCTAGAAACAGTCGAGTTTCTAAATTTTTCGATCCGCTCTTCTATATCTACCACTTTCAAATACGTGCCCCGCATTACTGCTCTTACTTGCCCTCTGAGCTTCTTAGCCGATTTTCCTCCGAAACACCATCATCTATGGACGGCGCGCAAGGCTGCCGCGTTGCGGCTTGTGCTCTGTATGCAAGGGTCTCAAAGGCATGCCCTCTACGCGCGCAAAATCGCTAATGCCAGCCTCCACGTTGCGCCCAAACTTCGAGGGCCGCGCGAGGCGGCCCTTTCACACTTCAACATCTTCCGGTTCATTTGGCGAGAGCCTTTCGCGCCTCTCTTTCGGCGGCGGATCCCTTCACCCATTGCCACGGGGTGCGCGGCTTCCGCGCCTTTGCCAGCTCAGGGTTCGTCTTGGCATCGCTCACAGCGGCGCGAAGGCGTTCGCGAGCTTCGCGTGGGTCGACTTTGAGTTCTTCGCAGATGGCTTTGAGCGTCACGATGTCGGTCATTTTCGATCTCCTAAGTTGCTGATGCAGATCGATAAGACGCTGGCCGCTAGCGTGTCAGGGATAACCCCAGCGCATCTTTAGCTTTTCTCGATCTGCTGCTATGACTGATCTCGACATGGCAGACGCGGCCATGTTGGGGCGTGGAAACCCCTCTCTGACTAGGCCGGGAAACCGGCTGAACACCTTTGACCTATGGTCGGGGTGCCTGTGTTATACAACAGGCTCCGGCTAAAGGCACAGGGTCCGTGTCAGAGCGGATTTCCAACACCCCGATCACCAGTCAACCGCGAGGGCGCTCGCAGATCGGGGTGGGATGGGACTGACGCTCACCGAACCTATCGAATGGGCCGAACGCGCTACCCTGCCGGACAGCGAAGGCGTGTACCTAGGGTCAGGACCCATTGATTTGGTCTGACTGGCATGATTCACGGTTCGAAAACGAGCGGTGATCATGTCTGATCTTTTCTGGTTGAGCGACGCACAGATGGCGCGTCTGGAGCCTTACTTTCCGAAGTCGCACGGCAAGCCCCGCGTCGACGACCGGCGTGTCTTGAGCGGGATTATCTTCATCAATCGCAACGGTTTGCGGTGGCGCGACGCCCCAAGGGTGTACGGCCCCCACAAGACACTCTACAACCGGTGGAAGCGGTGGAGCGATCGGGGCGTCTTCGCCCGGATCATGGCGGGTCTGGCGGCCGAGCACGGTGAGGAAACGACCGTTATGATCGACGCCACGCATCTGAAGGCCCATCGTACGGCGTCCAGCCTGGGCGTCAAAAAGGGGGGCGTGGACGCCTGATTGGCCGAACCAAGGGCGGCATGAACACGAAACTGCACGCCATCTGCGACAGCCGGGGCCGACCCATCGACCTGTTCCTGACTGCCGGTCCCGTCAGCGATTACGTCGGGGCGCGTGCGCTCGTCAGCGGGCTGCCCAACGTGAAATGGCTTCTCGGCGACCGTGGCTACGATGCCGACTGGTTCAGAGAAGCTTTGCAGGACAAGAAGATACGCCCCTGCATCCCGGGCCGGAAGAAACGGAAGACGCCGGTAAAGTATGACAAACGGCGATACAAACGCCGTAATCGCATCGAGATCATGTTCGGCAGGCTCAAGGACTGGCGGCGCGTTGCGACACGCTACGACCGATGCCCGCAGACCTTCTTCTCGGCGATAGCTCTCGCCGCGACCGTCATCTTCTGGCTTTGAGGGAGAACGAGTCCTGAGGCTAGTCAGATAAAAGATAGTGATTGGGATGCGTTTCGGATTTGACCTGCCCCCGCTGGTCCCTCACCGTAATGTAGGGTCTGCGCCAACACTGAAGGAGCAGACAATGCGAAAGAGCCGTTTCACCGAGGCGCAGATAATCGGGATGATCAAGGAACAGGAGGCTG
>NZ_JAANYX010000012.1:0-84574 GCF_012274245.1 Mameliella sp. LZ-28 | reverse complement strand
CCACCTGGACGTCGAATGGCGCGACCTGACCGACGAGGGATGGACCCTGTCGGCGCCTCTGGAGGGCCAGGCCGTCACCCCGCTGCGCCAGACGCCCCGCCTGCGTGCGCGGGTGGTGTGGCAAGGCGCTCTGGATCTGGGCAATGGCGGTCGGCTCGCCGATGTGCCCGCCGACCTGCGTAAGAACATCACGTTCGGGCAAGTCTGACCCGGGGCTGCACAAGTCAATACGGCCGGCGAAGGCAGACAGGCCGTCCGGATCTCTCTGCCTTCGGGGGGAGCTTCAAAGCGCCAGTACCAGCTTCCCGTTCCGGGCCCGCGAACAGCAGGTCATGAGGCGGTCTCCTTGAGCTCTTTCCTTTGCCGACAAGACACGATCCCTGTGGTCAATCTCGCCATCGATGACCCGTGTCTCGCAGGTGCCGCACAGACCTTCGCCGCAATCCATCGGCATATCGACCCCCGACGCTCGAAGCGCGTCGTACAGGGTCTGGTCAGCCGCGACCGAGACGGTCATTCCCGAGTCTCGCAATTCGACCTCAAAAGCATGTTCCACACTGGAATCAAGGGCGCCGTTCGCAGAAGAGAAGAGTTCGTATTTCAACGTGCCTTCCGGCCAGTTGGCCGAGAGCGACTCGAGTTCGTCGAGCAGTCTATCCGGTCCGCACGCATAGACGCGATCATTGCCACCGACTTTCGAAAGGGCTCTGTCCAGATCGAGACGCGTTCCTTCTGCGGTGATATGCAACGAAAGACTCTGACCGTGGCGGTCCTGTACGCGGTCCAGCAAAGGAAGCCTGTCGCGCGATTTTCCGCAGAAGTGAATGTGGTAGGGCTTTCCGGACGCCTTTAGCCGGTCCGCCATGGCCAGGATTGGCGTGATGCCGATGCCGCCCGCGATCAGGATATACTGGGGGGCATTTGCGTCGAGCCTAAAATGGTTGCGGGGCCCGGCAATGTGTACGACGTCTCCGGGCGCCACGTTGTCGTGGAAGAATTTCGAGCCGCCACGACCGTTGTTCTCGCGCAGGATCGCTATTTCAAAGGTCTTGGTATCCGAGGCGTCGCCGCACAAAGAATATTTCCGGCGGTAGTCGCCGACGACGAGGTCGATATGCGCACCGGCAGAGAATTTGGGGAGTTTGCGTCCCTTGGGGTCGGCCAGCACGAAGCGTTTCACCCCGGTACTGTCGTCGATCACATCGCGGACCACGACCCGGCGAAGGATGCCCTCTCTCACCGGTGCGCCGATCTTGAAGGACAGCGAGCGATCGAGGACGGAGGGATCCGTCTTTTCCGGATTGAGCGCGGGATCCCATTCAACCAGCAGTTTGGAAGGCCCGCGGAACGACACATTGGGCAGGTTTTCAAAGACCTGTCCCTTTACCAGACGCATGTGCGGAAGCCGACGGGTAAATTCTTCGAGAAAGATCCGCATTTCCATGCGCCCGATGTTCTTGCCCATGCACTGATGCGCGCCATAGCCGAACGTCATGTGTTCCGACGCATTGTCCCGGTAGATGTCGAAGTCGTCGGCGTTTTCCCAATGGCGATTGTCCTTGTTCGCGCTGGCCTGAACGATCAGGAGCTTCCCGCCCTTTGGTATATCCACTCCGCCGACGGTTGTATCGTCGGTCGCGATCCGGCGCCAAGCGACAATCGACCCGGCAACGCGCAGGCACTCTTCGACGGCGCTGGGAATGAGGCTCGGAGTCTCGCATAGTTCCTCCCAGGATTCCCTGTTGTTGAGCAAGGTCCAGAAGGCATTGGCGGTTGCGTTGGAGGTCGTTTCGTGCGCAGCCGCCAGAATCGCCATCATCATCGAACGCAGATAGCTCTCGGGAACGGCATCCGGATGTTTAAAGTGCTGGCGCACGGTTTCGTACATCCATCCCTCGCCATCCGGATTGGCGATCATGTCATCCAGGACCCGGTTGGCGGTCTGCCAGAATCGTCCGACGTTCTCGGAAATCTCCAGCTGTTCCTCCGGGGTCGGACGCCCCCAGGTGTTGAGTGTGTGGGCAACAGCGAAACCGCGCAGTTGCTCGGCCCCTTTTTCGGGAACGCCCAAAAAGTGCAGCGCAATGGTTAATGGAATCTCGCTGAATATATCCTCGACCAGGTCTGCATGCCCTCGGTCGATGAAACGGTCCATGTACCGCCGCGTGAGTGTTCGCATTGCGGATTCGTGCTTTTGCAGGTTTTCGGGCAGGAAATCGTCGAGCAGAAGCCGGCGGCGCTCCATATGGTGCGGCTCGTCTTCGTTGACCATCGTTCGCTGCATGGCAAAGCCGTATTTCTGCAGGATCGCTTGGGCTTCGGGGCCAGCCGGAGTGATCTTTTCCAGCGCGATCGAAGGCGAGAACAGGATGTTGTCGCGAAAGACACTTTTCACATCTTCGTAGCGGGTCACCACCCAGTAGCCGATTTCCGGGCTGAAAAAGACGGGCTCCTCCTCACGCGCCCATTTCAAGGCCTCGCCCGGATCGACCTGGTAGGGGCCGTTGAACGGGGTGAAGGCGGCAGCCCGTCCTGAGATGGGGCATCCATTCGGCGAAAGGGCTGGTGTCTCGACAGGGCAGGTGTTCGGCATCGAGTTTTCCTGTTTTACTTTTATAGCACTTTGTGATCTATAATAGTAAAACATGGATGCTTGCCCCGGTCAACGCCGGGCAGGACGGCCCGCGTGGAGAAAACAGGCATGGCGACTTTGCAAACCCTCGATCGTGGCCTGAAGGCCTTGTTCTTCATCGGTGCGTCCGAAGGCGGTGTGTCTGTCGGCGAAATTGCTTCGGAGCTTGGTGTGGACCGGGCCATTGCCTACCGTGTCGTGTCGACACTGGAGGAAAACGGCCTGGTATCCCGACTTGCAAACGGACGACTCTTCCTTGGGCCCGGGGTTCTCCGGTTGGAATCGAAGTTCCTGCCGCAATTCCGGGTCATCGCTCAGAAGCGACTCGAACGCCTTGCCGAACAGGCCGGTGCAACTGCTTTCCTGTCCATGGCCGAAGGCAAGGATTGCGTTGCTGTCGTGGTCGCAGAACCGCAAGACGGACTGATCCGGGTCGGCTACAAGGTCGGGAGCCGCCATCCGCTGACCCAAGGCGCCGCCGGGATCGCCATCCTCTCTTCACGGCCGGAAGAGGCAAGTGATATGGAAGAAGTGCGCGAAGCCCGTGCAAAGGGCTTCAGTCTGACGCGTGGGGCCCTGCAAAAGGGAGCAGTCGGCGTGGCAAGTCCCCTCGCAAGGACGGTGAGGTCCGGGCGTGCCATCGAGGCCTCAGTCGGCGTGGTCGCAATGGAAGACCTCGATGTCGAACAGGCGCGAGGTTTGGTTCAGGATTGTGCGGAAACCATCAATTTGGCGCTTGGGGGAGTCGAATAAAGCGCCTGAAACGCGATCGCGCGACCGGACCGGAAGCCGCGGCCGCCGCCTTGATGGGGGCCGCGCGACAAACGAGTTGAGCATTCGCTAGTGGGTATTCGACGATGCTCCTGAGGGGCGCTGTCAAAGGAATTCAGGTTGCTGCGGGGCGGGGGTCCGATTTCTGTCTCGGGATGACAAAACGTGACCCGTTCTAATAGGCGTTGTCGCCTTGTCCCGGCCTGGGGCCTGACTGCCCCTTGCCCCGTTGACGCAAGGCCGCGCGGACGATCTCGGCTGTGCCGAGGACGTTGAAGCGGTTCATGAGGGCGATGCGAATTTGGATTTCGGCGGCCCGGCGATCTGGGTCTCTTGCCATGATGCACTCGCCGACGGATTTCAGGCAGCGAATCTTTGCCTCTTGGCGCGGCCTAAGGGATCTGACCCAGCAAGTAGGGCAATGCAGGATTGTCGCCATCGCGGCTGGGTGTGAACTCGACAGCGCGGATGTCGGACGTCGCGGGGGACATGGCCAGATGGACCTTGCGCCTCTGGCGCCGACCCTGAACGCTGTGCTTGCGTGCCTGCCATTCGCCATCGTTGATCCCGGTGCTGGCCACAAGCAGGTTCAGCGGGCCATCCGCGTGGCGAGAAGGGACCTGGTCGGCCAGAGTCTTTTGCCTGCGGCACAGTGTGGAGAAATCCGGCACGGGCCAGTCTAGTCCCGCCAACTTCAGCGGGCTCGTCACCATGCCAGAGGTCTGGCAAAGCGTTGGCTTGAACAAGATCTTGATCGTGAGGCTGAACCGTATGGCCGCATCGGAAAACACCACAGGTCATCCTGGTCGCCCGTCATGCGGCGCACGCCAGGCCATGTCCTTGTCGACCCAGATCAGCAGGTATGGGGAGCGTCTGCGTCGTACGGATCAATCGCGCCGTTGCCCTTAGGCTGGCAGAACTGTTCCAGTATCGACCGCCGAGTCTTCTGTGTCTTCGCGCCAAGTTCCGCGAACGTTGTGGACTTGTAGCATTGAGCGCAAAGCCAATGCAGCGAGTCTTTTCGCAGGACACCGGGTTTCGGCGGGGACTTTTTGCGCGACTCCTTTGGTCGCGCGGCGGCGCGCCGGTAATCCGTCAGAAATTCAGGTGAACCGACCGGGCCACGAAGGTGCACCTTTCGCCCGTTCCGTCGGTAGTAGAGGTGCACGTTGCCGTGCCGGTCGGTGTCCTCCGCAACGTATTTCAATGTCATTCGCATCGAAACTCCCCCTGCCATTACCAATCCTCAGAGGATTCGAGACGGGCATCTTCTGCGCCACCGGGCAAGTCTTCGATTGCGGAGTCGATTTTGCGCACGTCCCACACGTTCCGTGAATAGATGCGCTTGGCTGCGGGCATGAACTGGTCCGATTCCAGTTTGCCGAAGGTTGTCGGGCTGGGGACCAGGGCACCCATGGCGATCCCGCAGGGTCCGAACCAGCGCTGGTCGCTGGACTTCGTGTCAGACAGCCTGTCCGATGGTCGCCGCTTCCGGGGGCTCTGCGTCATCGACGACTTCAGCCGGGAATGCCTGGCCGCGGTCGTGGACGCCTCGCTGCCTGGGCAGCGCGTTGGCCGTGAGCTCGACGGCATCGCTCGGGTGCGCGGCTATCCATGCATGGTGGTCAGCGACAACGGCACGGAGCTGACCCCGATCGCCATCCTAAAATGGCAGGAGCAGCGCCGGATCGAATGCCACGACATCGCTCCGGGAAAACCGATGCAGAACGGCTTCGTCGAGAGCTTCAATGGACGGCCGCGTGACGCATGCCTCAATGAGCACCTGTTCGCCAATCCGCGTCAGGCCCCCGGCCTGATCGAGGCGTGGCGCGACGACTACAACCGCCCCCCACACGAGCCTCGACGGGCTCACCCCGTGGGAGTATCACCAACGGTCGGTAGAGGACCAAACCCTGAACAGAGCGAACTCATAAACGCGGATTCAATGGGGACCGGGTCACATCTGGCGTAACGGGATCGGGCGTTGCTCCTCGATCGCTTCCATGGCGAAAAAGGAGGTGACGGTTTCCAGCTCGATATTCTCGATCAGGCGTTTGTAGACGTCATCGTAGCCGGCCATGTCGCGGGCAACGATCTTCAGCAGGTAGTCATACTCGCCGCCGATACGGAAGAAGTCGATGACCTCCGGGATGGCCGAGACATGGTTGCGGAACTGGCGCAGCCAATCCGCTGAATGATGTCGTGTCTTGACGAGGGAAAAGACCACGAACCCCGCGCCGAGCCTTTCGCGGTCTATGACCACAGTCCGGCCGCGAATGGCGCCGGAGGCCTCCAACGTCTTCAGGCGCCGCCAGCAAGCGTTCTGTGACAGGCCGACCTTTTCCGCCAGGGCCCGTTGTGACTGAGCCGCGTCGCGCTGGAGCTCTTCAAGGATGAGGTGGTCAAAATGATCTGGTTTCTGGGCCATGTGTCAATCATATGACACAAAAAATCGAAATCAACGATGAATTTATGGGAAGATTTTTGCGGATCATGCGTCACAATCTGCCCTGAACAGCTGAGGAAGATATGACACCGCTCGATGACTTCAAAACCGCATTGAAAGGCGCCGACATTCGAGACCGGATCCGCGCCGGGCTGATCGGCGAGGACGTACAGATCGAAGGACCGTTCGGCGTGCACCCGCTGATCTACGCGGACTATGTCGCCTCCGGGCGGGCGCTGACACAGGTTGAAGACTTCGTCCGCGACCGGGTGCTGCCGTATTATGCGAACACGCACACACAGGCGTCGTTCTGTGGCGAATACATGACCCGTTTGAGAGAAGCCGCGCGGGGTGAAATCGCACGGCTGACCGGCGCCGGTGACGGGATGAGCGTGATCTTTACCGGGTCGGGGTCCACTGCCGGGATCAACAGGATCGTCGGTCTGCTGGATCTGCCTTCGCTTGTGTCCGCAGGTCAGCGTGTCGTCGTACTGACCGGGCCGTACGAACATCACTCCAACATCTTGCCCTGGCGCGAGACAGGGGCCGAGGTGATCGAGATCGCTGAGGCCGCAAATGGCGGGGTCGATATGGAAGACCTCTCTCATGCGCTGAAGGCGTCGGAAGATGCGGCGCTGATCGTCGGAACCTTTTCCGCAGCGTCGAATGTGACGGGGATTCTCACTGACGTCGACGCGGTGACGCGGCTGTTGCGCGCCCACGGGGCGTTCGTGGTCTGGGACTACGGCTGTGCCGGACCGTATTGCGCGATGGACATGAAGGCCGGCACCGATGCGCAGAAGGATGCCATCGTGTTTTCGCCCCACAAGTTTCCCGGCGGTCCCGGGTCCAGTGGTGTCGCGGTAATTCGCGACGGGATCGCCCGCCGTGCAACGCCGACTCTTCCAGGCGGCGGCACGGTCAGTTTCGTATCGCCTTGGGGGCACGTCTATTCGAACACGTTGTCGGCGCGAGAAGAGGGCGGCACCCCCAATGTCACCGGCGATATCCGCGCGGCGCTTGCCCTGCTGGTAAAAGAGGCGCTGGGCCAGGAGTGGCTGGACAAGCGGCAGGCGGAGCTTCGGGAAAAGGCGCTGAATATCTGGTCGCAGAATGATCGGATCGAATTGCTTGGACAGCCTGACGCCCAGGCCTTGCCGATCTTTTCCTTTCGTGTGCGCGACGGGCAGGGGGGATTGGTGCATCACCAGTTCTTTACCCGGTTGCTCAGCGACAGGTATGGCGTCCAGGCCCGCGGCGGTTGTGCCTGTGCCGGACCCTATGGTCACAGGTTGCTGGGGTTGGGCCGAAGTGAGTCGGACGCAACCATCGAAGCGCTGGAACGTGGCGAAGAAACAGCGAAACCGGGCTGGGTACGTCTTAACCTTTCGGCACTTATGTCCGATACCAAGGTGAATTCGATTATCGAGGCGGTGGACAATCTGGCGCGTACCGCCCCAGACTATGTAAAGGACTATCGCGTCGACACCGGCACAGCCCGGTTCAATGCCGTGACCGCCTCGAAGGATCCCCTTGCCTCATGACACAACCTCGGATCAGCCCAATCGCCAATCCGTCCTTTCGGACCCTTTTTGCCGCGCAGGTCTTCTCTCTGCTTGCCATCGGGCTGATGACCGTGGCCATGTCGCTGGCGGCCTATCGGATCGGCGGGGTTGCGGCGGCGGGGCAGATCGTCGGGTTTTTGTTGGCGGTCAAGATGGTGGCCTATGTGGGCATCGCTCCGCTGGCAGAGGCGCTCTTTGCCGGACGCCGTCGCAAAAGGGTTATGATCGGGCTGGACCTGGGACGGATGCTTTTGCTTCTGCCGATGGCCTTTGCAACGCAGACCTGGCAGATCGCACTGCTGGCGCTGGTCTTCTTTGCCGTGTCCTCGGGGTTCACGCCGCTTTTTCAGTCAGTGATCCCGGACGTCCTGCCCGACGAAAAGCTTTATAGCCGGGCGCTCGTCTGGTCTCGTATCGCATACACACTGGAGTCGGTGCTCAGCCCGATCATTGCGGCCATGGTGCTGCAACTGATAGAGGCAGAGTTCCTGTTCTGGGTGGCGGCGCTGGCCTTTACGGGGTCCGTGGCAGCGCTTTTCGCCACGCGCTTTCCGGCCGACAGGACAGGGCAGGGCAAGGGGCCTTTCCTGCGCCGCGCCATGAAGGGGCTGAGCATCTATCGCAAGACGCCGCGCCTGCGTGGACTGTTCCTGCTGAACTTCGCCCTTTCCTTGAGCATGGCCTGGGTGCTGGTGAACTCTGTTGTACTTGCGGGTGTCCGGCTTGGGGATGCAGAAGGGCAATACCCGATCCTGATGGCCTTCTACGGGCTGGGCGCTGCCATTGGGGCCGTTGTCGTTCCCCGTCTTGTCGAGAGCGCGGACGAGCGGCGTGTCATGCTGGGGGGCGCCATGATGCACGCGGTTGCAGGGCTGGGTATTGCCCTGCCGTTGGGCTATGCGGGCTACATGGCGCTATGGATGATCTTTGGACTGGCTGCCTCACTGGTGCTGACCCCGGGCGGGTTGGTTATCGCGCGCTCGGCAGGTGCGGCGGATCGACCTGCAGTATTCGCCGCGCAGTTCTCGCTCTCGCATGCGGGATGGTTGCTGGCCTATCCTCTGGCCGGACAGTTGGCTGCGTTGGCCGGACTCGAACCGGCCCTGCTGATCCTGTCCGGGCTGACCGTCGGTACCGCGGTTCTTGCGGTCCGGGTCTGGCCCGCGACAGATCCGATCGAACGCCTGCATGAGCATCCGGAACTGCCCGAGGGTCACCCGCATTTCCGCGAGGCGCCGAGCCAGGGCCCCCGGCATCGTCACGCCCACGCCTATCACATAGACGATCTGCATCCGAATTGGTCCGGCTCCACGCCGGCCTGACCCGGACGAGCGGACTAGAGCTACAGGAAAAAAACGTAATGACACATGACACCTCTTCCCCGATTGATGGCCAAGGCCTGGAGGCTCTTGAGGCGCGCTTGCACGAGGATCTGAAATTCCTCTGCTGGCCGGGCAAGGACTGGGTGCCGGCACGCGAAGGTGTGACTGATGTCGTCATCATCGGCGGTGGTATGTGCGGCATGGTGGCCTGGACAGCGCTGAAGACCGGCGGCATCCACAACATGCGGGTGCTGGATCGTTCGCCCGAAGGGCTGGAAGGTCCGTGGCTCACCTATGCGCGGATGGAAACCTTGCGGTCGCCGAAAGAGCTGACCGGCCCGGCCTATGGGCACGGCGCACTGACCTTTCAGGCATGGTATCGTGCGCAGTTCGGGACCGAGGATTGGGAGGCGCTGGACAAGATCCCCCGACCCATGTGGATGGACTATCTCAAGTGGTATCGGAAAGTCCTGGACATCCCGACGGAAAACGGTGTGTCGGTCGACCTCGTCGAACCCGAGGGGGATCTTCTGCGGCTGCATTTGTCCGGTGCGTCGGAAAACTCGATCCTTTGCCGTAAATTGATTTTTGCTACTGGGCGCGACGGGACCGGACAGCCGAACATTCCCGGTTTCGTAAAGAACCTGGAGTCCAAGTACTGGGCGCATAGCGCGGATGAAATCGACTTTGACGCGCTCAAGGGCAAACGTGTGGCCGTGGTCGGTGTCGGGGCGTCGGCGGTGGACAATGCCGCCGAGGCGCTGGAACATGGGGCCGCCGAGGTTCGCCACCTGATCCGCCGCAAGGAAATGCCGACCATCAACAAGATGATGGGCATCGGGAGTTTCGGCTTTACCGCCGGATACGCCAGCCTGCCGGACAAGTGGCGCTGGCGCTTCATGCAATATTCCTTTGCCACCCAGACGCCGCCCCCGCATGGATCGACAAACCGGGTCAGCCGCCATCCCAACGCCTTTTTCCATTTCGGAAAGGCGGTTCAGTCGACCGTGGAAAAGAACGGTGCGGTGCAGGTCGGCTTTGCCGACGGCTCCTCCTACGAGGCGGATTTCGTGATCCTTGGCACCGGCTTTACCATCGACCCGCTGTCGCGGACCGAATTTGGCGACGCGGCAGGGAACATCCTCCTGTGGCAGGATGTTTATATCCCACCCGAGGACGAACAATCGCGTGACCTGGGGCGCTTTCCCTACTTGAACGAGGATTTCACCTTTCGCGAGAAAGTGCCGGGTACGGCACCTTGGCTGTCGAACGTCTACTGCTTCAACTACGGGGCATCTGCCAGCCTCGGGAAAGTGAGTGGTGACATTCCGGGCATTTCGGAAGGAGCGGGGTGGCTGACGCGGGCAGTGGCCGGGCAGCTATACTCCGAGGACGTGGCGGAACACTGGCAGGCAATGCTGGACTACGACAAGCCGGAACTGGATGGCAGCGAATGGACGCCGACCGAACTGGCCTGTGACGAAAAGAAAGGGAAAGTGGCCTGATGGCATTGGATACGACCGCATTGAACAGCGCAGATATCGGGGTGGGCACGGCTGTACAGGCCGCCGTCGAGGGGCGCGCCAACATCTTCGAGATGACACAGGCCGCAGAAGAGGCCGTGCTGCGTCCGAAGGATGCCGAACCGTGGAGCCATAGCTTGCGTGCTGCTCTGGCCGCGAGAATCGCCAATCTCAACGATGAAGCCGAGCTTGCGGCGCGCTACGCCGCCGACGCCGGTGATTTCGCCGCCCTGGTCCAGCCCACCGAGGACGGGGCCGCGCAGGGCCTGGCCGAGGTTGTCGGGTTCATGGACAAGGTGGCTGCCAACACCCGCCGGGTCGCGGGCAACGATATCCTGGCGTTGCAATCTGCGGGCGTGGCGGATGCCGATATCGTCCGTCTTGCCGAACTGAATGCCTTTCTCGCCTACCAGATCCGGGTCATCGTCGGGCTGCGCCTGATGAAAGGGATGTCGGCATGACCAAGGTAATCACGAAATTCACCCGCAACGTGCCGCATTGGCAGCCGCGCGTTAAGCCCGTTGACCTTCAGGAAGCCTCCGCCGAACAACTGGATGCGCTCAAGGTGACACCTTCGAACACCAAGGTGTCGGAGTACGTTCTGACTTTGGCGCATGATGTCGAAAGCCTGAAGGTGCGTTCGCCCCTTTTCAACGCGATCATGTACGACAAGGGCGGTATGAGCCGATCCGAGCGGGAACTGGGTGCGCTTGGGGCCTCGATGGTCAACCACTGTATCTATTGCGCCGCCGTCCACGCCATGCGCCACGCCCAGATCGAGAAATCGACCGAAGTGACGGACAAGCTGTTCCGCGATGGCGCGAATGCGGAACTGGATACGCGCGACCGGGCCATTTTCGACTTTGCCGTGGCGCTGTCTGAATGCCCGTCTCAGGCCGGGCCGGAACACATGCAGGCGCTGAAGGAGGCCGGGCTGGACGAGGCGGAGGTGCTGGATCTGATCCTTTCGGCCTCTTTGTTCGGCTGGGCAAACAGGCTGATGCATGTGCTTGGTGACCCTGTGCGGCTCGAAGATTCCGGAAAATAATCCATGAATTCCCAGATAGCGGATGACATTCCGTTAAGTAGGTGTAATGTGGGGGTGAAAGACCGCAAGCGATGAAGGTGTGGATGTGAGCAAGAAAGTAGGTTTGGCAGGCGCGGGGGCGATCGCCTTCGGAACGGCAGCGGTGCTGCACGAGGCGGGACATGACCCGATGCTGTGGTCCCCTTCGGGGGCTGGTACGGCCGATCTGGCCAAGGGTGCTCCGCTGACGGCGACCGGCGCGGTCGACACCTCGCTGACCCCGCGGATCGCCGACACTGCGGCGACGCTGGCGCGCGAGAACGACGTGCTGATCATTGCCCTGCCGGGTTACGGCCACAAAACCGTGCTGGACGCTTTGGCCCCGCATATCGAGCCGCACCACCAGGTCATCATCTCCTCCCATGCCTCGCTTGGGGCTGTATACCTGATGCAGTTGCTTGCGGATCGCGGAATTTCCGTACCGATCACCGCCTGGGGCACCACGATCTGCACCGGGCGGCGCCAGTCGGGGGCTGAGGTCAAGGTCAACACCGTGCGCAGCAAGGTGGACCTCTGCACCGTGCCCGGGGACCGCTCGGACGAGGCCCTGGCACTTTGCAAGGAGCTGTTCGGTGACCGGTTCCAACCGCGCGACGGGTTGCTGGCGATCTCGCTGTCGAACCTGAACCCTCAGAACCATATGGGCATCGCGCTGGGCAACATCACCCGGATGGAGCGCGGCGAGAACTGGTCGCAGGGCCAGAACGTCACGCCGACCGTGGGCCGCCTGCTGGAGGACCTCGATCTCGAACGGCTTGAGATCGCCAAGGCACTGGGGCTGGAGGTCAAGACGATCTTCGAGCATTTCCACCTGTCGTTCCATGTCCCCGTCGCCTCGATTTCCGAGATGAACCAGCAGATGCATGCGCAGGGCAATGGCGGAACCGGGCCGGCGACAGCCGACAGCCGCTATGTCACCGAAGACGTGCCCTACGGGCTGGTGCTGACCGCCGCACTCGGTCGGCTGACCGGGCACCCCGCGCCGCTGCACGAGGCGGGCATCCGCATCTTCTCGGCCATGTACGGGCGGGATTTCGAGGCGGAAAACGAGATCCTCAAGGCGCTTGATCTGGACAGCTACAGCCTTGACGATCTGAAACGTGCAGCGAAAACCGGACTGCTGCGGCAGCCCGAAAACGCCGCCTGAGACCTGTAACGAGTAACCAAAAAACCACTGGACCAACAAGGAGACCAATCATGACCAAGCTGATCCTCAACCGTCGCCGCTTTCTGGGCACGGCTGCCGCCACCGGCGCGGCCTTGGCTTCGCCCGCCTACCTGCGCCGCGCCTCCGCCCAGTCGGGCGGCGAGGTGAACATCTGGACCTACAACAACTTCGTGCCCGAGGCCTTCAAGGAACAGTTCGAGGCCGAGACCGGGATCAAGGTCAACGTCCGACTCGTGGACGACCAGGGCAAACAGTTCAACCTGCTGGCCGCGGAACAACCGAACCCGACTGTCGACATCATGACCGTCGCCGGCCACCGCTTCCTGCAGTTCATCGACAGCGAGCTGCTGGCGCCGCTGGACACCGACCGTCTGACCAACTGGAACAAGATCAACCCGACCTTCTCGGAATCCGATTGGTCCACGATCAACGGCAACAAATGGGGGGCGCCGATCCTCTCGGGGATGGAGGTCCTGTCCTACAACTCGGAGATCGTCAGCGAGGAAGAGGCCCTGACCTGGGACACGCTGTTCAGCGAGAAATACAAGGGCCAGACCGCCTATATCATCCAGGACATGATGTCGATCGTCATGCTGATGAAAGGCTATGACGGCAACATGGTCGCCTATCTCGACGACCCGGACAAGGCCGCCGAGATCGTCGAGGAGGCCAAGCAGTTCCTGATCGAGAAGAAGCCGCTGGTGCGCAAGTACTACGACGGCGGCGCCGAGTTCCAGCAGATGATGGTCAACCAGGACATCGTGCTGGGCCATTCCTGGAACGGTCCTGCCGCGGCGCTGATCAATGACGGCTTCCCGCTGGGCATGGCGATCCCGCGCGAAGGGTCCTACGGCTTTGTCTACACCTACAACATCGCCAACAACGCGCCCAACGCGGACAATGCCTATACCTTCCTCGATGCCATCCTGTCGTCGCCCGAAATCGGCGCGGCGATGACCAAGGCGTCGGGTTTCATCTCGACCTACAAGGACGCGTCGAACTACCTGACCGACCTCGAGAAGAAATCGACTTCCTTCCCGGACGAGCAGCTGGCCAACCTGCAGTTCTTCCGCGCCGAGGCGAACGAGATGAAATACGGGCTGGTCGACCCGGCCGTCGAGGCCATCAAGGCGGCCTGATCGGCCAAACCGAAACCTGTTCCTGCCCTGCGATGATCGCGGGGCAGGGGCCCTGACCTTCCGAAAGACGACCTCATGACGTATGACGCATCCGCGCAACAGGACGGGCGAGCCATGGCAGAAGAGACCTCGGACCGGACATTCTGGGGCCGTTTGGCCTCTTGGGGGCCGTACCACGCGATGATGCGTCTGGCGACGGCCTCGCCCCGCCGGCAGTTTGTTGTCCTCGCCGCCTTTCCGATCCTCTGGATCCTGACCCAGCACCTTGGCCCGATGCTGCAGATGTTGCGCGTGTCGCTGACCGATGCCTACCCGGTCGCGCCCGGAGTGGAACAGCATTTCACGCTGGAAAACTATGCCCGCTTCTTCGGTGACAGCATCTTTTGGATGCCGTTTTTCCGGACACTGATCTTTGCCGGGGTCTTTACCTTCTGCACGCTGATCATCACCTACCCGGTGGCCTACTTTCTGGCCCGGCACGTCAGCCGAAAGAACCAGATGCTGTTCCTGTTGCTCCTGCTGATCCCGTTCTGGGTGGGCGAGATCGTGCGCACTTACGCGATCATGATCCTGCTGGGCAACACCGGCGCCGTGAACCTGGCGCTGAAGACACTGGGGCTGATCGACCGGCCGATCCCCTTCATGTACACCAGCTTTTCAATGGGTGTCGGCATCGTCTACCTGACCGCGCTCTACATGCTGCTGCCGCTCTATTCGGCGCTGGAGAAACTGCCGAAAAGCATGAACGAGGCAGCCGCCGATCTTGGCGCCGGCGCCTGGACTAGGTTCCGCCGCGTGTCGCTGCCGTTGACGATCGAGGGGATCTCCTCGGGCTGTACACTGGTCTTCCTGATATCGACCGGGTTCTACGCCACGCCTGTTCTTCTGGGCGGGCCGTCGACCACGGTTTTTGCCGAAACCATCGCGGGCTTTTTCCATGTGGCCGGGGATGAATGGCCCACTGGCGCGGCCTTTGCCACGATCATGTTCATGGCGGCCCTGATCATCACCACGGTGTTCCAGAAACTGATGAATGCCCTTCGCAAGGGAGAGAAGAAATGAACGACCGTGTCGAACTGTTCCGCGGCAACCGCATCTTCCTGAGCTGCGTCTACTGGGCCTTTGTGCTCTATGTCTTCGTGCCGCTTATCCTGATGGTGCTGATGGGCTTCAAGGACTCGAAGTTCATCGGCTTCCCGATCCGGTCCTGGACACTCGAATGGTACACCGGTGTCTTTGCCGATGCCGAGGTGCTTTCGACCTTCGGTTACTCGGTGGCCATTGCGGTGTTGTCGACGCTGATCTCCGTCATCGTGGGCACCTGGATCGCGGTGCTGCTCGAAGGGCGCAAATTCACCGGGCGCGGTGTGACTTTTGGCCTGACCGTGCTGCCGGCGCTGGTGCCCGGCATCATCTCGGCCATCGCCTTTCGGATCTATGCCCGCTACCTGGGAATTGAACCCGGCATGGGCGCCATCGTCTGGGCGCACGCGGTCCACAACGTGCCATTCGTGGTTCTGGTGGTCATGGCGCGCCTGTCGACCCTGCCCAAGAGCCAGATCGAAGCCGCCCGCGACCTTGGCGCCGATCCGCTTATCGCCTTTGCGCGTATCACGCTGCCCTACCTGGTGCCTGCCATCCTCGGCGCATCAATCTTCTGCCTGTTGCTGTCGTTTGATGATTTCGTCCGCTCCTTCTTCCTGGGCGGGTACGAGCCGACATTGCCGGTGCTGATCTTTGCCAAGCTGCGTTCGGGCATGAGCCCGGAAATCAATGCCATTGCGACCGTCGCGCTGATCCTGACCGCCGTGATCGGCGTCTGGGCCGAACGCTTCACCCGCCGTATGAACAAGGAATCCTGAGCCATGACCGACCAGAAACCTCTTGTCCGCATCGAGGGCCTGTCCAAGCATTTCGGCGAAACCGTCGCGCTGGACAACCTGACGCTGGATATCGCGCAGGGGGAGTTCGTCACCTTCCTCGGCCCGTCGGGCTGTGGCAAGTCAACGACGCTGCGCATCCTCGGTGGCTTCGAGCGCCCGACCCACGGCCGGGTGATCCTGGACGGTGAGGACGTCACCAACCAGCCACCGGAGAAACGTCACGTAAACATGGTGTTTCAGGACTACGCGTTGTTCCCGCACATGACGGTGGCACAGAACATTTCGTTTGGACTGGAGCTGAAGGGGATGGGCAAGGCGGACATCAAGCGCCGCCTGCAAGAGATCATGGCCTTCCTTGAACTGGACAGCTATGCTGGCCGCTACCCGGTGCAGTTGTCCGGTGGTCAACGACAGCGTGTGGCGCTGGCGCGGGCCTTGGCGCCCGATCCGGCACTCCTGTTGCTTGACGAACCGCTGGGCGCGCTTGACGCCAAGCTGCGCGGCCAGGTTCAGCAGGAACTGAAATCGATCCAGCGCCGCACCAACAAGACCTTCTTCTTCGTCACCCACGACCAGGAAGAGGCGTTGACCATGTCAGACCGGATCGTCGTCATGAACAAAGGCCGCGTAGAACAGGACGGAACACCGGAAGAGTTGTATTTCCGCCCCGCCAGCCGCTTCGTGGCTGAATTCATCGGCGAGACGAACCTTCTGTCGGGCTGGATGCGCGGTACGGAAGGCGACAAGGTTGTCATGGATTGGGAAGGAACGGCCCTCAAAGGCAAGGCGCCCGCCGGCATCCCCGCCGAGGGCAAGCCGATTACCGCGTCGGTCCGGCTTGAGAAGCTCGGGTTTCATGCCGACCGCCCGCAAACCGCAAATGCGGTGCAAGGGCGTGTCGTTGGAAAAACCTTCCTCGGCTCGCGCATGGCGATGCAGATCGCCGTCGGGGACAAGGATGAACCTATCCTCAAGGCCTACGTGGATGCGGAAACCGGTCAATCGGTCGGCAGTGATCCTATCTGGATCGGCTGGGAGGCCGACCACATGGCGGTGTTGAACGACTAACCGCGCGTCGCGTGGCAAACCGGCCCCGGAACACCGGGCCGGTCATCGCCCGCGCGGAGGCGGAGGCAGGAGCGCCCTGATGTCTGTCAGCTTGCCGGGGAGGTTTCGCCGTTTCGCACCCGCAAGCAACAGGTCGCAATGCGGTCAGTGAGCCGGCGTGCCCGTTTGGCTGCAGTCTTCGATGCCGGGACTTTTGACCTCTCGGGTGCGGTCATATTTCAGGTCCTTGTGGTGTGGCCGTGCCACACCGCGGGCCGGTCAGGTGAAGCGCGGACCGGCGCCAGATCAAGTTTGCGAGCCCGGGCTGGTTGGACGCTACCGGATTTCCCGGTCAGGGTCTTGCCGTTCATTTGCCCATGCTGGTCGTCGTCCTTCTCACATCGCCGGGGTGACATCAGGGGTCAGCAGGGGCGCAGGTCATTTGCGCGGGTCGGATTCCCCTGCGGCCTGCCACTTTCCCCGCATCAGCAAGACATTTCGCCGGATATTGGCGGGAATGAGCCTGTTCGCCCGCCGCTTTCCAGCAGCGTCTTCGCCGTTCCGTTTCAATCCTTCGCAGCCGTTGCATGACGCGGAAAAGTGCCCCTTTTCCGCGCCCTGTTTGGTTCAATCCGTGGCCTTTTCCGCCCGGACCAGGCGCAGGTCATGCAGGACGGCAAAGACCGCCGGGCTGACGAAGAGTGCAAGCAATGTCGCGCCGGTCAGGCCAAAGGCGAGGCTGGCCACGATGGGGCGCAGGAATTGTGCTTGCGTGCTTTGTTCGAAAAGCAGCGGCCCCAAGCCTACCACCGTTGTCAGCGAGGTCAGGAAAATCGCGCGAAACCGGTCGCGCACGGCCGCCTGACCGGCGGCCAGCATGTCCGCGCCATCCGCGACGCGCTCTTTCATGAAGGTCACCAGAAGGATCGAGTCGTTGACCACCACCCCGGCCAGTGTCGCCAGCCCCACGAGGCTGGGCAGCGAGATCTGCAGGCCCAGGGCCATATGCCCCCACATCACCCCGATCAGGCTGAGCGGGATCGCCACCACGACGACGAGGGGCTGTACGAAACTGCGAAACTGGAAAGACAGGATCAGGTAGACCCCGATCAGCCCGATCACCATGTTCCGGGCCAGGGATGAGCCGGTGGTTGCCGTGTCCTTTGCCTCGCCCAGGATCGTGACGGTGACGCCGGGCCGCTTGTCCGCCAGACCCGGAAGATAGTCGGCCCGCAGCGCGGCCATCAGTTCGCGCGCGTTGGCCACGGCGGGGTTGATGGCGCCTTGCACGGCCACGGTGCGCTGCCCGTCGACCCGGTTGATCGAGGCATAGCCCCGCCCCGTGCGCACGTCTGCGACAGCCGTCAACGGCACCAGCGCGCCCTCGGCGCCCGGTACGCGCAGGTCCAGGATGTCCTGCAGGCTCATCCGGTTTTCGTCCGACAGCCGCGCCACGATGTCCAGCGTGCCCAGCCCGTCGCGGACCTCCAGCGGGGAATCGCCCCGGAACCCGGCGCGCAATTCTGTCGCGACAGCCTGCGCGCTGACGCCGAGGGCAGAGGCAGCAGCCGGGCGCAGGGTGACGATATACTCGGTCTTGCCCGGTTGCAGGTCATAGGTCACGTCGCGCACGCCTTCGAACTCGCGAAAGAACCTGCGCATCTCTCGGGCGGTGGCGCGCAGCGCCTCCAGGTCATTGCCTTGCAGGCGGATGTCGATGGGCTTGCCGCCCGCGCCGCGCTCCTTGTCGGTGATGCGAAAGGCGGCCATGTCGGGCATCGGCCCCACCAGTTTCTTCCAGCTGTCGACGATCTGCGTGACTTCGGTCGTGCGGATCCCGGCGGGCAGCAGCTTGGCACTGACGGTGGCCATGTGGGCGCCGGTTTCCGGCGTGTCCGCATTGGCGCTGTAGGTGATCGTGTAGCTTTGCACCAGCGGCTGGCCCCCGGGTTGTTCGGGCGACAGGTCCGTGTTCATCTTCTCCAGCGCCGCCACGACCCGTGCCACCCGCTGTTCGGTGCGCTCCAGCGGCGCACCCTGAACCAGCAGAAGACGGGCCTCGACCGTGTCGCTTTCCAACGCGGGAAAGCTCTGGAACTTGATGAAGCCACCGGTGTAAGGCGCGACGGAAATGAGCACCATGAAGGCGGCCAGACCCAACGTGAAATAGCGGTAGCGCAGGCTGAGGCCGGACAGGGGCACGACGAGACGATCACGCAGCCAGTCAAAGGCGCCGTTGACCGCGCGGCTGATCCGGTTGGGCCGCAGCTCGCCCGACAGCGAATGGTGCATGTGGTTGGGCAGGATCAGGAAGGCCTCGACCAGGCTGACGATTAGAGTCATCACCAGCACGATGGGGATGTATTTCAGGACCGCCCCGATCTGCCCCTGCATGAAGGCCAGTGGCCCGACGATCATCACCGTGGTCAGGAACGAGGCGATGACGCCCGGCGCCACCTGCACGGCGCCGTTCACCGTCGCCTGCATCGCGGTTTCGCCCGCCTGGCGCCGCCGCACGATATTTTCCGAGATCACGATGGCATCGTCCATCAGCAGGCCGATGGCCACAAGCAGCGCCACCATCGTCATCATGTTGATGGTAAGCCCGAAAAGCTGCATCGCAAAGATCGTGCCCAGGAAGGACACCGGCAGGCCCATTGCCACCCAGAACGAGAACCGGAAGCCAAAGAACAGCCACATCACCACCAGCACCAGCAGCAGCCCCTGGATGCCGTTTTCGGCGATGATGCGCAGCCGGTCGCGGATGTTCATCGTGCTGTCCTGCGAAATCGCCAGCGCGATGTTGCCCGGCGCCTCGGCCTGGGCCTCTGCCATGATCCGGTCCAGTGCCGCCTTGACCCGCAGCGCATCCTGCGAGGCGCTCTTGTTCACCTGCACGATGGCGGCGCGCTCGCCGTTGTAATAGGCGGCCTGCGCCGGGTCGCTGAACACCAGCGAGATTTCGGCCACTTCGCCCAGCGTGATCTCGGCTCCGTTGGCCGAACTGGTGAGCGGCAGCCGGGCAAAATCGCCGATGCTGCGCCTTTCGCCCAGGAACCGGATCACCGCATCGCCCTGGCGACCCTCCAGCGTGCCCGCGGGCATGTCCAGGCTGTTGCGGGTCAGGAGGGGGCCCAGGTCGGAGATGCGCAACCCGTGGCGCTGCAGGGCCGCCGCATCCAGTTCGATCACGATCTCGCGGTCGGAAAACCCGGCGATCTCGACCTGGGAAATGGCAGGATCGGCGCGCAGCCGTTCGGCCAACATGTCGGCATAGGCCAGCAGGACATGCGGGTCCTCGGGGCCTGTCACGGCGATCGAGGCGACAGAGGCCACCCGTTCGACCACCCGCGTCACCGGATCCTCTGCCCGGTCGGGAAAGGTGCCGATCCCGTCGACCGCCGCCTTGAGGTCATTGTGAAAGCGGGTCATGTCCGCGCCTTCGACCATCTCGGCGGTGATGATTGCCATGTTGTCCCGCGACAGGCAGGACAGTTCCACCAGGTTGTCCACCACGCGCAGCGGGTCCTCGGCCACCTGGCAGATGCCGGTTTCCACCTCGGCGGGCGAGGCGCCGGGATAGGCGATGCGGATTTCGACCTGGCTGGGCGGGGTCAGCGGAAAGGTATCGCGTTGCAGCGTCGGCAGGGCGGCAAGTCCAAGGACCGCCAGCGCCAGCATCAGGATGTTGGCGGCGGTCGGATGCAGGGCAAAGAGGCGGATCATCTACTTGTTGCCCTTCGGCTTGCCCTGGCCGCCTGCGGCGGCGGTGATCTGCGCCAGGAGCTGCTTGTCCTCCACCGCTTTGACGGCCATGCCCGGAACCGCGATGCTGGGGTCCGTCACCACCAGCTTGTCGCCCTCGGCCAGGCCTTCGCTGACCACGGCGATGTCACCGATGGCGAAGCCCACCGTCACCGCGCGTTTCTCCAGCGTGCCTTCGGCGCTGACCACCAGCGCCTGTCCGCCGCGCACCGCGTCCAGCGGCGCCACCAGCGCCTGGCGTTTCGGCGCCATCAGGATCACCTCGACAAATGTGTTGCGGCGCAGGGGCGGGCGTTTGCCTGCCTCGGCCTGGCCGTAGGGGTCGTCGATCCGGACGACGATGGCCGTACTCTGGGTGCGCGGGTCCAATGCCTCTCCGACGCGGTCGACCTTAGCCTCCCATGTCACCAGGTGACCCGGGGCGGGCAGGCGCACGCGGGCTTTGAGGTCATGAACCGTGGCGCCGTCCCCCATCATCCGCAGGATCGGCCCGATCCGCCCGATCGAGAATTGGGCGGCAACCTCTGCCGCCTCGATCCCTTCGGCAGTGACAAGCGTTTGGTTGCGTGTCACCACCTGTCCCAGTTCCGCTGCGACCTCGGCGATTCGGATGTCGTAAGGGGCTGCGATCTCGGTGAAATCCAGCGACCGGGCCACCGTGGCGCGCTGTGCCTTCAGAACCTCTCGCTCCGCCGCGTTCAGCGCCAGCTGGTTCTCGACCTCCACCACCTTGGCCCGCGCGCCCAGTTCGGCGCGTCGGGCGCTGTCCAGCCGCACCTGTGTCGCCACGCCCTGATCTGCCAGCGTTTCCTGCCGGGTCAGTTCCGTCCGGCTGAGCTCAAGATCGGCGGTCGCGATTTCCAGGCTTGCAGTCAGGGTCTGGTCCTTGACGTCCAGCGCGGCCAGCTGTGTATCAATTTGGGCCAGGGACAGTTGCAACTCGGCGTCGTCCAGACGCAGCAACACCGTGCCGCCTGCGATGACGCCGCCGTTTGCCAAACCTTCGGTCTTTTCGACCACCTCGCCCTCGACGCGTGCCACGGCGCGCCATTCCCGTGCCGGTGTGACGGTGCCGTAACCGCTGACCCTGGGTACGATCTCGACCGGGGCCATCGTCACCACGCGCACGGCTGTTGGCGTGCGGTTCACCTCCTTGGCGGCGGGTGCCGTCTTGAGGTCTTCGGAATAGGCCACGGTCAGCGCACCCAGCGCGACGGGAATGGCAACGGCAAGGCTGCGGGCGATGCCCTTGATCAAGGCTGACATGGCACAATCCTCATGAGCGGCACGGACGGCAATCGGTCCGGGCCTATCACGTCACGGATGCCTGCCGCTGGGAACAGCCGACAGGGTCACTGCGACAATAAACACATGCCCAAGTTTGAATGCCACTGGTGAAGGGAGTCAATGCCGGCCACGAGGTCTGCGGCCGGCGTCGTGGAAATCCCTCAGGCGGACTGTGTCAGTGCCCAGTCGACACCCGATTCCGCCATCGCCATGCGGGCCGATCCCTGTGCCAGCCAAAGATCCAGGGCGCGGTCGCTTTCTGTGCTGATGCCCTTCAGGCGTTCGGCAAGGACCGCGCTTTGGGCAACCCAGGCGGCGCGCAGGACCGCGTCGGCGGCATAAAGCCGGGCCTCGGGCGCGGCCTCGCGCAGGCGGGTGACCAGCGCCGCAAAGCGCCCGGTCAGATCCGCGCTGCCCGGCGCGGTCTTGGCGCGGTCGAGGAAGGCCATGAGCGCCGCGTCGTCCTTGAGCAGACGCCGCAGGACCAGGTCCTGCGCCTGCATGCCCGTGGTGCCCTCGTAGATCGTGGTGATCCGGACATCCCGGAAATAGCGCTCGGCGGGCCATTCGCGGGTATAACCGGCGCCGCCCAGCACCTGGATCGTGTCGCTGGCGCTTTCCTGTCCCATCTCGCCGCCAAAGGTCTTGGCCAAGGGCAGCAGGAAAGGCGCCAGCGCGGCGGCACTTTCGTCGCCCTCCTTTGCCATGTCCAGCACCGTTGCCGTTTCCAGCACCAGCGCCGCCAGCAGCATCGCGCGGGCGTCCAGTGTCAGCAGCATGCGCTGGATGTCCGCGTGTGCGGTCAGCGCGACGGGTGGGGCAGAGGGGGCGCCGCCCTGGCGACGGTCCTCGGCATAGCTGCGGGCAAGGTGCGCGCAGGTGGCGGCGACGCCGGCCCCCTGGGTGCCGACCTGCAGGCGCATCCGCTCGATCATGTGAAACAGCGCCGGCAGCCCGCGCCCCGGCGCGCCGATCATCACGCCCTCGGCCCCGTCAAAGCGCAGCACGCAGGTGGGCGAGCCGTGCAGGCCCAGTTTTTCCTCGATGCGTTCGACGTGGATGCCGTTGGACGCGCCCGCGTCGGTGACATTGGGCACAAGGAAAAGAGACAGCCCGCGGGTGCCGGCCTCTGGCGCGCCGGTGCGGGCCAGAAGCAGGTGGCCGATACGGTCGGTCATGTCCTGATCGCCGAAGCTGATCCAGCACTTGGTGCCGAAGATGCGCCAGCCATCGCCATCCTCCTCGGCCCGCGTGCGGATACGGCCCACGTCCGACCCGGCATCCGGTTCGGAAATACAGATGGTCGCGGCCCATGTGCCCTCGGCCAGTTTCGGGCACCATTCCGCGGCCAGGTCGGGCGCGTTGGCCGCAAGACAGAAGGCCGCCGCCCGGCTGGAGCCGGGCAGCATCATGAAGGGCAGGGCGGCGCCTTCCATCGGCAGGGCGGCGGCAACATGCAGCGCCAGCGGCAGGCCCATGCCGCCCAGGTCCTCGGGCAGGTCGGCGGCCAGCCAGCCACCTTCGCCAAGGGCGCGGTAGGCGGCGCCATACCCCTCGGGCGTGCGCACGCGCCCGCCCTCGACCCGGCAGCCTGCCTCGTCCGCCGTGGAGGCCAGCGGAGCCAGGGTTTCCTCGGCTAGCTTGAAGGTCTCGCCCAGGATCTGGGCCACGGCGGTATCGTCCAGCCCGGCAGGCGCGGCCTGCTCTGCCCAACCTGGGGTGCGGGCAAGGATCTGTGCTAGCAATTCTGGGGTCATCGGGTCACCTTCTCGACGGGAGGAGCGTCGGCGCGGCGCGTGAACGCGCCCTGGATGGCACTGTCTGCGCCGGTGCATCGGCGCGCATGCCTCGGGAAATGGGCCATGTCTCCTCCTGCACGGCCGGGGGAACCCCCCTGTCTGACGGGCGCGATGTTGACTCGAATCGAAAAAATTGTCTACTGGGAAACAATAACGATATCGCAAACAGCGAAACATGGGGGGATCTGCATGGCCATTGGTGCTGAGAGGACAAGAGTCCGTTCCGGGCAGGACGCCGGAGGCCACTGTCGTGGATGATCCCCGCAAGGACCGTTCCGAAGGCAAGGTACAGTATGGCCCGCTGTCCGAGGCGCTGGGCTTTCTGCTGCGCCTGGGCCAGTTGAAGAGTTTTGCCGGCTTCTTTCGTTCTTTCGAGGCGGAGGACATCCGCCCCGGTGAGCTGACGGTTCTGATGGTCCTGCACGAGAACCCGGGCATCCGCCAGGGAATGCTGGCCAAGGCGCTCAGCATCAAGCGGGCGCACATGACCAAGATGGTGCGCCAGATGGAGGACGAGGGCCTGATCCTGCGCCGCGTTCCCGAGGACGACAAGCGCGCGATGGAACTGTGGCTGACAGAGGCCGGCGAGGCGCGGGTCGCGGTGCTGGCGCCGATTCTGGCCGAGCACGAGTCCGGTGGCGCCGCCGGACTGTCCGTGACCGAAACCGCCGAGCTGAAGCGCCTGCTGCGCAAGATGCTGAACATCCGCAACGGCGCCAGCGGCTGACCCGCGGCGCCGTGCAATGGCCGCTCAGGTCTCCTTGCGGTCGTGCACGATGTTCATTTGCGCTTGGCCGCTCTGTCCAAGGTCGACCGCCGCGAATGGCCCGCCGTGGCACATCTGCGCAGGATCGCGCGGATCACCCGGCCCTTCGGCGGCCAGGATCTGCGCGGCAAACTGTTCAGCGTTGTCCTTTGGCGCATATCCAAGGTAGCGCGCCGCCGAATTGTCCACCGGGCAGCGGTCGTTGTCCGACACGCCATAGACTACCGTGAACCCCGTCGTCGGCGTGTCGATCGCCCGAGCCACCAGCTGGATCAGGTCGCCGTAGCTGAGCCAGGTCCCCAGCGCCCGGGCCCCTGTCACCTGCGCGCAGGAAAGGATGCGCAGGCAAACCGCCTCGACCCCGCGTTTTTCCCAGTACATGCGCGCCAGATCCTCGGCGAAACACTTGGCCAGCCCGTAAAACGTGTCGGGCCGGTGCGGTACGTCGGTGCCGATGCGCTCTTGCCGGGGATACATGCCGACCGCGTGGATCGAGCTGGCGTAGACCACGCGCCGCACGCCGTGCCGGTGCGCTGCCTCCCAGACGTTGTAGGCGCCGACGATGTTGGGGCCAAGGATCTCTTCGAACGGCGCCTCATCCCCGATGGCGCCGAAATGCACCACCATGTCCGCCCCTTCGATCACCTCCGACATGGCGTTCAGGTCGGCAAGGTCGGCCTGAACATAGCGTTCCCCAGGATAGAGCGTGCCGATACCCTCGGCGATGTCCGTCGATACCAGTTCGTCGGCCATCATCGACAGCGGCTCGCGCAGGTAAGACCCCAGCCGCCCCGCGGCGCCGGTCAAAACGAGTTTCTTCATGGCGTGTCCTTTCCTTCTGCCGTGCGTCATATCACGGCGCGTTCGATCATCGGGTGGCCTTTGGTGATGCGGTCAAAGCTGAAGGGCGTCAGGTCGAGGCTGCGGTACTCGCCATAGGTCAGCCACTCCGCGAGACCTCGCCCCATTGCCGGGCTCTGCTGGAGCCCGTGGCCCGAAAACCCGTTCTGGAACAGGAAGTTCCCGATCTCCGGGTGCGGGCCCAGAATGGCGTTCTGATCCAGCGTGTTGTAGGCGTAGTGGCCTGCCCATTCGGTCACGACACGGATCGTCTCGAAGGCGGGGATGCGCGTGGCAAGGATCGGCCAGACGTGATCCTGCCACCGGGCATGATCCATCACGAAATCACCTGGATCGACGGCCAGATCCTCCTCGGGCGCGGCCCCGGCCAGGTAGGTCGTCGGACCATCCTGCCGGACGTGTACGCCCGAAGGGTCGATGGTCAGGGGCAACTCGCGGTCCAGCGGCGTTTCGGCGGAAAAGACCCAGGTAAAGCGTTTGCGTGGTTCCACCGGCAGCTTGATCCCTGCCATTGCCGCGGTGCGCGCCGCACGGGGGCCAGAGGCGTTCACCACATGGCCACAGGCGATATGCTCGCCGCTGGCAAGGGTGACATGGGTGATGCGCCCGCCCTCGCGGGTCAGCGCCGTGACCTCGTTCGCGACATATTCCACGCCCCGGTCCCGGGCCGAGCGCCTGAACCAGTCGAAGAGCGTGCCGCCGTCCCAATAGCCCTCGTCGCGGGTGTTGATCGACCCGGCGAGGATGTCGTCAAGCTGGTAGAAGGGGTAGCGCGCGGCGATCTCGTCCCGGTTCAGGATCTCGGTGCCCGCCCCCTCGGCCCGCTGCACCTCGGCGTTGCGGCGCAGGACCTCGGCAAAGCCCGGGGTGTCGGCGAGGTAGAGATAGCCATAATTCTGCACGTCCAGCCGGGGCACGCGGCTGTCGTTCATCCGCTCCGGCAGCTCCTTGATGAAGCGGGCCGTGAACTGCGAAATGCGGATGTTCAGGGGGTCGGAAAACTGCTGCCGGATGCTAGAGTTGGTATGCGCGGTCGAGCATTGCGCATAGCTGGGGTCACGTTCCACCACCAGCACCGACCCGTTGAAATCGGGGTTGTCCGACAGGAACCATGCAGTGGCCGATCCCATGATCGCACCACCGATGATGACCACGTCATAGGTGGTTTTCGTGGGCGTGGGAGAGAAACCGGGGGCTGCCATCAAAAGACCTCTCCGTCTTGGGCACGTTTCATGATCTGCGCGGCCTCTTCGGCTGTCATGCCATACTGCGTGACCGCGTGGTCGGGCGTGATGTATCCCAGCGCAAGGTCACGGCGGACCTGCGCCGGATCGCGCATCGACGGCGTGCCATAGCCGCCCCCGCCGGGGAATTCCATCTCCACGCGCTGCCCTTCGGGCACACTTTGCCGCCCCTTGCCGCGCATCGCGGTCCCGTCCGACCGGGCAATCACCGTCGCGCCGCCGCTCTCGCCGCCGCGCCGCCCGCGCGCCGGGTGATCGACCCGGTCCAGCATGGCGGAAAAGTCAAAGACATGGCCCTCGCGCGCACCGACCACCATGAACTGGCCCAGCCCGCCGCGATACCGGCCCGCGCCGCCGCTGTCCGGCCGCAACTCCTTGCGCCAGACGATCACCGGCCCGGCCTGTTCGGTGGCCTCGACCGGCATGGTCATCACACCCGAGGGGAAGGCCGTGGCGCTCATCCCGTCCAGCCCGGGCCGTGCGCCCGATCCGCCCGAATTGAAGGTCAGCACTTCGGCCCGCCGTGCATTCGTGGCCCCGGGCGCGGGCCGCAGCGACAGCATGAAGTTGCACAGGCAGCCGGCGCCCTCGGCGGGCACGGTGTCGGGCAAGAGCTTGTCCAAAGCGTCATAGACCGTGTCGGGCACCATGTGGCCGATGATATGGCGCAGGGCGACGGGCGCGGGGAAGGGGGCGTTGACGATGCTCCCCTCCGGTGCCGTCACCTCGAAGGGCGCCAGAGAGGCGGCATTGTTCGGGATCTCCGGCGCGATGGCGCATTTCAGCGCGTAGCAGGCATAGGCCTTGGTATAGACCATCGGCACGTTGATGCCCTTGGGATCGACACCGCTGGTCCCGGTCCAGTCACACAGGATGCGGTCGGCTTCGATGCTAAGATTCACATGCAGGTCGATCGGCGTGGCATAGCCGTCGATCCTCATGTGCCCCTCGGCGGTGCCGGGTGTCAGCGCATTGATCCGCTCAAGCGTGGCCTTGCGAGAGTTGGTGAGGATGAACTCGGACACGCCCGCAAGATCGGATAGCGCGAATTCCTCCATCATCTCCAGCAGGCGCCGCTGCCCGATCTCGTTGCAGGTGGCCAGCGCGTGAATGTCGCCCACCAGCTGGTCGGGTTCGCGCACGTTGCCCCGGATGATCTGCAACAGCGTGCGGTCGACCTTGCCCCGTTCGGCGAATTTCATGATCGGCAGGTACAGCCCTTCCTCGTGCACGTCATTGGCATCTGCGCCAAAGCCGCGCCCGCCGATGTCGGTCACATGCGCGGTGCAGGCGAAAAACCCGATCAGCACCTCGTCGCGAAAGACCGGCGTGACCACGGTTATGTCATGCTTGTGGCCGGTGCCTTCCCAAGGGTCGTTGGTCAGGTAGACGTCGCCGGGAAACATCGCCTGTCGCCCGATGCGGCGGATGAAATGGCCCACCGCATCGGCCATCGCGTTGACATGGCCCGGCGTCCCGGTGACCGCCTGCGCCAGCATCTGACCTTCGGCATCGTAGACCCCGGCGCTGAGGTCCCCCGCCTCGCGCACGGAGGGGGAAAAGGCCGTGCGCACCAGCGCCTGCGCCTGCTCCTCGACGACCGAGATCAGGCGCGTCCACATCACCTGGTAGGCGACTTTCGACGGTTCAGACATGGGCGGCGTCCTTTAGGTCTGCGGGCTGCGGCAGGTGCACGTCCAGCGTGCCATCTGGCAGTGCGATGACCTCGCGGCTGGCGGGGACGACGACGGTGGTCTCGTCCTCTGTGATCAACGCGGGTCCGGTGACAAGCGCCCCTGCGGGCAGATCGGTGCGCGGCAGCACCTGCGCCGTCAGGCGCTCGCCCCGCGCCGGATCAAAGAGCGGTCGTGTGGCCGTGCCCGTCATCCGCGCGGTGCGCGTGGGGGCGGGGATGCGTCGGGCGGCGGGCCGGGTGGTGAAGGCGTTGACGGACCAGACCGTGATTTCCGCCTCCAGCCCCTCGACCGTGCGGCCGAACAGGGCGGTGTATTCGGCCTCGAACCGGCTCAGCAGGCGGTCGCCATCCGGTGCGGCCATGTCCTTGGGTGGAACAGGCACGGGGATTTCCCAACCCTGACCGGCATAGCGCATGAAGACCTTGGCCTCGGCCTCGATGGGCGCCGTGGCATCGCAGGTGCGCACGAAGCTTTCCGCCTCCTCGCGCAGTTCCGCAAACAGCGCTTTGACCGTCGCGGCATCGAAGTCGCGCATCCGGGTAAAGACCGAGCGGTTCGCCTCGAAGCTGAAAGGCGCGCGCAGGAAGCCGATGGCAGATCCAACACCGGCGCCTTGCGGCACGAGGCAGCGCGCCACGCCCAGTTTCTCACACAGCCGCGCAGCATGCAGCGGGGCCGCGCCGCCAAAGGCGATCATCGTGTAGCGGCTCAGGTCCTCGCCGTTTTCCACCGCGTGCACGCGGGCGGCATTGGCCATGTTCTCGTCCACCACCTCAGCCAGCCCATAGGCGGCCTCCAGCGCGTCCATCTCCAGCGTTTCGCCGATCTCTGTCTGTAGCGCCGCCTCTGCGCGGTCCGGGTGCAGCGTGATGGACCCCCCGGCGAAATTCGCAGGGTCCAGCTTGCCCAGGACAAGGTCCGCATCGGTCACGGCGGGCCGCGTCCCGTCGCGCCCGTAACAGGCCGGGCCGGGTTCGGACCCGGCGCTTTCCGGGCCGACGCGGATCTGGTTCATCGCATCCACCGAGGCCAGCGACCCGCCGCCGGCGCCGATTTCGACCATGTCGATCACCGGGATCGAGATTGGCATCCCGGACCCCTTCTTGAACCGGTAACTGCGCGCCACCTCGAAAACCCGCGCCGTCTTGGGTGCCATGTCGCGGATCAGGCAGATCTTGGCCGTCGTCCCGCCCATGTCGAAGCTCAGCACCCGGTCCAGCCCGTGCCGCGCGGCAATCTCGGCCGCAAAGATCGCGCCCCCGGCGGGGCCGCTTTCGACCAGCCGCACCGGGAATTTCGTCGCCATTTCCAGCGAGAGGATGCCGCCGCCCGAATGCATCAGGAAGACCGGGCACGCCGCGCCCTCATGTGCCAGGCGATCCTTCAGGCGACCAAGGTAGGACGCCATCAGCGGGCGGATATAGGCATTGGCGATTGTGGTGTTGAATCGCTCGTATTCGCGCATCTGCGGCGAGACTTCGGAGGACAGCGAGACATCCACACCCGGCAAAGCTTCGGCCAGCACCTCGGCCACCATGCGCTCATGCGCGTCGTTGGCATAGGCGTGCAACAGGCCAACGGCCACGCTGTCATAGCCCCCCGCGCGCAGCCTGTCGGCCAGGGCCTCGACCTCGGCCCGGTCCAGCGGGATCAGCACGCCGCCATCCGCGTCCATGCGTTCGCGCAGCGTGTATCGCCGGTTGCGGGGCAGGAGAGGCTCGGGCAGCACGAGGTTCAGGTCGTATTGCTCGAACCGGCTTTCGGTGCGCATCTCGATCACGTCGCGAAAGCCCTCGGTCGTGACCAACGCGGTTTTCGCGCCGCGCCGCTCGATCAGGGCATTGGTGGCCAAAGTCGTGCCGTGGATCACCTGGGAAATCCGCCCGGGCCCCACGCCCGCCAGGTCACAGACCCGGTGCAGCCCCTCGACAATGGCCTCTTCCGGAGCGGCGTAGGTGGTCAGCACCTTGGTCGAGGTCAGCCCATCCGGTCCTTCCAGCACCACGTCGGTGAAGGTGCCGCCGATGTCGACGCCAAGGCGATACTGTGGTTCGGGCATGAAAGGCTCCTGTCAGCGATACCGGGAAACCTAGCGAGCCACCGCAATGCAATCCAATTATTTGATCGGATCAAGAGGATCGCTTTTCCTGATCCTCGGCCGCCTCCAGATGCGCCCGGGCCACCTCTTGCGCCAGTTCCGCCGCGCGCATGACATAGGAGGGCGCCAGACCGGCGTCGTAGCGTGCGCGAAATCGCAGTGGGTCCGGCACCCAGAGGTAACGCAGTGGCACCAGCCGCCTGGTCGCGATATGGTCGCGCAACTGCTCGATGGGCAGGGTGCCGTGCGCATGGGTCAGCACCGGGTGCCGCGCGATGTCGCGCAGGCTCAACGCGCGACCCTGCAAGCCCAGCCCCGGCGCCGCGACCCAGACCTGCGGAAACTCGCCGAGGTCCACGCCGCCCGAGATCTGCCGTCCGAACGGCCCGCTTTGCAGCGTCAGGTCCAGCCCCCGGCTGAACAGCGACGGCGAAAGGCTGGCCGAGAGGTCCACGGTCAGTTCCACGTCGATGGCCGGAAACCGGTCCTTGAGGACGCGCAGGAATGGACCCAGCCAGCTGTGCACAGATCATCTCTGTCACGCCGAGGCGCAGCACGCCCTCGAACAGATGATCCTCTCCGGCTGCGGCCAGGAAGCCGTCCATCGCGGTCAGCACGGCCCGGGCGCGGGGCAGTATCTTGCGCCCCGTCGGCGTCAGCCGGAGCGACCCGGCATCGCGGTTGAAAAGGCGCAGCCGCAGCAGCGATTCAAGCGCCGAAATCCGGGTCGAGATATTGGGCTGCGTGGTGTTCAGCCGTTCCGCCGCGCGGTGGAAACTGGCCAGGTCGGCCACCTGCACGAAGGCTTCGAGTTGTTTGACGGTGATCTGGCCCACGCCCGCAGTCTGTCGCCTGCGACGCTCTGGCACAAGCGATGGTCCGGGGCGCGAACCGCTTGACCGCGGCAAGATGCTGCGCCACTTTGGCCTGTGATGGTGACCGCGTCCGCGCGGTCTGAAAAGGGAACGCGGTGCGGGGCCATGCCCCAAATCCGCGACTGCCCCCGCAACTGTAAGCGGCGAGCCATCCCGAAGTGACCACTGGGCCGCACGGCCCGGGAAGGTTCGGGACTGCGCCTTGACCCGCAAGTCAGGAGACCTGCCATCGCCGGGCGCCCTGCGCCCAAGCCACTCAACCCGGGCGGGGTGCCCCGGAGACGCGAAAGACGAATGGCAACCTGCCGCCCGTCCTGCCGCCGATCCATGATCCCCGCCCCAGCTTTGCGCGGAGGGCGCGATGACGATCGAACGGGTGCTGACCCTTTTACAGACACGGGCCGAAACACCGGAACGGGCCCGGGAACTGGCAAGCATGGGCTACATGCAATGGCTTGGCAGCCTGCCGGGCTGCGCAAGCTACGAGGAAGAAGCTGTGCGTGCCTGGATGCGGGCCCAGCCCTTTGCCGGCACGGATCCGGCGGTGGCGGTGTTCTGCGACCTGCTGCACCAATCCATCCGCCGTCCAGCGGTGCCGCTGGATCTACCCTTGCCACAGCCGCAAAGGCGCGGAGGCGCCCGGAAACGGCGGTTGTCGATCTGACCGGAGCCTTTGGCCGCAGTCTATGCCGTGGTCGGGACCCCGCCATTGTCCGCGGCCAGGTGCACGGTCTGCGTCGGATAGGCAAAGCTGACGCCCAACTCTTCGGCCAGGGACAGGATGTCGAGGATCAGCGCCTGTTGCGCGGCGATCTGCGCCTCGTAGCTGAAGACGCGAAAGTGCCCCCATAGCTCGATGTCGATGCTGTGGGGGCCAAGCGACTTGATGCCGATGGTCACATTGTCTGTCTCGGCCTCCGGCTGATCGCGGTAGATCTCCATCAGCCGCGCCACGAACTGTTCCAGTTGCGCACGCGGGGTTTCGTAGGTGAGGCCGATCTTCATCAGCACGCGACGCCTCCGCCGGCTGCCCCAGTTGGATATCACCTGGTCCGAAAGCTGGGCGTTGGGCACGATCATCAGGGTGTCGTCCAGCTTGCGCAGGCGCGTCGACCGCAGGCCCACCGTCTCGATCACGGCCAGCGTGTTGGCTGCCTCGACCAGGTCGCCCTTGCGGAAGGGGCGGTCCGACAGAAGGATCGCGCCGCCTATGATGTTGGACACGGTTTCGCGTGCGGCAAAGGCCAGGGCCACGCCACCGATCCCCAGACCGGTCAGGACCCCCTCGTACGGCAGGCCGGCAACATCGGCGCAGCCGATCACCGCCCCGACGACGATCAACAGTTTCATCAGCCCCTGGGCCAGCGACAGCACGATTTCGTCCGTGTAGGCACGGGTCTGGGTCGCCTTGGCCATAAGCGCGCCAAAGATCAGCGAGACGACACGGTAGGCCAGCGCGGCGCTGGCCAGGATCAGCAGCATCGCGGACAAGCCCGACACCGCGCCGAAAGCCCGCAACGTCAGGCCCAACCGCTCGCTGGCGTCAAGGAACAGAAGGGCGGCGGCCATCAATCCGACCGGGCCGGCCAACTGTCCTACAAGGCGTCCCTGCCAGGAATCCTGCCCTGCCAGTCGGCGCGCGACGGCCCATCCCGCCATCAGCACCAGCGCCATGACACCCAGGTACGTCAGGACCCCCAGCCATTGCCAGGTCTCCAGTCCCCAGGCCTCGGCCTGCAGCCAGCCGGCACGCGCAAGGACCGCCTGCCGCGTGGCAAAGAACTGTGACAGGGGCGGCGGCGTGGTCAGGCCGGGAGCAAGGGGCATCTTTTCGAGGGCCGCGTAGATGTCTGGCAGCTCTGCCATCGTCTCGCGCGAGAAACGCCAGCGCCGCTCCATGGGGCGCCCCTCGCCGTCGAGGATGTCCGTTGGTGCGATGGTGATGTCGCCGACCGGATGGCGATAATAGACATAGGGCAGGGGGCGGTTGGGATCGTCGGGAATCTCCTGCCAGTAGATAAAGCCGATCCGGTCGATGCTCTGGCGCAGGTAATCGGCCATCAGCGCGCCCTCGATCCGGCGCAACTGACGCGGGACGTGATCAAGGTTCAGCGCCCGCAGTGCGCGGGTATCGCCCGCGCCGTCCCAGTCCTTGGCGCCCAGGAGGAAGTCCATCATCACCATGCGCGGACTGCCGGCCCGCGCCCGTTCGAGCGCCTCAAGCGTGTCGTGCCCCCGGGCATCAATCAGTCGTTCCAGATCTGCCTGCAGGATCACGGCGGGCGGGACGACCAGCTGCCACAGTCCCTCGGCGCCCAGGCGGAACCGCAGGCTGTGGTCGGCGCTTGTGCCTGCCGGGCTGATCTCGAAGGCCAGCGTCTCGCCAGGTTCTGCCCCGGCACGCGGGACCGGTGCATCCCAAAGCCGGAAGGTCGAGATATCGAGAATGTGCCAGAGCGCGCGCCGCCGTCGTTCCCGGTCCGACGAGTCCCCCTCCGGGCCATCGTAGGTCAGCAGGGGTTCGATCCAGCGCACCTGGCCTTCGCGCCCGTGGTAGATGGCGTCATTGCCCGCGGCGAGGATGCTGCGCAGCGTGGCCTGCGGAGTGGCGCCGCTGAACCAGGTGGGGCGTTGTTGCTGGGCGATCGCGGCGCGATGCCCGTTCCACCAGTCGCCTGACCCGAAACGCCCGGCAAAGCTCTGCCCGTCCGCCGACAGCACAAAGATGAAGTCGCCGCTTTCCCCACCCTCGGACCATGTGCCGCGCAGGACGCCGTCGCGCGTTGTGCCGGTGACCGAGCCGTCGCCGGGCTGGTAGGTGCCGCTGACCGCGTCGCCGCGTTGTTGCAGTATCAGAAAGGCCTCTCCGGAGGACCAGAACGTCTGCCAGTCGCCGGGCCAGCCGGTATGCCCCTCCGGTTGAGCTGCCAGCGCGCGGGGCAGCATCAGGCAAAAGACCAGCAGCATCGAAAGGGCGGCGATACGGCGAAGGGGCAGGGGCATCCGTCGGATCCGTCTTTGGGTCGCGACAGCATAGGCGCTTGCGCGGGCCTCGTTGCGATTCGGGGCGGTGGGCCGGTCCTTGTTGCCGTCTGCGTGGCAGAAGGGTCACGGCGTTGCGCGCCTTTGGGGCAATGTTGGCACAAGTCTGCGCAAGGAAAGGGCTTTGTTTCGTCTGCGAACCCGGAACAGAGTGTTTCCGGGACTGGATCGCAAATCCGGACTCGCGCAATGGTGGTATGTGTAAGGTGCCGCCGGGTAAGAGTGTGGCATTTTCTTGGCCAGATTCGGGCGCACCCCGCGCCCGGACTGGAACGGCAGGCCCCCGGCACGAAAGGGCCTGCAGCAGAACAGGGATCTTGGGCGAATGGCTTTGCCGACCTTGAACGGATTGTTCACTGGCCCGCTGCGTATCGACGTGGCGCTGCAATTCGACACGCTTGGCGGCGGCACGTCAAAGCCCCTGGTGGCCTTGGGCGCACAGGGAGAGGCGCCGCAACTGGTCTTTGGCCAGCTGGGGGCCAGCGCCGATCTCTACTTTGATTTCATCCAGGGAGACGAGACCTATCGCCTGGTGGCCGAGGATGCGTTGGTGGCCGGGGAAACGGCCACCTATTCGGCCCAGATCGACGATGCCGGCGTGATGTCGATCCTCAAGGACGACCAGCCCGTGGCGCAGATGCAGGCCGAGGTGCCGGTCGGACTTCCGGTCTATGACCTGACCGGCCCGGCGACCGAGTTTGATCCCACCGTGATCGACTTGACGGTCGAGCCGCTCAGCCCGGCAGACCCGGGGGGCGACATGGCGATTGTCGCGCATACCGACGACGATCTCTTGTTCATGAATCCCACCATCGCCGAGACCATCGCCGCGGGGGATCCCATGACCACGGTCTACGTCACTGCGGGGGATGCCGGACAGGACGCCGACTATTGGGAGGCGCGCGAGGCCGGGGCCAAGGCCGCCTATGCGCAGATGGCGGGCTCTGACCCGGAGGCCTGGGTGGATGAGACCGTGACCCTCGACATCGGTGGCGAGGCCTGGGAGGTGCAGAGCAGCTACCTGGCGGATGCGCCTCAGGTGCGGCTCTACTTCCTGCGCACGCCTGACGGAATCGATGGCGCGGGCACCGAGCCTTATGGCTTTGGAAGTCTCGAACTGCTGGCCGAGGGTGTGCTGGACGAGGTAACGACCGTCGATGGCGCGGTGACCTACACTTCTGGCGAGCTGACCCAGGTCCTGGGCGCGATCATGACACGGCACGCCCCGCAAGAGGTGATGTTGCAGGATGACTCCAGCGAGATCGAGCACAGCGACCACGTTCACACAACCGAATTTGCCGAGGCGGCGCTGGAGCTTTACGGCCAGAATGTCGGCGTCACGCTTTACACCGGATACGAAAGCTGGGCCGGGGAAGAGAACCTGACCCCGGACGAAACCGCTCTGGTCACATCTGTCTTCGAGACCTACGCGGCTTTCGATCCGGCGGTGACCGACGAGAACGGCGACCTGCGCGAACCCTACACCGACTGGGTCCTGCGCGAGTATGTTTCCGAGCAATACAGCCTGGTGGATGGAGAGCGGGTGGACGGCCCCCTGCCAGAGCCAGAGCCAGAGCCAGAGCCGGAAGAGCCGCAACCGGAGGATCCGGAACCCGAAGATCCAACGCCAGAGGACCCGGCCCCGGAGGACCCGGAACCCGAGCAGCCCCCTGCCGGAGATGCCTTTTCCCCGGGCGGGTTCTATGCGCAGTTCCTGGACAGCTACGCCGGCAGATGGCAGGGCGCGCCGCCGGAAGATCCCCACCCGGAGCCCACGCCGGACCCGACGCCCGATCCGGTGCCAGGCGGAGACGACCCCTTTGGCGCGGGCGGTTTCTATGAGCAGCTGATGCTGCCGAATGCCTCCAAGTGGGACAGTTTCGACCTTCCCGAAGAGGAAGAAGACGACCTGTCCGAGGATGTGACAGCCTGATCCGACCGGGCGGGCAGGTTGCCCTGTGCCCGTATTCGCGTCATTGGACCTCGGGCTGTATCGTCCTCGCCTGAGCCGCAGACCAGCACGCATGTCGGGCCGACGCCGGTGTCGGCGCGTCAAGGCAAGGCTTGACCGGGAGGTGTGCCGGGTCGATGAATTGGGGGTGAGGTATCGTCCGGGTCCGACTGGGCGCCGTGAACGACTGTTTCGTTTATGGGTGAGGCGTTTCTTGCATTGTTTTTTCAGAAGCGGATCGGGAGATGACTTGAGATGTCGGAAACTTTCAACGGGTTTTACACCGTAACGGCGCTCGGCGGCGGCACGTTCCAAATCAACAGCGTCTATGACGCCAGTCCGACCCTGTTCGAGGACACGGCCGACGGTGTGAATGATGGCTCCATTGCGCCCGGCGCCCAGTTGACGGCGACCTCCGGCGGAAGTTTTACCGAAACCCTGCAAGGGATCGTCCCGGGGGAAGGCATCGTGACTTTTGGTACCTTGAGTTTTTTCTATTCTACCAATGATTCCAGCCTGAGCGTTGGCGATACCGTCACCATCGACACCTCCACCCCATATACGTTCTGCTTTCTTGCAGGCACGTCCATCACGACACCCGCAGGCGAGGTGCCCGTCGAAGCCCTGCGCATTGGCGATCCGGTCGTGACCGCATCCGGCAAGACCGTGCCGGTGAAGTGGATCGGCCACCAGACGATCCGCAAGACCATGTTCACCAGGCCCGAATGCGCACCGGTCCGGATTTCTTCAGGGGCGTTGGGGAACGGGCTTCCGCGCAACGATCTCTTCCTGACTTCGGATCACGGGCTGATCATCGACGGGCTCGTGATCAATGCCGGGGCACTGGTCAACGGCGACACGATCCTTTTCACGGCTCTGTCAGAGATGCCCGGGACATTCACGTATTACCATGTCGAGACCGAGGCTCATGACGTTGTCCTCGCCAATGGGGTGCCTGCGGAAACCTTCATCGACTATGCGGCCCGGGGCAAATTCGACAATGCCGCCGAATACATGGCGCTTTATGGCGAAGAGCGGACCGTGCCCGAACTGGACATGCCCCGCATCAGCGCGGCCCGCCTTGTGCCGCCGTCGATCCGGGCAAGACTTGCGGGCCGCATAGACGCCGCCTGAGCCGCCGGAACTTTGTCGAAGGAAACGACGGCTGCGCGCCCGATCCGGTGGCAGCCGCCGGGACGCATTCGACCGCAAAGCCGATCGCAAGACCTGTAGTGCCCGGAGTGACGTGCTGAACCGGGCAGCCCTGCGTTGCAACCTGCCTTGGCCGGTCGCCGTGCTGGCGACACGCGACGCATAGCTGGGCCCGTCACACCGTGACGGGCCCAGCCCTGTCCCCGAAGAGATGGAAAATCGCAGGTCCTTCGGCCCGGTCTGTCGCTCCTGTGTCAATCTCTGGACATTTCTGTCTAGACTTGAGCGGACACCCTTCCTAGCCTGTCAAAAACGAATCCGGGGAGGGACGGAGATGAATACGCATTACCGTGTGGTCGTGATCGGTGGGGGCGTCGTCGGCGCCTCGGTGCTGTATCACCTTGCCAAGTTCGGCTGGACCGATGTCTGCCTGCTGGAACGGTCCGTCCTGACAGCCGGCAGTTCCTGGCACGCGGCGGGGGGCATTCACGCGCTGAACGCCGATCCGAACATGGCCGCGCTGCAGGCCTATACGATCGACCTGCTTTCCGAGATCGAACAGGAAAGCGGCCAGAACATCGGGCTGCACATGACCGGCGGGCTGACGCTTGCGGGTACGCCGGACCGCTGGGAATGGCTGCAGGCCAACTACCGCGTGTTCCAGTCCATCGGCATCGACGATTGCGAGTTGCTGACCCCCGAAGAGGCGCAGCGCCGCTGCCCGATCATGTCGACCGAGGGTGTCCTTGGCGCCATGTGGGCCGACCGCGAGGGGTACATCGACACCACCGGCACCGTCCATGCCTATGCCGTGGCCGCGAAGAAACGCGGCGCCAGCTATTTCGAACACACCAGGGTCGAGTCGTTGGAACAGGTGGCGGACGGCTGGAAGGTGGTGACCGACAAGGGCACCATCACCTGCGAGCATGTGGTCAACGCCGCGGGCCTCTGGGCGAAACAGGTGGGCCGCATGGCGGGGATCGAATTGCCGGTCTCGCCTTTGAAACACCACTACCTCGTGACCGAGAGCATCCCCGAGATCGCGGCTCTGGATTTCGAGGTGCCAATGACAGTCGACCTCGAGGGGTTCACCTACATGCGGCAGGACCAGAAGGGGCTGCTGCTGGGCATCTACGAGGTCGAACATGAACACTGGGCGATGGACGGCGCGCCCTGGGATTACGGGATGGAACTGTTCCAGGAACAGACCGACCGGATCGAGCATGAGCTGACCTGTGGCTTTCACCGCTATCCGGTGCTGGAAAACACCGGGGTCAAGACCTGGGTCAACGGCGCCTTCACCTTCTCGCCCGATGGCAACCCGCTGGTCGGTCCGGTGCGCGGCAAGCGCGGTTACTGGACCGCCTGTGCGGTCATGGCCGGCTTCCTTCAGGGCGGCGGTGTCGGCAAGACGCTGGCCGAATGGATGATCCACGGCGAGCCGGAGGCCGATGCCTGGCCGATGGATGTGGCGCGCTACGGCGACTACGCCCAGAACAAGCGGTACATCAAGGAGACGACCGGCCAGTTCTATTCCCGCCGTTTCGTCATGACCTACCCGAACGAGCAACTGCCCGCCGGGCGCCCGCTGAAGACCGCGCCGGCCTACACGGCCATGAGCGAGGCGGGCTGCAAATGGGGCTGCAGCTGGGACCTGGAGGTGCCGCTCTATTTCGCGCCGCAGGGGTTCGAAGAAGTGCCGACGCTGAAACGCTCGAACGCCTTCGACATCGTGGGCGAGGAATGCCGCCACGTCCGCGAAAAGGTGGGCATGGTGGACATCACCGGGTTTTCGCGGTTCGAGGTCTCGGGGCCGAACGCGGAAAAGTGGCTTGATCGGGTCATGGCTTCGAAACTGCCCGGGCCGGGCCGCGCGAAACTGGCGCCGATGCTGGAACCGGGCGGACGGCTCAAGGGCGACCTGACAGTGATGAACTGGGGCGACGGCACTTGGTGGATCATGGGCAGCTACTACCTGCGCGAATGGCACATGCGCTGGTTCCAGGATCACCTGGACGAGGGTGTTAGCATCCGTGACCTGGGCGAAGAGGTCTGCGGCTTTGCCCTGACCGGACCGCGCTCGCGCGCCGTCATCGAAAAGGTCTGCGAGGGCGCGGGCGATCTGCCTTTCATGGGCTGTGCCGCGCTGGATGTTGGCCTGTTCCGCGCCCGTGTCGCCCGCATGTCCGTCGCCGGCGAACTGGGGTATGAGATCAACGTGCGCATGGGCGATCACATCAAGCTGCGGGAACTGCTGCTGCAGGCGGGGGCCGACGAGGAGATCCGCGAATACGGCTTCAACGCGATGCTCTCGCTCAGGCTGGAAAAGAGCTTTGGCATATGGTCGGCGGAATTTACCCAGGGCTACACGCCGGGCGAAACCGGCATGGACCGCTGGATCGACTGGGACAAGGACTTCATCGGCAAGGAGGTCGCGTTGAAGGAACGCGCGGCGGGGGCAAAGCGCCGTGTCGTGACGCTGGAAGTGGATGCCACCGACGCCGATGCCAGTGGGTATGAGCCGGTCTGGATGGATGGCAGGCGCGTGGGCTTTGTCACCTCTGGTGGCTATGGCCACACGCTGGGCAAATCCTACGCCCTGGCCATGATGGATGCGGATGCAGCAGCCGAGGGCACGGAATTGACCGTCCATGTGGTTGGCGCCGAACGTCCCGCGCGCGTGATCGCGCCGTCGCCCTACGATCCGGCGGGCAACGCCATGCGCGGCAAGCCGGTCTGATGGCCACCGAGGCACAGACCCCGGCCCGTCGCCGCCGCAAACGCGGTGGTGACGATGCGGCCCCGGCCCGCAAGGTCAACTATCGCCAGTTGACCAACCCGTTCACCCCGCAGACGGTTTTCACGCAGGACCGCATCGAGGCCATCCACGCCACCGCCCTCCGCGTGCTCTCGGAGCTGGGCCTCAAGGTGCTGCTGCCCGAGGCGCGCAAACTCTACGCGCAGGCGGGCTGCATCGTGGACGAGGACAGCCAGATGGTCCGCATCGGGCAAGAGGTGGTCGAGGCGGCGCTGGCCTCCGCGCCCCGCCAGTTCACCCTGCATGGCGGCGATCCCTCGCGCGATCTGGACATGGCCCTGGGCACGCTTGCCTTTCAGTCCGGTGCAGGGGCGCCGAATTGTTCCGACCTCCTGCGCGGCCGCCGCGCGGGCACATTGCGCGATGTCGAGGAACTGACGAAACTGGTTCAGCATTTCGACGCGATCCAGATGCTTTCGCCCGGAGTGGAGCCGCAGGACATCCCCATCCACCTGCGCCACTACGCCTTTACCCGGATGCAGCTGAGTGTCTCGGACAAGGTGCCCTTTGTCTTTTCGCGCGGGACGTCGCAGGCACTGGACGCCTTCGAGATGATTGCCGAATTCCGCGGCCTGTCCGAGGTCGAATTCCGCACGCAGCCGCATTGCTACACGATCATCAACACCAACTCGCCACGTCAGATCGACATTCCGATGGCGCAGGGGTTGATCGACTTCGCCCGCTACGGCCAGCCCTCGGTCGTCACCCCCTTCTGCCTGATGGGGGCGATGGCGCCGGTGACGGTGGCAGGCGCGGTCACGCTCAGCCATGCCGAGGCGCTGGCCGGCATCACCCTGACCCAACTGGCCCGCCCGGGCGCGCCGGTCTGCTACGGTGCCTTCGCCTCGAACGTCGACATGAAAAGCGGCGCCCCGGCCTTCGGCACTCCTGAACAGGTCAAGGCAAGCCTGGCCGCCGGGCAATTGGCGCGTCTCGTCGGGCTGCCCTGGCGCAATGCCGCCGGATGCGCGGCCAACACCAACGATGCGCAGGCCGCGCATGAGACAGAGATCAGCGCCTGGGGCGCGCTGATGTCCGGCGCATCCATCGTCATCCATGCGGCGGGCTGGATCGAGGGCGGGCTGACCGTCAGCTACGAGAAGTTCATCACAGACATGGAGATGGTCCAGGTCATGGCAGAGCTTTGCGCCGCAACGCCCTGTTCCGATGCGGAGATCGGCTTTGACGCCCTGGCCGAGGTGCAGCCCGGCGGGCATTTCTTCGGCTGCGCGCATACGATGGAGCGCTACGCCACCGCCTTTTACGAGCCGCTGGTGGCGGACTGGTCGAACTTCGGTACCTGGACCGAACGCGGCAGCCTGGATGCCAACGACCGCGCGCTGGGGCTCTGGCAGCAGATCCTGGCTGATCACAAGGCCCCGGCCTGTGCCACCGGCGACCGGCTGGCCGCGCTGGATGGGTTCATTGCCAAACGCACCGGGGAGGGCGGCGCGGCGCCGGCGGATTGATGGCAGGAGATGACAGCGGAAAGCAGCGACAGGCCGAGGTCCCAGACCTCCCCGGCAATACCAAGGTCACACGAGAGGATTGGCTGCATGCAGCGATGGAAGTCTTGATTTCCGACGGCGTGCAATCGGTCAAGGTGCTGACCATCGGCGCGCGCCTGGGCGTGTCGCGCTCGTCCTTCTACTGGTACTTCCAGAGCCGGCAGGACCTGCTGGTTCAGTTGCTGTCCGAATGGGAGCGGACCAACACCGGCGTCATGATCGCCCATGCCGGGTTGCCCGCGCCGACCATCACCGCCGCGCTCAACAATTTCTTTCGCTGCGTGGTGGACCCGAAAGGCTTCAACCACCGGCTGGATTTCGCCGTCCGGGAATGGGCGCGCCGCGATGACACGGTGCGCGCCGCCCTCGACCGGTCGGACACGGCCCGGCAAGAGGCCATCGCGCAGATGTTCGCCCGCCACGGCTATGCCCCGGCAGAGGCCGACATCCGCGCCCGCGTGCTTTATTACCAGCAGATCGGGTACTACGCCCTGGAACTGTCCGAAACGCTGGAGGAGCGCCTGTCACGGGTCGAGGGGTATCTCTATTGCTTCACCGGCCAGCACCCCGCCCCGAGCGAGGTCGAAGATTTCAGGCGCATTGCCCGGAGCCTGGCCGAATGACCCGCTATTCCGCCCTCGCACTGGCCCGGGAGGGGCTGCGCGGCCACCGGGGCTGGCGCCCGGCCTGGCGCAAGCCAGATCCGAAACCCGCCTATGACGCGGTGATCATCGGCGGTGGCGGGCACGGGTTGGCAACGGCTTATTACCTGGCGAAGAACCACGGGGTCAGGCGGGTTGCCGTGCTGGAAAAGGGATGGATCGGGGGCGGCAATACCGGGCGCAACACAACGGTGATCCGGTCCAACTACTTCTATCCCGAAAGCGTGGCGCTCTATGACCTCGCGTTGCGACTCTACGAGGGGCTGAGCAAGGAGCTGAACTACAACGTCATGCTCAGCCAGCGCGGCATGCTGATTGCCGCCCACACGCCGATGCAGATGGAGATCTGCGCCCGCATCGCCAATGCCATGATGCTGAACGGCGTGGACGGCAGCCTGATGGGACCGCAGGAGGCCCGCGCCCGCCTGCCGTTGCTGAACGACGCGCCCGACGCGCGTTACCAGTGCCTGGGCGGTGTCTGGCAGGGACGCGCGGGCATCGCCCGCCATGACGCGGTGGCCTGGGGCTATGCCCGTGCCGCCAGCGCGCTGGGTGTCGACATCGTCGAGGGCACTACCGTCACCGGGATCTCCACCACGGGGGCGCGCATCACCGGGGTCGAGACCGACCGGGGCCCCATCGCCTGCGACCGCCTGGGCATCGCCGCCGCCGGGGCCACGCCGGGCCTCGTCGCGCCCCTTGGCATCCGCCTGCCGATCCATGACTACGCCTTGCAGGCCTTTGTCTCGGAACCCGTGAAACCGATGCTGGACACGGTGCTGCTGTACCTCGGCACCGGCACCTATGTCAGTCAGTCCGACAAGGGCGAACTTGTCTTCGGCGGCGGACTGGACCGGGTGCCGACGCATGGCCAACGCGGCAACCTGCCGGTGCAGGAAACCATCGTCTCCGGCCTGCTGGAAATGTTCCCGGCCTTCGGTCAGCTGAAACTGCTGCGGCAATGGGCGGGCGTGGTGGACGTGGTGCCCGACAGCTCGCCCATCCTCGGACCCGCCGGGCCAGAGGGGCTGTTTCTCAACTGCGGCTGGGGCACCGGCGGTTTCAAGGCGATCCCAGCGGGCGGCTGGCTGCTGGCGCATATGCTGGCCACCGGCGCCCACCACGAGATTTCGCGCCCCTTCGACCTGACCCGCTTTGCCGAGGGCCGGCTGATCGACGAGGCGGCGGGTTCGGGGATCGCCCATTGACCGGGCCCCGGACAACCCGTCCCGGCGGACAGGCTCCGCGCCGCGTCTGGTGCGCGGACCGCAGCCAACAGGAGTGATCTGATGCAGATATTTCCCTGTCCCTTCTGCGGTCCCCGCGACGAGACCGAGTTTCATTTTGCCGCCGAGGCGGGCAAGAATCGCCCTGAACCGGCGCCCGAGGTCACGGACACCGCCTGGTCCGACTACCTTTATGGCGCGGATGCGCCGAAAGGCCGGGCGCGAGAGGTCTGGGTGCATCTCACCTGCGGTGAATTCCTGTTGCTGACCCGCGATACCGTCACCCGAGAGGTGCTGGACGCGGCGGCGCTGCCCGGGCGCAGTGAGGCCGCGACATGAGCGGCTGGCGCCATCCGACACTGGGGCAGATCGACCGGGGCAGGCCCCTGCGCTTCACCTTCGATGGAGAGCGGCACACAGGCTACGCGGGCGATACCCTGGCCTCGGCGCTGCTGGCCTCCGGCACCCGCGTGCTTGGCCGCAGTTTCAAGTATCACCGCCCGCGCGGTCTTTGGGGCCTTGGCGGAGAGGAGCCGAACGCGCTGTTCGATGCCGGTCACGGCGGGATCTCCACGCCCAATTGCCGTGCCACGCTGACGCCGCTGCGCGACGGCATGGATCTGCGGGCCGTCAATACCCGCAAGGCCGCACGCGATCCTCTGGGCCTGCTGGACCTGGCGCAGCGCTTTTTGCCGGCGGGTTTCTACTACAAGACCTTCATGGCGGGCGGCTGGATGCGGTGGGAACCGATGATCCGCCGCATGGCGGGCCTCGGTCGTCTTGATCCGTCCAACCGCCCGCCCGGCGACACGCCGCAGCGCACCGCCCGTTGTGATCTGCTGGTGATCGGGGCCGGTCCCGCAGGGTTGGCGGCGGCCTGGGCCGCAGCGGGGCAGGGGGCCACGGTCTGGCTGCTGGACGAGGCAGGCGCCCTCGGCGGCACCCTGCGCTGGCGCGGTGGAGAAATCGAGGGCGGGCCCTGGCAGGACTTCGTGGCCGACACGGTGCAGAAGGTCGAGGCGGCGGGTGGCCGCGTCCTGACCGATACGACCCTTTGGGGGGCTTTCGATCACGGGCTGTTCGCGGCCTGGCAGCGGGGCGCGCGCGATTCCCATTGGCGCATCCGTGCCGCGAAAGTGGTGCTGGCGGCGGGGGCCATCGAACGGCCGCTCTGGTTCGCGAACAACGATCTGCCGGGGGTCATGTCCGCCGAAGCGGCGCTGCATCATCTTGTGCTTTATGGCGCCGTGGCCGGACGTCGGATCGTCCTGGCGACGGGCAATGACGGCAGCTATCCCGTGGCCGCGGCGCTGGCAGAGGCGGGGTGCCGTGTGACCCTGCTGGATGCCCGAGAGGACACGCCCGCAGCGCCCGAGGGCGTCGAAGTGCGCCGGGGCGTGGCGATCGACGCGGCCAGGGGAACGCGCAGCCTTGGCGGGGTCCGCGCCGGAGGGCAGCACATCGACGCCGATACCGCGCTGGTCTCGGGCGGCTATACGCCCAGCGTGCACCTGCACTGCCAGGCGGGCGGCAAGCTGGACTGGGACGCGGACAGGGACGCGCTGATCCCGCGCCCCGGCACATCGCCGTTGATCCCGGCGGGGGCGGCCAATGGCACCTTCGGCCTGAACGCGGCGCTGGCAGAGGGGCATGCGGCAGGCGGCGGCACGGGGTCAGCCCCGAACGCCGCCGGCGCCACCTGGGCGCTTGCCCCCATGCGCCCGGACCCAAAGGGCAGGGGGCGCGTCTGGATCGACCCGCAGAATGACGTCACGCTCAAGGACGTGAAGCTGGCGGCACAAGAGGGCTATCGCAGCGTCGAACATCTCAAGCGCTACACCACCTTGGGCATGGCCACCGACCAGGGGCGCAGTTCCAATTTCGCGGGTCTCGCGGCGATGGCTGCACTGACCGGGCGCACGATCCCCGAAACCGGCACGACCATCTACCGCCCGCCCTTCACGCCCATTCCTCTGACTGCCCTGGGCGGGATGCGGCGCGGTGCATTGTTCAACCCGCTCAAGCGCCTCGCGCTGGAACCACAGCACGCGGCCCTTGGCGCCATGTTCGGAGAGTACGGCGGCTGGCGCCGACCCGCCAAGTACAGCGATACGCAGGCCGAGGCGAAGGGCGCGCGCGAGACATTTGGTCTCTACGATGCCTCGCCCCTGGGCAAGATCGAGGTGATCGGCCCGGGCGCGGCGGAGCTGCTGGATTTCTGTGGTTATGTCGCAATGTCCACGCTGAAACCGGGGCGCGCGCGCTATGGGTTCATGCTGGGCGAGAATGGTGTGGTGGCGGATGATGGCGTCACCCTGCGGCTGGACGACAATCGCTTCATCCTCTCGGCCTCGTCCTCACATGTCGATCATGTGCGCCTGATCCTTGAGGAGGCGCGGCAGGACCGCTTTGAACCGTCCCGAGTCTTTGTCCATGACGTGACCGCGCAGTGGGTGACGCTCAGTGTCTCCGGCCCGCAGGCACGCACCACGCTGGAAACAGCCGGGATGCCCGATGACGTCACCGCGCTGCGCCACATGCAGGTCGTGGAAACCCGCTGGACCCAGATCCCCCTGCGCGCCGCCCGGGTCAGCTTTACCGGCGATGCCTGCTGGGAACTGTCCGTGCCTGCCCGTTATACGCCGGGGTTGATGACCGTTCTCGAGGGCGCGCGCGAGGCGTTGGGCGGTCACTGGATCGGGTTGGAGGCCCTGATGATCCTGCGCGCCGAAAAGGGGTACATCCTGATCGGCAAGGATACGGACGGCATCACCATGCCGCAGGACCTGGGCTGGGGCCGCCCGCGAGAGCGGCGGCAGGACGAGTATTTCGGGCGTCGTGCCCTGTTCACGCCCGAAGCCATGCGCAAGGACCGGCGCCAGCTGGTCGGCCTGGACTGTGATGGTGCGCCGCTGCCCACCGGCGCGCATCTGGTGCCGCTGGACGGGCCCGCCCGCTCGCTGGGTTTTGTGACATCCTCCTGTCACAGCCCGACGCTGAACCGATCTGTTGCCCTGGCCCTGGTGGACGCCGGGCTTGACCGAATGGGGGACACGCTGGGGGTCTTCCACCTGGGCCAACACCGCACCGCACGTATCTGCGCGCCCTGTGCCTTCGATCCGGAGGGAACCCGCCTTGCCGACTGACCTGCCTGACGACAGCACGCTCTGGACGACAGCCAGTCCCACGCCGGGCAGCATCCTGCAGGGGCAGAGCATGTCCGTCACCTGCCTGCCGGCGACGGGCGCGGCCTTGATCTCGGGAAACCTGGATGCGGCCATTGCGGCGCTTGCCCCCGGTGCGGCCTTGCTGGGCCTCCTGGACGCGCGCCCTCACACCCCCTTTGCCCTGCGCATCGCCCGAGACCGGGCCTTGCTGATCACGGCCGAGCCGCTGGACCTGGTGCCGGGCTGGCACGACGGGTTTGCGGTCAGCCCGGCGGATGATCTTTACCTCGTCCTTGCGATCACCGGAGAGGGTGCGCGGGGCCTGCAGGACGCCTGCCTGTCCGCCCCGGCGGGCAGCCCCTCGGCGGCGGCGCCCTTCGGCGGGCATGCCTGCCTTGTCCTGGACAATGGCCAGGGGCCGGATGTCTGGGTTCCGGCGCCCGAGGCGGCGGCGCTCTGGCTGCGGTTATCCCGGCTGGTTGCGGCCCTCGACTGATCCGGCTGCGCGGTCCGGCGCCGACCCCGCGCGAAAGTGACTCGGGACTGCAATTTGCCTCTTTGCGCCCGAGTCACATGTTATAGGGTAGAGGCATGGCGCAACGTCTAGATATATCCACGCGCGCAAACAGGCGCGCCAAGCGTCCGGCAGGGGCCGGGCGGCTGCGTTCGGTGCTGCGTGGCACCGTTTTTTCCGTGCTGACGGGTATTTGCCTGACGCTTCCGCGCCCGGCGGAAAGCTATGACAGCCTCACGTTCAACGTCGCCGGACCCGACAAGGAGGCGCTGATCCAGAGCCTGCGCTCGGTCTCGATTCTCTCGCAGCTGGAAGGCGAGGAAAACCGCGCGCCTCAGGACGTGCTGGCCGCCGCCCAGGGCGACTATGCCCGGCTGGTCGAGGCGCTCTATGCACAGGGCTACTACTCCGCCGTTGTGCGCATCCAGATCGACGGTCGCGAGGCCGCGACCATCCCGCCATTCTCGGTGCCTGAACGCATCGGCAAGGTGCGGGTCAAGGTGGATCCGGGTCCGACTTTTACCTTCGGAAAGGCCATTGTCGCCCCGATCAACAAGCGCGCGCCCCTGCCAGAGGGCTTTGCGCGCGGGCAGCCGGCCCGCGCGACCGTGGTGCGCGACACGGCCCAGGCCGCGGTCGATGGCTGGCGCTCGGCGGGTTACGCCAAGGCCGGGATCGCCGATCAATCCATCACAGCGCGCCACGCGGACGCGCGGCTGGATGTGTCGCTGGCGGTTTCGAAGGGCCGGCAGTTCCGCTTTGGCGACGTGATCGTCACCTCGGAAAGCGCTGTGCGCGAGAACCGCATCCGCCAGATCGCGGGCATTCCGCGCGGCCAGACCTTCGATCCGGTCGAGGTCGACGATGCGGCGCAGCGCCTGCGCGCCACCGGCACTTTCCGGTCCGTGACGGTATCGGAGGCGGATCAGGGCGGTCCCGACGATACGCTCGACATCATGATCGACGTCACCGACCGCAAGCCGCGCCGTTTCGGCTTCGGGGCCGAGCTGTCCTCGTCCGAGGGCGTCGGGCTGTCGGGGTTCTGGCTGCACCGCAACCTCTTTGGCGGTGCTGAACGGCTGCGGGTCGAGGGCGAGGCCACCCAACTGGGCGGGTCGGGCATGCGGCCCGACTATGCGCTGAACGCCCGGTTCGAAAAACCGGCCGTCTATGGCGCCGACACCATGTTCTACGCCACCACGGGTTTCAGCTACGACGACGAGCCGGATTATATCGACCGCTCGTTCACGCTGGGCCTGGGGGTCTCGCGCGAGTTTTCCAAGCAGGTCAGCGGCGAGCTGGGGATCTCCTACAGCCGCTCGCGCATCACCGACCTTTACCTGCCGGGCGATCCGACCCGGATGCTGACCCTGTTGTCGCTGCCCACGGCCATCACCATCGACCGGCGGGACGATCCGCTGGATGCGACCGAGGGCCTGTTCCTGCGGGCCGAGCTGGAACCGTTTTCCATCGTCAGCCACGGCGAGGCCGGCGCGCGCTACGCGCTGGACCTGCGCGGCTACCGGGCCTTTGGCGTCGACGAGTCCCTGGTGCTGGCCGGGCGGCTGCAACTGGCCGGGCTTGTCGGACCGGATGCGCAGACCGCGCCGCCGGACTTCCTGCTCTACTCGGGCGGCGGCGGAACCGTGCGGGGCCAGCCCTACCGGTCCCTGGACGTGGATTATTCGGGGACGCGCCTGGGCGGGCGCAGTTTCTTGGGCCTCTCGACAGAGGTCCGCTACGACGTGACCGGCACCATCGGCGTCGTGGGCTTTGCCGACGCGGGCTATGTCGGGACTGAGAGTTTCGTGGATGGGTCGGGCGACTGGCACGCCGGCGCAGGGCTTGGCCTGCGCTACGACACGCCGGTCGGGCCGATCCGCTTTGACGTGGCCGGGCCGGTGGGCGGCGACACGGGCGACGGCGTACAGATCTATATCGGGATCGGGCAGGCGTTCTGATGCGACTTTTGAGGGTTTTCCTGGTGCTGGTGCTCTGGCCGCTGGCGGCTTTGGCACAGACTGACGACCGCGGCTATATCCAGGGGCTGCTTGAGGACGCGTTGTCGGACGCGGGCCGCGACGTGCGGATCGAGGGCTTTGCCGGGGCGCTGAGTTCGCGCGCGACGATCGACCGGATCACCATTGCCGATGAGGATGGCGTCTGGCTGACCGCCACCGACGTGGCGATGACCTGGACGCGCACCGCGCTGGTGCGCGGCGCGGTCGAAATCGACGAGATCACCGTGGGCCGGATTGATATGCCGCGCCTTCCGGTGCCCTTGGCCAGCGACGCGCCGCCCGCCCCGGAGGCCCGCAGCGCCTTTCAACTGCCCGAACTGCCGGTGTCCCTGAACCTCGCACAGCTAGATCTGCGCGAAGTGGCGCTTGGCGCGCCCGTCGCCACCGAGAACCTGGTGCTGCGCGTCACCGGCAATGCCCGGTTGTCGGGCGGGGACGGCAACGCGGAACTGCAGGTTCAGCGCCTGGACAAGGGCGGCAACCTGCACCTCTCGGGGGCCTATTCGAACACCAGCCGCGTGCTGACGCTGGACACCAGTTTCGAGGAACCGGCTGGCGGGCTCGCGGCGCGCGCGCTGGGCCTTGAAGGCGAGCCTGCCGTTGCGCTCAGCCTGACCGGCGATGCGCCCATCGACGATTTCGAAGCGCGCCTGCGGCTTTCGACCGATGGTGTCGAACGGCTGGCGGGGCAGGTGATCCTGCGGGCCGATGGCGATACCGAGACACAACGCGTCTCGCTGGACATCGGCGGGGACCTGGCGCCGTTGCTGGCGCCCGCCTACCGCGAGTTCCTGGGCGATGACATCGCGCTCAAGGCCGAGGCGACGCGCAGCGCGGACGGCGCCATCGCCCTGCAGGACCTGCGGCTGAGCGCCGAGGCGCTGCTGTTGACCGGCTCCGCTTCCATCAATGGCGATGGCTGGCCGGAACGGTTGTCGCTCGAAGGGCAGATCACGCCGCCTGAAGGCGACGAGGTGCTGCTGCCGCTGCCGGGGCAGGAGGTCTATGTCACCGGCGTCACGCTGAAAGGCTCCTTTGACGCTTCGCAGGGCAATGGCTGGGCGCTGCGCCTGCAATCCGACCGGATCACCACCGCAGCGGGGCAGGCGGATCGCCTGTTGCTGAGCGGCGTGGGAGAGATCGACCGCGATGCGCCCCGTGTGACCGGCGACCTGATGCTGGCCGCGGGCGGCTTGGCCCTGGCCGATCCGGCCCTGGCCGAGGCCGTGGGCACGGCATTGCGCGGTGCGCTCTCCATCGACTGGGAGCCCGGTGCGCCGTTCTATCTTCGCGGGCTGGACCTGTCGGGGGCCGATTACGGCCTGACCGGTGTCCTGACCTTTACCGATGCCGAGACACTGAACCCGCGTGTCACCCCCGATCTGCGGTTGTCGGCCGAGGACCTGTCGCGCTTTGCCGCGCTGGCGGGCGTGGCGCTGGAAGGCGCTGCCAACCTGACCATCCGGGGCGAGGTCGCCCCGGTCACCGGCGGTTTCGACCTTGTTCTCGACGGCACCACGCGCGGCCTGGCGACGGGCATCGCGCAGGTCGATCCGCTGATCGCGGGCGTCGGCAGCCTGCAGGTCGAAGCGGTGCGCGACGAGGCCGGTCTGAGGGCCGAGAAACTCCTGCTGGTCACGCCCGAGGCGCGGATCGAGGGTGGCGGGACGCTGGCCACAGGGGCCAGCAGCCTGCGGGCCGAGGCGCGCATTCGTGAAACCGCGCTTGTCCTGCCCGAATTGAACGGCCCCACCACGCTGGTGCTGCGCGCCGACCAGGCCGGCGACGTCTGGACGCTGGGGGCCGAAGGCGACCTGGCCCGGGCCGGACGGCTGAACTATGCCGGGACGGTGGATCTTGGCCCCGATGTGCCGCTTGCCGACGGGCGGCTCGAAGCGACGCTGACCCGCCTGTCGGCCTTTTCCGGGCTGGCGGGCCGTCGCCTGGGCGGCAGCGCCGAACTGACCGTGACCGGCAGGGGCGGCCTGGACGGGGCCGATTTCGATGTCAGCGCCGAAGGACGCGTGACCGACATCCGCCTGGGCCTGCCGGAGATCGACCCGCTGCTGGTCGGTCGCACCGCGTTGAGCGTCAAGGCCACGCGCAGCGGAAACGGGGCGATCCGCTTCGACCCGTTGCGTCTGGACGGGGTTGTGAATGCACGGTTCACCGGCACGGTGGACCCGGCCGGGACCTATGGCCCGGAAGTGGACGGGCAGCTGACGGCCAGCGCGGCCTCGCTGTCACCCCTGTCGCGGCTGACAGGCCAGAACCTGCGCGGCGCGGCCCAGGTCGAGGCCGAGGCATCGGGCGGCGTGCTGGACGGTCCGCTGAACCTGACGGCGGTTGTGCGGGGGCAGGGGCTTGGCATCGGCAATCCGACGGTCGACCCGCTGCTGGCGGGCAATTCCCGGCTGGACTTGCAGGTTGAGCGGCTGGACAGCGGCGCTTATCGGATCGGCCAGGCGATGCTGGATGCAAGCGGCATCGACGGAAGGGTCACCGGCAGCTATGGCCCTGGCGAAGTGGCGGATCTGAACCTGGTTCTGGCCCTGGCCAACCTGGGCCAGATCGTGCCGGATCTGCCCGGCGCGGCACAGGTCACGGGCAGTGCCCGACGCAGCGGCGGACCCTGGCAACTGTCCCTGGACGGAACCGGACCGGCGGGCATCGGCGCGCGTCTGCGTGGCTCTGCCGCTGCCGACTTCAGTCGACTTGACGTGGCGCTGACAGGCTCGGCGCCGCTGGCCTTGGCCAACGGTCGGCTGGCGCCGCAGGTGGTCAGCGGCATCGCGCGCTTCGACCTGGGCCTGTCCGGCCCGCCGGCGCTGTCCTCCGTCTCGGGAACGATCTCGACCGATGGCGCGCGCTTCGCGGCGCCGGCGCAGAACATCGTGCTGAGCGGACTGGGGGGGCAGATCCGCCTGTCCGGCGGCCGTGCCGAGGTGTCTATGACCGGTGCCCTCGACAGTGGCGGGCGGGTGTCGCTGGAAGGCCCGGTCACCCTCGCGGCACCGTTCAACGCGGGGCTGGTCCTGCGCCTGCAAAGCGCGGTCGTGCGCCAACCGGACCTGTTCGAGACCACGGCGAACGGACGCATCCGGATCGAAGGCCCGCTGACGGGCGGTGCACGGATCTCGGGCACCATCGACCTGGGCGAGGTCGAGGCTCGGATCCCGAACATCGGCGCCAGCTATGCGGCGCTGGACGGATTGGAACACAGGGGCATGCCGGGCGACGTGGCCGTGACCCTGCGCTACGCGGGCATGGACCGCAGCGCGCAGGCTGCCGGTGCGCCGCTGCCGGCCTTCCCGCTGGACGTGACCGTCCGGGCGGAGAACCGGATCTTTGTGCGGGGCAGGGGGCTGGACGCGGAATTGGGTGGTAGCCTGCGCCTGAACGGCACCACCTCCGACATCGTTCCGGCCGGGCAATTCGACCTGATCCGGGGCCGGCTGGACCTGTTGGGCCGCCGCCTGGACCTGACCGAGGGCTCGGTCTTCCTGCGCGGCAGCTTTGACCCGGTGGTCCGCTTCGTCGCGACCACACGCGTCGAGGACACGGATATCACCATCACCATCGAGGGGCCTGCCTCGTCTCCCGAGTTGCGCGTGGGGTCCATGCCCGAGTTGCCTCAGGACGAGGCCATGTCCTTTTTCCTCTTTGGCCGATCGGTAACAGAGCTGTCTGCCTTGCAGGCGGTTCAGCTGGCCTCGGCGATCCGGACACTGTCCGGCCGTGGCGGTCTGGGGCTCACGGAATCCCTGCGCAGCGGCCTGGGGGTGGCGGACCTTGACGTGGGAACCAGCGATGACGGTACGGCCCGCGCGCGCGTCGGCGCCTACTTGGGCGAGAACATCTACAGCGATGTCAGTGTCGACGCCAAGGGCAAGACCGAGATCAACCTGAACCTGAACGTCAATTCCAACGTGACGGTGCGCGGTCGCCTGGGATCCGACGGGTCGAGCGGGCTGGGCGTGTTTTTCGAACGCGACTACTGAAGGGGGCGCCGGGACGGGACTGTTTGCGGCTTTGCCGCAAAGACGCCCGCCCGCCGACCCTGTGAACAGGCGGCGCCTGTTGCCGGCTTCGGGAGTCACCAGGGAACAAGCATCGCCTGATCCCCAGTCCCTCCCTCGCTTTTCGAGGGCCTGAGCCAGTGCGCGGGGCGACGCAAGGGCAAGCCGCGCTTTGCGCGGGCCTGCGGCCCCTTGCGTCGCCCCGCGCCCCGGCTCTGATCGGTCTCAAGCGACGGAGGGCTCCGGGGAACAGGCTGGGTGACGGTTCTTCTCTGGTCCTGCAATGGGGCGAAATGCAAACGGCCCCGATCCTTGGGGACCGGGGCCGTCTTGATCGAACCTATGGAGTTTTCAGCGTACCACCAGGACCGACTGTTTTGCGTGGCGGACCACCCGCGCGGCATTCGGGCCGACCAGGTAGTCGCGCAATTCGGGGCGATGTGCCCCGACGACGATCGCCTCGGCACCGATGTCTTCGGCGGTGCGGATGATCTTGTCGTAGACCGTGCCCTGGTCGACGTGCACATGGGCCTCGATCCCCAGCACCTCGTCGATCCACTTGTGCATGTTGGTGCGGGTTTCCTCCATCATCGTACCGGCGAAATCGCCGCCGAAGGCGGAGCCGACGAGGGCGAAGCCCATCGCCGGAACCACGCTGACCACATGCACCTCTGCCCCGCACATGCGGGCCAGCTTGCCGCCGTATTCGGCGATGCGCGCGGCGCCGCTGGTGTCGTTCAGGTCGACCGCGAGAAGGATCTTGCTGTACATCTCGTCTCTCCTCTATGAGCCGCTCAGAACGGGGCCTGGGTGGCGCGGCGGCGCTGCACCAGGACGATGCCCGCCAGGAGCAGCAGTGCCGGGATGAAGAAGATCTCCTTGGGCATGCGCTCGTTCTCGATCTCGACCCGGACGATCTGGACGGGATCGTCGGCGTAATAGTCGAACTCCTGCCCGCTGACCGGCTGGATCAGGTCCGGCCCGCCAAAGGGTTCGTCCAGCAGCAGTTTGCCGTCCTCCTCGTTGACCACGAGGCCCTGTGCGTCCAGCGTCTCGGCCCCGGCAGAGGGCAGGACGATGGTCACGGGCCTGACTTCGAAAGTGTCGAAATCCGGGCCTTCGACGGTGATCCGCACGTCCTTGCCCTCTGGCACGTCGGCCATGAGCGCCAGCGCGGCCGGTCCCTCGGCGCTGTTGTACTTCTCGCTCACCTGGTCGAGGAAGTAGCCGGGGCGGAACAGCATGAAGGCGATCAGCAGCAGGACCGCCGTCTCCCACAGCTTCGACTTGGCGATGAAATAGCCCTGCGTCGCAGCGGCAAACAGCAACATCGCCGTCAGTGATATGAAGAAGACGAAGATGGCCTTGAACAGTCCCACGTCGATCAGCAACAGGTCGGTGTTGAAGATGAAGAGGAAGGGCAGCAGCGCCGTCCGGATGTCGTAGGCAAAGCCCTGGACACCTGTCTTGATCGGGTCCCCGCGCGAGATCGCCGCCGCCGCGTAGGCCGCGAGGCCCACAGGTGGCGTGTCATCCGCGAGAATGCCGAAGTAGAAGACGAACATGTGCACCGCGATCAGCGGCACGATCAGCCCCGCCTGCGCGCCGACGCTGACGATGACCGGCGCCATGAGCGAACTGACGACGATGTAGTTGGCCGTCGTCGGCAGGCCCATCCCAAGGATCAGCGAGAGGATGGCCACGAGGATCAGCAGGACCATCAGGTTGCCGCCCGAGATCACCTCGATCACCTGGCCGATGACCTGGTGGGCGCCGGTCAGGCTGATGGTTCCGACGATGATGCCGGCGGCGCCGGTGGCGACGCCGATGCCGATCATGTTGCGCGCGCCCAGGATCAGGCCCTGCACGAAGTCGGTCCAGCCGGCCAGGGCCTCGGCCACGTGGCCCTCACCGCGGAAGAACGCCTTGAGCGGGCGGTGGGTCAGGGCGATGATGATCATGAAGATCGTTGCCCAGAAGGCCGACAGCGCGGGCGAGAGCCGGTCGAGGTTCTCGGTCCGGACCATCAGGTTCCACACCAGGATGAAGATCGGCACCGAGAAGTACAGACCGCCGATCAGGGTGGGTGTCAGGCGGGGCGCCGTGGGTTCGCCCTCGGTGTCCTCCTCGATGTCGGGATAGCGCGCAGACAGCCAGACCAGCGCGACGTAGAGCACGCCGACCAGGGCCACCGCCGCGTAGATGGAATCGCCCATGATCGGGTCGAGGATGCCGCGCAGGCCGATCATCAGGAAGGCGCAGATCCCGAGGAAGATGAAGCCGGACAGGAAGAGGATCAGGATCATCAGGACGCCGATCTTGCGGCCCGGCTTCTCCAGCCCCCTGAGGCCCATCTTGAGCGACTCAAGGTGCACGATATAGAGCAGCGCGATGTAGGAGATCACCGCCGGCAGGAAGGCGTGCTTGACCACGTCGATGTAGGGAATGTTGACGTATTCCACCATCAGGAAGGCGGCGGCGCCCATGACGGGCGGGGTCAGTTGGCCGTTGGTGGAGCTGGCCACCTCGACCGCGCCGGCCTTTTCCGCCGGAAAGCCGATGCGCTTCATCAGCGGGATGGTGAAGGTGCCCGTCGTCACCGTGTTGGCGATCGACGAGCCGGAAATCATGCCAGTCAGCATCGAGGACAGGACCGAGGCCTTGGCCGGGCCGCCGCGCAGCGCGCCCAGCAGCGCGATGGCCACCCGGATGAACCAGTTGCCGCCGCCCGCGCGGTCAAGCAGGGCGCCGAACAGCACGAAGAGGAAGATCATCGTTGTCGAGACGCCAAGCGCCACGCCAAAGACCCCCTCGGTCTGCATCCAGTAGTGGCCCAGGGCCTTGGACAGCGACGCGCCGCCGTAATTGGTGATGTTTCGCGCCCATTCCGAATAGCCGCCGAAGAAGGCGAAGAGCACGAAACAGGAGGCGATGATGACCAGTGGCAGGCCCAGGGATCGGTAGACCGATATCATCAGGACCACCATGCCGATGGCCGACATCACGATGTCGGAGGTGTTCCAAAGCCCGGGCCGGTCGGCGATCTGAAAGCGGAAGGCCACGAGATAGAGACAGGCCGAGACGCCCAGGATCAACAGCGCCCAGTCATAGGCAGGGATGCGGTCGCGCGGGGCGGATTTCGTCAGCGGAAAGGCCATCGTCGCCAGGGCGATGGCAAAGGCGAGGTGCACGAAACGCGCCTGCGCCACGACATTCGCGAAAAAGCTGATGCCGGTGGTCGTGGCCAGCATGCTGGGCACCCGCGATGCGATGTAGAGCTGGAACAGCGACCAGACGATGCAGGTGCCGATGATCAGCTGTGCCTGCCATCTGGCCTGCGGGTTGCGCGCGCCGGTATCCGCTTCGGCGACCATGTCGTCGGCGCTGCGGTCCTGAGCCTGTGGATCGGCCATGATGTCCCCCTGTGTTTTTTCTTTGTCGCGGGCGGTTCGGGATGCCCTGCAAATGCCTTCGAAGACATTGGATCGTGCGCGCCCGGGTGCGGGCGCGTCCGTGGATCGGATCGTGGCGCCGCGTCGCGGCTGCCGGAAAACGCTTTGGGCGTCTCTCAAATCTCTTCGAAGAAATTTGTCCTGCCAAGGAAAAACGGCGGCAGGTCTGCCCTGCCGCCGTCCGTGGCCCGAGGATTACTCGATCAGGCCCAGTTCCTTGTAGGCTTTCTCGGCGCCCGGGTGCAGCGGTGCGCTGAGGCCGTCCTTGACCATCTGTGCCGGGTCGAGGTTGGCGAAGGCCGGGTGCAGCTGGCGGAAGTCGTCGATGTTTTCCATCACCGCCTTGGCCACGACGTAGACCACGTCCTCGGAAATGTCCGCGGAGGTGACGAAGGTCGCGCCCACGCCAAAGGTGGTCACGTCCGAATCGGTGCCGTCGTACATGCCGGCCGGGATCGTGGCCACACGGTAGTAGGGGTTGTCGCCGACCAGTTTGTCGATCGGTTCACCCACGACGTCGATCACCTGCACGTCGCAGGTGGTGGCCGCTTCCTTGATGGCGGCGGCCGGGTGGCCGATGGTGTAGATCATCGCGTCGATGTTGCCGTCGCAAAGCTGCTTGGCCATTTCCGAGCCCTTGTACTCGGTCGCAAGGGCGAAATCGTCCATCGTCATGCCAAAGGCTTCCATGACCACTTCCATCGTGGCGCGCTGGCCCGAACCGGGGTTGCCGACGTTCACGCGCTTGCCCGCGAGGCCCTCGAACCCGGTGATGCCGCTGTCGCCGCGCACCAGCAGGGTGAAGGGCTCGGGGTGGACCGAAAACACCGCGCGGATTTCGGGGAAGGGGTTGTCGGAGAAGGTCGAGGTGCCGTTGTAGGCATGGTACTGCCAGTCGGACTGCGCGACGCCGAACTCCAGCTCGCCGGCCTTGATGGTGTTGATGTTGTAGACGGAGCCGCCGGTGGATTCGACCGCACAGCGAATGCCGTGCTCCTTGCGGGACTTGTTGACGAGGCGGCAGATCGCGCCGCCGGTGGGATAGTAGACCCCGGTCACACCGCCGGTGCCGATCGAGATGAACTCCTGCGCCGAAGCCATCGGTGCCGCGCACGCCACACCCAGGGCCACGACGGCACCGAGTTTCACATTATCGAACATAACTTCTCTCCTGTTGTCGTTATGGTGAGGTCTCATCCGCCCAGAAATCTCCCAGGCGTCGGTTTCTTTCCTCTACCAGGCGAATCTTTTCGCCTATGTCATCTTCGGACTGCGCGACGAGCATCGCAACCAGAGTTTCCATGAGCGCAAGTGTCGCCACGTAAGAGGAAAAGAACTGCGGGCTGTCCGACGGCACGCAAAAGCCGAGGTCGGCATGCATCAATGCCGGGCTTGCGTGGGTGTCGGTCAGAACGATCGTGGTTGCGCCGCTTTCGCGTGCCATCTGCGTGGCAAGGACGGCGCGTCGGGCATAGGGGGTCTTGGTGATGACCAGGAAGACATCGCCCGGTTGCAACAGTCCGATCGCCGCCGAAAGCGCGCTGCCCGCGCGCGACAGGACGGTCCAGTCGGACTGGAAATAGTTGGCCAGGTAGGCGAGGTGCTCGGCGATCCCGTGTGAGGCGAAAGCGCCGAAAACGGTGACGCGGCGCGCCCGGGCCAGGGCGTCCACCGCCTCTTGCAGGCGTTCGCGGTCGATCCCCTGGGCCAGGCTGGCGATGTTCGACATGCAGGCCCCCGCCTGCCGGTCCAGCATCGAGGCGTCTTCTTCGCCGGGGGTCTGCAACTGCGTCGCTTTCTCGGCAAAGGACACCACCTGGTCGCCGATGGCCTGACGGGACAGTTCGCGCAGCTCTTCGTAGCTGGTGAAATCCAGCGCCCGCGCCAGCCGCGAAAAGGTGGCCGGGGACACCGCGCTGGCCGCCGAGACCGACCGCAGCGACCGGGTGGCCACCTCGACGGGATGGGCGATGACGTAGTCCGCCGCCTCTCTCAACTTGTGGCTCAAACCGCCGTAGCGGTGCGCGATGCGCGCTTCGAGACGCTTGGCGGGCATCCGCTCTCCTGGATCGTTGCGACTGTTTCAGGATGTTTCATATGTTTTACATCTTGTCAACTTGAGAAACATATGTTTCAACACTTTCTATTCGCAGCCTAGCCGAAAAGTGCCTTTGTCATGGGCCATGACCTAGCGTCACCCGTAGCTTCCGTGAAAATCATGGCCGCGCCAAACGGCGCCCGGCGTACGAAATCCGATCACCGGGCCTTGCCGATGACCGCAGCTGAACTGGCCGCGGAGGCGCGCGCCTGCCAGCAAGCCGGGGTCTGGGCGCTGCATATGCATGTGCGCGATACGCTTGGCCGACATTCTCTGGACCCCGTGCTGTACCGCGAGGCCGTCGCCGAGGTGCGAGGCGCCGCACCGGGCCTGTTCGTGCAGATCACGACAGAGGCGGTGGGCCGCTATTCGGTCGCGGCACAGTTCGACTGCCTGCGCGAGGTCGTCCCCGAAGGCGCCAGCGTCTCGACCCGGGAAATGGCCCGCGATGTCGAGACCGCCGGCAGGCTCTACGCCTTTGCCGCCGAGGCGGGGATTGCGCTGCAGCACATCCTCTATGACCTGGCGGATCTGCAGACCCTGCGCAGCTTTCGCGCCGGCGGGGTGATTCCGTCCGGGGAGTGTTCGGTGCTGCTGGTCTTCGGCACCTATGAACCCCCGGTTCCGGCCCGCGTCGATGCCGTCCCCGAGGCTGTCGAGGCGCTGGAACGCGGGTTCCCCGACTGGGCCGCCTGCGCCTTTGGCCCGACAGAAGAGCCGGTGCTTGTCGAGGTCGCGAAACGCGGCGGCAATGTCCGCATCGGGTTCGAGAACAACATCCATCGTCCGGATGGCACGCTGGCCGTCAGCACCGCTGACAATATCCGTCATTTCCGATCCGCGCTGGCGCGCGCCAGCGGGTCGGAGGAATTGGCACAAACAAGGTAGAAAACGCCCATGTCCCATGTCTTCCATCGCAGCAGCGTCAAGGCGCCGCCCGCGGTTTCCCGCGGCGAGGGGGCTTATCTTTACGACCAGTCCGGCAAGGCCTACCTAGACGGGTCCGGCGGCGCCGCCGTGTCCTGCCTGGGCCACGGCGACGCCCATGTGACAGAGGCGATCCGCGCACAGCTGGACCAGGTGGCCTTTGCACATACCGGCTTCTTCACCTCCCCCCCGGCCGAGGCGCTGGCCGACCGGCTGGTGGCGCTTGCGCCGGGTGATCTGAACCGCGTCTATTTCGTCTCCGGCGGGTCCGAGGCGATGGAAGCGGCGCTGAAACTGGCGCGGCAGTATCACCTTGAGCGCGGCGAGGCGGGCCGCAGCCGGATCATCGCCCGCCGGCAAAGCTATCATGGCAACACGCTGGGGGCCCTGGCCACTGGCGGCAACGCCTGGCGGCGCGAACCCTTTGCGCCGCTCCTGATGGAGGTCAGCCATGTCGCGCCCTGCTATGCCTATCGCGGGCAGCAGGAGGGCGAGAGCGAGGCCGCCTATTGCGACCGCCTGATCGCCGAGATCGAGGATGAGATCGCACGCGTCGGCCCGGAAAGTGTCATGGCCTTTGTGGCCGAACCTGTTGTCGGCGCCACGCTGGGTGCGGTGCCCTCGGTGCCCGGGTATTTCAAGCGGATCCGCGAGATCTGCGACCGGCACGGCATCCTGATGATCCTTGACGAGGTCATGTGCGGCATGGGCCGGACCGGCACGCTGTTTGCCTGCGAGCAGGACGGGGTGGCGCCGGACATTCTCTGCGTGGCCAAGGGGCTGGGCGCGGGATACCAGCCCATCGGGGCGATGCTTTGCACCGAGATCATGCACGAGGTGATCGCGCAGGGCAGCGGCTTTTTCCAGCACGGTCACACCTATGTGGGTCACCCGGTTGCCTGTGCGGCGGCGGGCGCGGTGCTAGACCGTGTGGTCGGCGACGACCTGCTGGGCCGGGTGCATCCGATGGGCGCCGTTCTGCGCGGAATGCTCGAGGACCGGTTTGGCCAGCACCCCCATGTCGGCGACATCCGGGGCAGGGGCCTGTTCCTGGGGCTGGAACTGGTCCAGGACCGCACAACCAAGGCACCCATCGACCCCGCGCGCAAGATCCATGCCCAGGTCAAGGCGGCGGCCTTTGCCGAGGGGCTGATCTGCTACCCGAACGGCGGCACCATCGACGGTAAGCAGGGCGCACATGTTCTGCTGGCCCCGCCTTTCATCCTGACAGAGGATCAGGCGGCGGAACTGGTCGACAAGCTGGCCCGCGCCTTCGTGGCCGTGGGTCTGTAATGGCTCACCGCGCCGGGCTGGCGGATCGGCAGGCGGGCGGCAGATCCGACATCCAGTCCAGGACCGGGCGCATCACGGCGTCCGGGTCTTCTTCATGGGCAAGGTGGCCAAGACCGGGAATTGCCTGGAACTGGCCCAGCGGCAGGCGGTCGGCGGCGCGTCGGGAAATCTCGGGCGCCACGGCCCGGTCGCCCTCTGCGGCCAGCATCAGGCAGGGCGTTTCGATCCGGGGCAGCCAGTCCAGCACCGGGTCGACGTTCCAGCGGGCCATCATTTGCAGGGTTCCGTCCACATGCGCCCGGTCGGCGGTCAGCCGGGTGTAATAGCCGATGCCCTCGTCGCTCAAACGGCTGCCGGTGCTGGCGATCAGGCGGCGGGTGCGCGCCGGGCTGGCGCCGGCGGCGGTAAAGGCCAGGGCCGCCAGAGGCGTCGCCGCCATCAGCTTGGCCAGGATCGGAAACAGCCAGCCCGCCGCGCCATCGAACCGGCCCAGGGCGGCGTTCAGGCAGACAACGGCGGGCGCGGGCCGCAGCCTGCGCGCCAGGTTCAGCGCGATCGCGCCTCCGGCGGAATGCCCGATGACCACGGCGGGGTGCCATCCCTGCGCGGCACACAGCGCGGCGATGTCCTCTGTCATGTGGGCCAGGCTGCAACGGGCGCGGCTGCCCAGCCGGGTGAACCCCTGGCCGGGCAGGTCCAGTGCGACCACGCGGAATTGCCGGGCCAGAATGGGGATCACGTCGCGCCAGCTATGGGTCGATGCGCCGGCGCCGTGCAACAGAAGAACCGTGTCGCCGGTCCCGGTTTCCTGCACATGCCAGAGGTGCGGGCGCTGGGCGATGCGCCGGGACAGGCCGCTGTGCGGCCAGTCCGGCAGATCGCTGTCCCAGTCCACGGCGGTTATCCTGACAGGGCGGCGTCGGCTGCGGCGCTGATGCGCCGCGCATCGGCGCGCGGCAGGGCAAGGTAACGGGCATCCAGCCAGCCTGCCAGTTCGGCGCCTTCGGCCCCGGGCCGGTTGGCGGTGTCGATCACGACGGCGGGCAGGCCCAGGCCCCGCCACAGGCGGGCCATGTCACGGGCATCGGCGGCGGCTGCGGCGCGGCCCGGGCTGCCGTCCAGCGCGATGTTCCCGCGCCCGTCAGTCAGCAGCGCCAGGCAGGGGCTTTGCCCGTTGCGCAGCCCTTGCAGGGCCAGGTCATGCGCGGCGCGCAGACCTGCCGCCAGCGGTGTGCCGCCACCGCCGGGCAAGGCTGCGATGCGGCGCTTGGCCTGCACCAGCGACCGGGTCGGCGGCAGAGGCACCTCGGCACGGGTGTCGCGGAAGGTGACCAGCGCCACGAGATCGCGCTTGGCGTAGGCCTGTGCCAGCATCAGTTCGACGGCGCCCTTCGCCTCGGCCATCCGGGCCAGCGCGGCAGACCCCGAGCTGTCGACCGCCAGGATCACCAGCCGGTCGGAATGCTCCTCGGTCCGGCGCAGGCGCAGGTCGCCGGGGTGGATGATCAGATGTCTCGTGCCGGGCGTCGCCGCCCGCCGCAGCGGTTGCCAGGGCGCGGCTGCGCGCAGCGTAGCCACCACGTCGATCCGTGCGCGCCCGTCCGGGCGACCGGGCCGAGAGGGCAGGGGGCGCCCGCGCCGGTTGCCCTTGCGCTTGCCCCCGGCGCCAAAGCCCTGTCCACCCCCGCGCGCGGAGCCGCCCCGATCCAGCCGGGTCAGCAAGTCAGGCGGCAGGATGGCGGCAATGGCCTCGACCAGCAATTCGTCGGGGATGTCCTGCATCGCCGCGCCGTCGGCCTGCGCCTCGCTCTCCTGCTGCCGTGGCGGGTCCGGGCTGTCGTTCTCGGCCGCTGCCTGGGGGATTTGCGTGGCGCGGCTCGGCAAGACCAGCTCCGCCGCTTCGCGCAGGTGCTCTGATGTCACGCGGTCCCGGAGGTCGAGCGCCGCGAGCGCGCGCGCGCAGCGCAGGGCCAGCAGCGGCGCGCGCAACCCGTGGATGCCAAAGCGCGCGGCCAGGTGGACAAGCTGCGCAAGGTGTTCATCCGGAACCTCGACTCGTGGCAGATGTGCCCGTGCGGCGTCCATGTCCGCCGGGGCAGGCAGGCGCAGCAGGGCGTGTGTGGCCCGGATTTGGGACAAGTCCAGGTGAAAGGCCAGCCGGTCGGTCAGCACCCGCGGCGCGGTCTCGTCCGGGTCGGCGCCCTCGTCCAGCAGGACTAGGCAATGCCCGCTGTTCCCGTCCAGCACCCCGGCAAGACGCGCAGCCAGACCGGGCGGCACGCGTTCCGCCATCGGCATGACCAGCGCCGCGGCGCGTTCGGCAAGGCCCGGCTGGCGCACCAGTCCGCCGCCGGCCAGCGATGCCGCGACATCCAGCCCGCCAAAGAGCTGGATATCGTCCAGCCCGGGATGGACCCGGCGCAGCGGCAGCGGCAACACCCCCAGCCCATCCTCCAGCCGCTGACGTACCGGGCCGGGCCGTGCGCGGATCACCATGCCGCCCAGCCCCGCCGGGTCGACGGCCAGTGCCGCAAGCGCCCGCTGTGCCCGGATCCAGTCGGGGGGCGCGGTGGTCATGGCAGGGTCTCGGCGACGACGCGGGCGACCCGCGCGGCCGATCCCGCCTCGTCCAGGGGATCGCGGCGCAACCGGTGGCTCAGCGCCAATGGTGCCACGCTGCGCAGGTGATCGCGGGTGATTGCCGTGTCTTCAAAGGCCGCCTGCGCCCGGGCCGCCCGCAACAGGGTCAGTTCGCCGCGCAGCCCGTCGGCGCCAAGTGCCATGCTCAGCCTTGCGCAATCGGTCAGCACCTCTTCGGTCGGCTCCGTTTCGGCCAGGGCCGTTCGCGCCTCCAGGATGGACGTGCGCAGCGCCGCGTCCTCGGCCTGCCAGCGGGCCATGAACCCGTCGTGATCGGTTTCAAAGGCATGGCGGCGGCGGATGACCTCGACCCGTTCCTCGATGTTGTCGGGAGAACGGACCTCGACCGAGAGTCCGAAGCGGTCCAGCAATTGCGGGCGCAACTCGCCTTCCTCGGGGTTGCCGGAGCCGACAAGGACAAAGCGCGCGGCATGGCGGATCGACAGGCCCTCGCGTTCGACCGCGTTGAGGCCGGATTGTGCCACGTCCAGCAGCAGGTCGACGATGTGGTCCTCCAGCAGGTTGACCTCGTCGATATAGAGATAGCCTCGATTGGCCCGTGCCAGCAGACCGGGTTCAAAGGCCTTCTCGCCACGGGTCAGGGCGCGCTCGATGTCCAGCGCGCCGGTCACGCGATCCTCGGTCACGCCCAGCGGCAGGTCCACGACCGGGGTCGGGCGTTCCGCCAGTGTCTCGTCGACCGGGCCGGCCCAGTCGGGCACTTCCTCCAGCCGGGCGGAATTGACCGGGCAGCCCGCGACCACGGTGATCGGTGGCAAGAGCGCGGCCAGCGCGCGCACGGCGGTGGACTTGCCGGTGCCGCGATCGCCAAAGACCAGCACGCCGCCCAGCCCGGGGTCGACGGCGGTCAGGATCATCGCCTGCTTCATCTGGTCCTGTCCGACGATGGCCGAAAAGGGAAAGCTCTGGGTCATGGCATCGGTCCGGCTGGTGTCAGGGAAGGGCCGCCCGGCCAGTGGCCGCTGGCGCCGAGGATGCGGAACCGGGCGTACAGTTCCTCGCGGAACCAGTCGCCCTCGCGCACGGCGCGTATGGCGCGGGCATGGGGGCCGTCGGCGCGGGCAAAGCGGGCCATGCTGGCGCTGTCGGGCCAGATAGAAAAGGTCACCTGGTGCAGCAATGGAACCTCTCCGATGCCGATCTTGAAGGTGACGGCGGGGTCGGCGCCGATGGCGGCGCTGATGTCGGGGACCCTGCGCCAGAACCGCCAGAGGTTTGACACCCGCAGCGTGGCCCGGGTCAGCGCCGCGATGGGGCCGGGTCCGGCCGTGGCGTTCCCCACCTCGAACGGGCTTTGACGTGACCAGGCCCCGCGGGCCGAAACCGGGGACAGGAACAACGTCCAGCTGTCCTCAGCCCGCCTGTGATACCGGCGATAAACCGGGGCGTCGCGTGTCTGGCGCCGGGCGCTTTGCAGGTCCGGCCAGGTGGCAAGGATCGCGTAGACGCCGGTATCCGGCAATGGCGTGAAGCCTTCGCCCGAGCCCGAGCCGCAGAGCTTCCAGAAGCCGATGCCTTCGGTCCGGCGCAGGGCCGGGCGGGCAAGACCCATCATCGCAAAGGCCCAGAGCCGGCTGACCCCGCGCGGAAAGCGAAAAAGACTCAGGCTGACGACCTGGATGGCCTTTCCTCCTCTTGGTTGGCCTTCCTTGGCGGGTGTCAGGGTATCCTGACATGGAAATTCCTCTTGGAAAAGAGGTGCAATGCGAGATTGTCAATTTAACATTACACATGTAGGCTTGGGTAATGTTTACAGGCGCAGACTCCTTTCACAGGCACAGGCCGGTCGATCCCAAGGCGCCGCAGGCGCTGGTCGTGGGGGCCGGGCTGGGCGGGCTTGCCGCCGCGATGCGGCTGGGCGCACGGGGCTATCGCGTCACGGTGCTGGACCGGCTGGACACGCCCGGCGGGCGCGGATCGGCCATCCACCAGGGTGGGCACCGGTTCGACCTCGGCCCGACGATCGTCACCGTGCCACAGGTGTTTCGCGATCTATGGGCAGCCTGCGGGCGGCGGTTCGACGATGACGTGGACCTGCGCCCGCTCGATCCCTTCTACGAAATCCGCTGGCCGGACGGGTCGCGGTTTCGCGTCGGCCCGGACGCCGGGGCGATGCGGCAGGAGGTGGCGCGCCTGTCGTCCGGCGACCTGGCGGGATACACCCGGTTCCTGCGCGACAGCGAAGAGCGCTACCGGATCGGGTTCGAGAACCTGGGCCGCCGCCCGATGCATCGGCTGGCCGACCTGATCCGGGTGCTGCCGACCTTTGCGCGTCTGCGGGCGGATCGCTCGGTCTATGGCCACGCGGCGCGCTGCGTACGCGACGAGAGGCTGCGCATGGCGCTGTCCTTTCACCCGCTCTTCATCGGCGGCGACCCCTGTCATGTCACCTCGATCTACGCGCTTGTGAACCATCTCGAATCCGCCTTCGGTGTGCATTACGCGATGGGGGGCGTGGCCCGGATCGCAGAGGCGATGGCCAATGTCGTGACCGGGCAGGGCGGGGTGATCCGCCAGCGGGCCGAGGTCGATGAGATCCGGGTCGAGCGCGGGCGCGCCCGGGGCGTCAGGTTGACCGGGGGCGAGGAGGTGCCAGCGGATATCGTGGTCTCCAACGCAGATGCCGGGCACACCTATGACCATCTTCTGTGCGGCCATGTCCGCCGCCGCTGGACCACGCCGCGCCTGCGCCGAACACGCTGGTCGATGAGCCTGTTTGTCTGGTACTTCGGCACCCGTGGCACACGCGGCAAATGGCGGGACGTGGGCCATCACACGATCCTCAACGGTCCGCGCTATCGCGGCCTGCTGCGCGACATCTTCATCAAGGGCCACCTCGCCGAGGACATGAGCCTTTACGTCCACCGCCCCAGCGTCACCGATCCCGGTGTCGCGCCGGACGGGGGCGACACCTTTTATGCGCTCAGCCCCGTGCCGCACCTTGGCCACAAGACACCCGTCGACTGGTCGGACATGGCTGGCCGCTACCGGGACCGCGTTCTCAAGGTGCTGGAACGGGAATTGCTGCCGGGGCTGTCCGGGCACCTGGCGGAGTCGCTGGTCTTTACGCCTGAAACCTTCCGGGACCGGTATCTCAGCCCGCATGGCGCGGCCTTCTCGATAGAGCCGCGCATCCTGCAAAGCGCCTGGTTCCGCCCGCACAACATCAGCGAAGAGGTGCAGGGCCTGTACCTGGTGGGCGCGGGCACGCATCCCGGTGCCGGTCTGCCGGGGGTTGTCGGCAGTGCCGAGATCCTGGACCAGCTGGTGCCCGATGCTCAGGCGGCACCGAGCCTGCCGGTGGCGGCGGAATGATCGCGCCGGAGGACATGGCCCATTGCGTCGAGGCGATCCGGCACGGGTCGCGGTCGTTCCACGCGGCATCGCGGCTGTTGCCGACCAGGGTGCGGGAACCGGCGCTGGCGCTTTATGCCTTCTGCCGGTTGGCGGATGACGCGGTGGACCTGCAGCAGGAAAAGGCGGATGCGGTCCTGCGCTTGCACGACAGGCTGGACCGGGCCTATGCGGGCCGGCCTCTGGACGCCCCCGCCGACCGCGCCTTTGCCGCCGTGATCGAGGATTTCGACATGCCGCGTGCCTTGCCCGATGCCCTGCTCGAGGGACTGGCCTGGGACGCGATGGGCCGCCGCTATGCCACCCTGTCGGACCTGCGTGCCTATTCGGCGCGCGTCGCCTCGGCGGTGGGGGCGATGATGTGCGTGCTGATGCGGGTGCGCGACCGCGATGCGCTGGCCCGGGCCTGCGACCTGGGGGTCGCCATGCAGTTGACCAACATCGCCCGCGACGTGGGCGAGGATGCGCGCGAGGGGCGGCTTTATTTGCCGACCGACTGGCTGCAGGGGGCGGGCGTCGATCCCGCCGGCCTGTTGCGCGACCCGAGGCCGACGCCAGAGCTGGCCTCTGTCCTGCGGCGCCTGCTGCGCGAGGCCGGGCAGCTGTACCACCGGTCAGAGGCCGGGATCGCCGCGCTGCCGCTCTCGGCGCGCCCGGGGATTTTTGCGGCGCGGTTCATCTATGCCGGGATCGGCGGCGCGGTGGCGCGCAACGGATTTGACTCCATCACCCGGCGCGCCCGGACCTCGGGGGGGCAAAAGCTGGGCTGGCTGATACTGTCGGGCCTGCGCGCGGGCCTGACGGTGGCGTTGCCACGTTCCGCGGTGATCCATGCGCGCACCTTGCCGGAAACCGATTTCCTGGTGCGCGCCGCCGCCAAGGATGCCGCGCCGGACTGGAGCGAGAGCCTGCACCAGGCGCTTGTCGCGCTGAAATTGCAGGAGCAAAACCGCCGCGCACCGTTGATGCCGCCCATGCCCGCCGCTAGGTAGATGGGCATGTTCTGGATCCTCTTCCTGATCTTCCTCCTGGCCTGTTTCGCGGCGGGCGCCACCGGTGGAATGTTTCCGCCGGGTGACTGGTATCGGTCGCTGGACAAGCCGCGCTGGACGCCGCCGGACTGGGTCTTTCCGGTGGCCTGGACCACGCTCTACCTGCTGATGGCCTTTGCGGGCGCGCGGGTGGCTCTGGCACCGGACAATGGCCTTGCGCTGGCCTTCTGGGCCCTTCAAATCGCGCTCAACACGCTGTGGACGCCGGTCTTTTTCGGGCTGCGTCGGATGCGGGCCGGGCTGGTGGTGCTCAGCGCGCTCTGGCTTGCGGTGGCGGCCTGCCTGGTTACGCTCTGGCAGGTGGATGCCTGGGCGGGCCTGGCCTTTGTGCCCTATCTCTGCTGGGTCTCGGTGGCCTGGGCGCTGAACCTGTCGGTTCTGCGTCGCAACCCGGATGTGGCGCCCGCCTGACCGGTTTCAGCTGTCTTGACCAAAGGACCAGCGCGCCCGGCGCGGGACGCGCAGCGCCAGCATCGGCTTGACCAGCGCAGACCGAAAGCGGCGCAGGTCCAGCGCCTCGTGCACGCCCGTTGTCTCCGTCCCGTCCAGCCGGGTCGTCACCATGCTGCGGCTGTAAAAGGGTGCGTCCAGCATGTTCTGCACCTGCCGGGGCGCATGGTCGGGGTCAGCCCGCGTCTGCCGCGCCACCTGCCAGAGCGATCGGCGCAACCGCGCCGGGGGCGGCGGTGTCAGCGCCCGGGCCGCGCCCTCCGCGTCAAAGCGGATCGCCGCGGCCAGCGCGCTCCCGTCCCGCCGTCGGGCGTCGTAGAAACAGGTGCTGCCGGTGCCAGTGGGAAAGCGCCCCCATGTCCAGTTGTCGAAATCCTCCTCCAGCGCCCGGGTGCCGAAATTGGCATCGAAATACCCGTGCCCCTGCCAGCGCCAGCCCGGTGCGTCCAGGTCAACCTCGATCCGGCAGGTCGGCGCGAAGGGCCGCCAGACATGCGCCCCGTCCGGCGTCAGGGGCAGTTCGATCTGCGTCAGGGCCGAGGGCGTCACCTTGATGCGCCCGCGCAGGCGCCCGAACAGGGGGGGCGCGCCGCGCTCGTCGATCCGGATTTCCAACTGGCCGTCCTGCCAGTGCAGCGAGGACGGGCCGATGGTCAGGCTTTGTGGCGTTTGCCGCAGCGCGCCGCGCCCCCGTTCCGTCATGGCAAAGCGCCCGCCCGGTCCATAGGTGGCGACGTTCAGACAGACGTGGTTTTCCGGATCGCGCCGCCCGGACCAGGCGTACCAGGGCGAAAACACCGAGCCTATGAAGGCGATGACGCTGACCGCCCGCCCGCCGCCGTCGCGGATGCCGTCGACGTACCACCAGGCGTAGCCGTTCGGCGGGACGGCGAGGGCGAAGTTCGGTCGCTCAAGATCGCCTCGGCCGCGTGCCGGGCGGAGAGCATGGCCATCGGAACACCCGCCCCCGGATGCGCCCCGCCGCCCGCCAGGTAGAGCCCCGGCACCGGGCTGCGTGCCTTCGGTCTCTGAAAGGCCGCCATCAGCGCTTCCGGGCTCTGCCCGTAGAGCGCGCCTTGCGAGGCGGGAAACAGGCTCTCCAACCCCGTCGGCGTGGTCAGGCTTTGCGCGTCCGGCATCGGGGCAAAGCGTAGCCCCGCCCTGGCCAGCGTGTCGAAACAACGGGTGCGGCATTGGTCTGGCTCCTGGTCGGGGGCGGGAAGCGGGGGTGCGTTGGCGATGATCTCGAACCGTTCCAGATCTGGCGGCGGCGCGGGGCCGCCCCTGTCCATCGCGCAGAGGTAAAGCGTGGGGTCCGGCACCAGCGCGCCGCGCGCCAGGGCGTCGAATTCGGGTTTCGGCTCGGCGCGGAAAAAGACGTTGTGATGGGCCAGGTCCACTCCCCGGGCGCGCGCCGCGAAGGCCCAGACCTGGGCCGACAGGCTGCGTTGGCGTTTGCCGCTCTGGCCGCCCGCGGGAACCGCCTCCGGACCCAGGGCGCCGGTGGCCAGTGCCCGCGGATCGCCGTTGAACAGGACGCGCTCTGCCCCCAACGTCCTGCCACCCGCGAGGGTGACGCCCCGCGCGTGGCCGCCGGAAATGTCGATCCGGGCCACATGGGCGTTGTGATGAAACCGTGCCCCGCGCGCCCGCGCGATCCGTTCCAGCGCCCGGGCCAGCCGGTGCATCCCGCCCGCGATTTTCCAGACCCCCGCGTATTCCGCCTGCCAGATCAGCGACAGCAGGGCAGGGGCGCGATAGGGCGAGGCGCCGACATAGGTGGCATAGCGCCCGAACAGCTGCGCCAGGCGCGGGTCGTCGAATGTCCTGTCCAGCAGCGCGGCAAGGCTGCGATGCGGGGCCATGTGGCGCAACAGGCCGGGCGCGCGCAGGGTCTGACCCACCAGCCCGGACAGCGCGGGATTGGCTGCCCGCATCACCGGGCCGTCGAAGGCCTCGAACAGGACGCGCGCCCTGTCGCAGAAGGCACGGAACTGCGCAACAGCGCGGGCGCCGCCAAAGGCGCGCAGCGCCTCCAGGTTTTCCGGTTCGCTGTCGAAGAGGTCCAGCCGCGACCCGTCGGGCCAGAAGTGTCGCGCGATCAGGGGTTGGCGGATCAGCTCCAGGTGCGTGTCCAGCCGCTCGTCCAGGCTGGTGAACAGGTCGTCGAGCACCGGGCGCAGGGTCAGCACGGTCGGACCTGCGTCCACCGGCCCGGCGGGCGAGGGCAGGCAGCGCATCTTGCCGCCGGAACGCGCGGCGCGTTCGACCACCGTGATCCGAAGGCCGGCATGGGCCAGCCGCGCGGCGGCGGCCAACCCGCCGATCCCGGCGCCGACGATTAGGACGTCGCACCCCTGATGCGCGCTGAACCCGGAAGGTGTCATGCGGCAATTATTGACTCGGCGCCCCGATGTGTCCAATGTAATTTACACTATGAATGTAATTTTGAAATTACATGGTGGAGGTGCCCCATGGCCATGACCGCACGGATCGAAAGGGCGATTGCCCGGGCGCTGGCGCTGTCGCAAGGGGGATCGGCCCCGGCGAAACTGGCCTCTGCCCTGCCGTATGCCACCCAGCCCGGTGGCGCACGCATCCGCCCGACGATCCTCTTGTCGGTGGCGGCATCCTGTGGCGATGACCGGCCCGCGCTGGCCGATGCCGCCGCTGCCGCGCTGGAGCTGATCCATTGCGCCAGCCTGGTGCATGACGATCTGCCCTGTTTCGACGACGCGGACCTGCGGCGCGGCAAACCGTCGGTGCATCGCGCCTATTCCGAGCCGCTGGCCGTGCTGACCGGCGACAGCCTCATCATCCTGGCCTTCGACGTGCTAGCGCGGGCGACGGTCGATCATCCGGACCGGGGCGCGCAGCTGCTCCTGGCGCTCAGCCGGCGCACGGGGATGCCCGGCGGCATCTGCGCCGGACAGGGTTGGGAAAGCGAGGCAGAGATCGACCTCGGTGCCTATCACCGCTCCAAGACGGCGGCGTTGTTTATCGCGGCGACCGAAATGGGCGCCATCGCTGCGGGCCATGCCCCCGAGGAGTGGCTGGACCTCGGCGCCCTCATCGGTGAGGCCTTCCAGGTGGCCGACGACCTGCGCGATGCCCTGCTGGACGAAGAGTCGCTGGGCAAGCCCGTGGGCCAGGATGACCTGCACGGTCGGCCCAACGCGGTCTGCGAAATGGGCATCGGCGGGGCGGTCGATCACCTGTCCAAGATCCTTGCGGCGGCCATCGCCTCGATCCCCTCCTGCCCGGGGGAGGCCATGTTGGCGCAGATGGTCAGCCACCAGGCGGACAAGATCATGCCGGCCGTGCCCGCGCGCTACCGGGCCTGAGACGGTGGTGGCCTCCGCCGACCAGCCCGGCCCGCGCCGCAGGCGTCGCGGCGGCTGGCTGGCGCGGCTGGTGGCGCGTCCCGGCGTGCAGGACTGGGTGGTGCGGCTGCCCTTCGGCGCTCGTCTTGCCCGGCGTGACGGGGCAGAGATCTTCGACATATTGCAAGGCTTCGTCTCGGCCCAGGTGCTTGCCGCCCTGGTCGAGCTTGGCCTGCTGGAGCGCCTGCTAGGCGGGGCCGAGCCGCCCGACGTGCTGGGCGCCGAAACCGGCATTGCACCGGATCGCATGGCGGCGCTGCTGCAGGCGGGCGCGGCGTTGGGCCTGTTGCGGCGGCGGCGGGATGGTGCCTTTGGCCTGGCGCGCAAGGGCGCCGCGATCCTTGGCGTTCCCGGCCTGACCGGGATGATCCGTCACAACCGCGCCTTTTATGCCGATATGGCCGACCCGGTGGCGCTCTTGCGCGGAGAGGCGGAGACGCAGATGGCGCGTTTCTGGCCCTATGTCCTTGGCCAGACCGGGGACATCCCGCCCGAGGTCTCGGCCCGCTATTCCGATCTCATGGCCCGCTCGCAGCGCCTGGTGGCGCAGGACACCCTGCGGTTGGTTTCGCTGAAGGCTGTCACGCGGCTGATGGATGTGGGCGGCGGGGCCGGGGTGTTTCTGGCCGAAGCCCTGCGGCGCCATCGCGGTTTGCAGGGGGTGCTGTTCGATCTGCCGGGGGTCATGCCGCTGGCGGAGGAGGAGCTGACCCGCGCCGGTCTGGCGGACCGAGTCGCCCTGGCGCCCGGCAGTTTCCGCGAGAACGCGCTGCCCCGGGGGGCTGATGCCATTTCCTTGGTGCGGGTGCTTTACGATCACGACGACACGACCGTGCGCGCCTTGCTGGCCTCCGTGCTGGAGGCCCTGCCGCCCGGCGGGCGCCTGATCGTATCAGAGCCGATGTCGGGTGGTGCGCGGCCGGATCGGGCGACGGACGTCTATTTTTCCTTTTACACCATGTCGATGGGCACCGGGCGGGTTCGTTCTGCCCGCCGCATCGCCGCCCTGTGCAAGGAGGCCGGATTTGTCGGGATCGAAGGGCCGTACACGGAGCGCCCCTTCATCACCACTGTCCTGGTGGCACGGCGTCCTGACAGCGATAGATGTAAAGTTTAATTGACACATGTACATGTCGTGTTACCCTGACATGTGAAATCGACCGCGACGGCGACGCCCGCCGCGCGGACGAAAAAAGGGGGAGGGGCGAACATGCAGACACGCGCTGTCCTTCTGAATGGTCCGGGGGACCTGTCCCTGGAACAGCTCGACCTCAAGGCGCCCGGCGCGGGCGACATCGTGGTCGAGATCGCGCATTCCGGCATCTCTACCGGCACCGAAAAACTGTTCTGGTCCGGCGCCATGCCGCCCTTTCCGGGCATGGGCTATCCGCTGGTGCCCGGCTACGAGGCCGCCGGAGAGGTGGTCGAGGCCGCGTCCGGAACCGGCTTTCGCCCCGGCGACCGGGTCTTTGTGCCGGGGGCCGATTGTTTCGACGGAGCCTATGGCCTCTTCGGCGGGGCGGCGGGCTTGCTGGTCACGGAGGCCGCGCGGGTCACGCGCATCGACGCCGCCCTGGGGGCCGAAGGCGCCTTGCTGGCGCTGGCCGCCACCGCCCGCCACGCGATGGCGGGCCTGGAAAAGCGGATGCCCGAGCTGATCGTCGGCCACGGGGTCCTGGGCCGCCTACTGGCGCGCCTGACCGTGGCTGCGGGTGCCCCGGCGCCCACCGTCTGGGAACGTGCGCCGGACCGTCGCCAAGGGGGCGAGGGCTATGAGGTCATCGCGCCCGAGGAGGATCCGCGCCGCGACTATGGCGCGATCTACGACGCTTCCGGCAATGCCGCGATCCTCGACGACCTGATCGGACGCCTTGCGAAGGGCGGCGAGATCGTCCTGGCCGGGTTCTATCCTGACGGCCTGCGCTTTGCATTTCCGCCCGCCTTCATGCGCGAGGCCCGCCTGAGGGTCGCCGCGGAATGGCAGCGCGCGGACCTTGCCGCCGTGTGCGCCCTCGTGGACAGCGGCGCGCTGTCGCTGGCCGGGCTGATCTCTCACGCGGTGCCGGCCGAGCGGGCCGCCGGGGCCTACCGGACCGCCTTCGAGGACCCGGCCTGCTTGAAAATGATACTCAACTGGAAGGAAGCAGCGTGAAGGACGACGTGCAGAAACACACCGAGACCGACGTGCCCGACCTCAAGACCTTTGACCAGAGGCTGCGCGACGAGGCGCAGGAAGACCTGGCCGACCTGATCACCGAGGAACCGACCAGCAAGACCCAGATCATCGCGATCTACGGCAAGGGCGGCATCGGCAAATCCTTCACCCTGGCCAATCTCAGTCACATGATGGCCGAACAGGGCAAGCGCGTGCTGCTGATCGGCTGCGATCCGAAATCGGACACGACCTCTCTGCTCTTCGGCGGCAAGGCCTGCCCGACGATCATCGAGACCTCGACCAAGAAGAAGCTGGCCGGCGAAGAGGTTCAGATCGGCGATGTCTGTTTCAAGCGCGGCGGTGTCTTCGCGATGGAACTGGGCGGCCCCGAGGTGGGGCGCGGCTGTGGCGGACGCGGCATCATCCACGGGTTCGAACTGTTGGAAAAACTGGGGTTCCACGACTGGGACTTCGACTATGTCCTGCTGGACTTCCTGGGCGATGTCGTCTGTGGCGGCTTCGGCCTGCCGATCGCGCGGGACATGGCGCAGAAGGTGATCCTTGTCGCCTCGAACGACCTGCAATCGCTTTATGTCGCCAACAATGTCTGCTCGGCGGTGGAATACTTCCGCAAACTGGGCGGCAACGTCGGCGTGGCGGGGCTGGTGGTCAACAAGGACGACCTCTCGGGCGAGGCTCAGGCCTTTGCCAGGGCGGTGGACATCCCGGTCCTGGCGGCGATCCCTCAGGACGACGACCTGCGCAAGAAATCCGCGAACTACCAGATCGTCGGCACGGCACAAAGCCAATGGGGCGAGCTGTTCGCCGGCCTGTCACAGGCCGTCTCGGACGCACCGCCGGTGCGGCCCGCGCCGCTGGACCAGGACGCCCTGCTGGCGCTCTTCGACGGTTCGGACACCGGGGCGGGCGTGACGTTGGTCCCCGCCACCGATGCCGACATGCGCGGCAAGAATGCCAAGCCGGTGGAGTCGCTGGAGGTGATCTATGATGACGCCTGAGCCTGCCAGCCCGGGGGGCGACGGATGCCATTCCGCCGCCGACCTGGACCGGGCCGCGCGCAGCGCCGGTCAAAGCGACCTGTTGGATCAATACGCCCGCGACTACCCGCAAGGCCCCCATGACAAGCCGCAAAGCATGTGCCCGGCCTTCGGTTCCTTGCGCGTCGGGCTGCGGATGAAACGGGTGGCCACGGTCCTGTCCGGGTCGGCCTGCTGTGTTTACGGGCTGACCTTCGTCTCGCATTTCTACGGGGCGCGGAGGTCGGTGGGCTACGTCCCCTTCGATTCCGAAAGCCTGGTGACCGGCAAGCTGTTCGAGGACATCCGCGAGGCAGTACACAAGCTGGCCGATCCGGACCGTTTCGATGCCATCGTGGTGACGAACCTCTGTGTGCCCACCGCCTCCGGCGTGCCGTTGCGGCTGCTTCCGGATGAGATCGACGGCGTGCGCATCGTTGGCATCGACGTGCCGGGCTTCGGCATTCCCACCCATGCCGAGGCCAAGGACGTGCTGGCGGGTGCCATGCTGAACTATGCCCGCCGCGAGGTCGAGGCCGGGCCGGTGGCCGCGCCCGAGGGCGGCGTGTCCGACCTGCCCACCGTGACCCTGCTGGGAGAGATGTTTCCCGCCGATCCGATGATGATCGGCGCGATGCTGGCACCGTTGGGACTGGCCGCCGGGCCCGTGGTGCCTTGTCGAGAGTGGCGCGAGCTGTATGCGGCCCTGGACTGCGGCGCCGTGGCTGCCATCCATCCCTTCTATACCGCCGCCGTGCGCGAGTTCCAGGCCGCCGGTCGCCCGATCGTGGGCAGCGCGCCCGTGGGCCATGACGGCACGGCCGCCTGGCTGGCCAGCATCGGCGAGGCCTTTGGCCTGTCAACGGACAGGGTGGCCGCCGCACAGAATGCCTTTTTGCCCGCCATCCGGGGGGCGCTGGAGGCGGCCCCGGTCAAGGGGCGGATCACGCTGTCGGGCTACGAGGGCAGCGAGCTCCTGGTGGCGCGCCTGCTGATCGAAAGCGGCGCCGAGGTGCCCTATGTCGGGACCGCCTGCGCGAAATCCCCCTGGTCCGCGGCGGATGCCGAATGGCTGCGCGCCCGGGGCGTGACAGTGACGTTCCGCGCCTCGCTGGAGAACGACCTGGCCGCGATGGAAGGGCTGCGCCCGGACCTCGCCATCGGTACGACGCCGGTGGTGCAAAAGGCCAAGGCGCTGGGCATTCCCGCGCTATACTTCACCAACCTGATCTCGGCCCGGCCCCTGATGGGACCGGCGGGGGCGGGCAGCCTGGCCGAGGTCGTGAACGCGGCCATCGGCAACAAGCCCCGCATGGACCGGATGAAGGCCTTTTTCGAAGGTGTCGGCGAGGGCGATACCGCCGGGGTCTGGGAGGGCGCGCCCAACCTGCGCCCGGACTTCCGCGCGCTGAACCTCAAGAAGCTGGAAAAGAAGGCCCGCGCCGCCAAGGCGGAGCAGATGATATGAGGGGGGTGACCTTTCATATCCGGCCGCTTGACCGCCCTGTTGCCAGCCGGGGAGGTGCCCCGTGCTGATCCAGGATCACGACAGGGCCGGGGGGTACTGGGGCGCGGTCTATGCCTTCTGCGCCGTCAAGGGCCTACAGGTCATCATCGACGGCCCCGTGGGCTGCGAGAACCTGCCCGTCACATCCGTCCTGCACTACACCGACGCCCTGCCGCCGCATGAACTGCCCATCGTGGTCAGCGGGCTGGGCGAAGAGGAACTGGGCCGCGACGGCACCGAGGGCGCGATGAAGCGCGCCTGGGGCACGCTGGACCCGGCCTTGCCCGCCGTGGTTGTCACCGGCTCCATCGCCGAGATGATCGGCGGCGGCGTGACCCCGCAGGGCACCAACATTCAGCGCTTTCTTCCGCGCACCATCGACGAGGACCAGTGGCAGGCCGCCGACCGGGCGATGACCTGGCTGTTCACCGAATTCGGCATGACCAAGGGCCGGATGCCCAAGGAAAAAAAGCGCGAGGAAGGGGCGGCACCCCGGGTCAATATCCTTGGCCCCATGTACGGCGCCTTCAACATGCCCAGCGACCTGGCCGAGATCCGCCGCCTGGTCGAGGGGATCGGCGCCGAAGTCAACATGGTGCTGCCTCTGGGCGCCCACCTGGCCGAGATGCGCAACCTTGTGAATTCCGACGTCAACGTGGTGATGTACCGCGAATACGGGCGCGGCCTGGCCGAGGTGCTGGGCAAGCCCTACCTGCAGGCCCCCATCGGGGTCGAGAGCACGACGCTGTTCCTGCGCTCGCTGGGCGAACTGCTGGGGCTGGACCCCGAACCCTTCATCGAGCGCGAGAAACATTCGACCATCAAGCCGGTCTGGGATCTCTGGCGGTCGGTCACGCAGGATTTCTTTGCCACCGCGAATTTCGGCATCGTCGCCGGCGAAACCTATGCCCGCGGCATCCGCCAGTACCTGGAGGGCGACCTGGGCCTGCCTTGTGCCTTCGCCTTTTCGCGCTGCGCGGGGAAAAAGACCGACAACGACGCGATCCGCGCCATGATCGCCCGCGACCGGCCCCTGGTGCTGCTGGGGTCGATCAACGAGAAGATGTACCTGGCAGAGCTGAAATCCGGTCACGGACCCAGCCCCGCCTTCATCCCGGCCAGCTTTCCCGGCGCCGCGATCCGCCGCGCCGCCGGCACGCCGATGATGGGCTACGCCGGGGCCACCTACCTGCTGCAGGAGGTCTGCAACGGGCTGTTCGACGCGCTGTTCCACATCCTGCCGCTGGGCTCCGAGATGGACGCCGCACAGGCGACACCGACACCGCTGCGCCGGAACCTGCCCTGGGACGAGGACGCCAGCCGCGCGCTGGACCGCCTGGTCGCCGCGCATCCGGTACTGACACGCATTTCCGCGGCCAAGACGCTGCGCGACGCCGCCGAGGAGGACGCGCAGCGCGCGGGCGCCGAGCGCGTGGCCCTGGCCGCCGTCGAAAGAGTTTCCGGCCTTGCCGGCCCAATCCAAGAGGAGGACTGACCGATGACCGACGTCACATCCAGCAGCCTGGGACAGACGCATGTCCGGCGCCGGCGCCGGGCCGAGTTCCACGTCTATTTCACCCTGATCTTCCTGCTTGCGCTGCCCTCGGAAACGATCGGCTGGGCGCGGGCGGTGATCCGCCAGAGGTCGCTGAACCTGCATGGCCCGCTGGCCCGCGCCTGGCGCGAGGCGGACCGGATCACGCCGATGATCTTCTCGGTCTGACCCCCGGGGGGCAGCCACCGAGACCCGACCTGACCGCCCGTCACGGGCGGACAGACCCCCTGAGGGACCGTGAAGGCCCCAAGGGACCCGGCCGCGGGGTTCGCGGCGTCAGCATAGCGTTCCGGAGGAAAGTTTATGGCTGATCAAAACGACCTGTCCTTCACAGGTCTCACCGACGAGCAGGCCCAGGAACTGCATTCCGTCTACATGAGCGGCCTCTGGCTGTTCGCGGCGGTCGCAGTGGTTGCCCACCTGGCAACCTACATCTGGGCCCCCTGGTTCTAGGAAAGGATATGGACGTGTCCAAGTTCTACAAGATCTGGCTCATCTTCGATCCTCGCCGCGTGTTCGTCGCGCAAGGCGTCTTCCTGTTCCTGTTGGCCGTCATGATCCACCTGGTGGTTCTGTCGAACGGCGTCAACTGGTTCGAGAACGCGGCCGCATCGCGTGCCGCGGCCGATGAGTGACCAGGGGACAATCGTCCCATGAAAGCGTTGCGGGCGGCCGGCCCGCCCGCAGCGAACGCACACCTCACACCTTAACGACGGCTTGAGATCTGATCGAACGGGCCGCCAAAAGCGGGGAAATACGATGGCGTTGCTCAGCTTCGAGAAAAAGTACCGCGTCCGCGGGGGGACGCTGATCGGCGGGGATCTCTTCGATTTCTGGGTCGGCCCCTTCTACGTCGGCTTCTTCGGTGTCACGACCGCCTTCTTTGCGGCCCTCGGCACCATCCTGATCTTCTGGGGGGCGGCCCACCAGGGCACCTTCAACCCCTGGCTCATCAACATCGCGCCGCCCGACCTGTCCTACGGGCTGGGGGCCGCGCCCCTGATGGAAGGGGGGCTGTGGCAGATCATAACGATCTGCGCCACCGGCGCCTTCATCAGCTGGGCCCTGCGCGAGGTCGAGATCTGCCGCAAGCTGGGGATGGGCTATCATGTGCCCTTTGCCTTCAGCTTTGCCATCCTGGCCTATGTCACGCTGGTGATCTTTCGCCCGGTGCTGATGGGCGCCTGGGGGCACGGCTTTCCCTATGGCATCTTCAGTCACCTCGACTGGGTCAGCAACACCGGCTACGCCTACCTGCACTTCCATTACAATCCCGCGCACATGCTGGCGGTCAGCCTGTTCTTCGGCACCACCCTGGCGCTGGCGCTGCATGGCGGGCTGATCCTCTCGGCGGCCAATCCCGAGAAGGGAGAGGAGATGAAGACGCCGGATCACGAGGACAGCTTCTTCCGTGATTTCATCGGCTACTCGATCGGCACGCTGGGCATTCACCGGCTGGGCTTCCTGCTGGCGATCAACGCGGTCTTCTTCTCGGCGGTCTGCATCATCATCTCGGGGCCGGTCTGGACCAGCGGCTGGCCGGAATGGTGGAACTGGTGGCTCGATCTGCCGATCTGGCCCTCTCAGGCGAGAATGTGATCATGAGCGAATATCAGAACATCTTCACCCAGGTTCAGGTCGAAGGACCGGCCGAATGGGGCATGGACAACGACAACGACCTTGCCTCGGAACGTATCGTCACCCCCGGGTTCAGCCGCCTCGTCGGCTGGGTGGGCAACGCCCAGCTGGGGCCGATCTACCTGGGCTGGACCGGGATGATCAGCCTGGCCACCGGGGCGCTGGCGATCTTCATCATCGGGCTCAACATGCTGGCGCAGGTCGGCTGGTCGATCCCCGAGTTCCTGCGCCAGGGTTTCTGGCTGGCGCTGGAACCGCCCAGCCCGGAATACGGGCTGACCATCCCGCCGCTGAACGACGGCGGCTGGTACATCATCGCCTCGCTGTTCCTGCTGGTGGCGGTCTGTACCTGGTGGCTGCGCACCTACCTGCTGGCCGAACAGCACAAGATGGGCAAACACGTCGCCTGGGCCTTTGCCAGCGCGATCTGGCTGTTCCTGGTGCTGGGCCTGTTCCGGCCGATCCTGATGGGATCCTGGTCCGAGGCGGTGCCATACGGGATCTTCCCGCACCTCGACTGGACCACCGCGTTCAGCATCCGCTACGGCAACCTCTACTACAATCCGTTCCACTGTCTCTCGATCGTCTTCCTTTACGGGTCGGTGCTGCTCTTCGCGATGCATGGTGCCACGATCCTTGCGGTCAGCCGGTTCGGCGGCGACCGCGAGCTGGAACAGATCGTCGACCGGGGCACCGCCTCGGAACGGGCGGCGCTGTTCTGGCGCTGGACGATGGGGTTCAACGCGACGATGGAGGGCATTCACCGCTGGGCCTGGTGGTTCGCGGTGCTGACCCCGATCACCGGCGGCATCGGCATCCTGCTGACGGGAACGGTCGTCGACAACTGGTTCATCTGGGCGCAGGAACACCATTTCGCGCCGATGTATGACGGCAGCTATGGCTACGAGGCCTACGGGACCTACGAAGCCTTCATCGGACGGGAGTGAGCGCGATGTTCAAATGGTTTGACAAATGGAACCGCGAGCACCCCGCCGATATCGAACGCCCGGCGATCCTGACCGGCGTGGCCGGGGCGGTGGTGCTGGCCGTGGTTGCCGTGATGGCGCTGGGCCAGCCGTACAAGACCGACAGCCTGCAAACCGGCCCGCGCGGCAACGGCATGTCGGTGCCCGAGTTCGTTTCCGACCTCGCCGTGCCCGACCCGGCCATTGCCGAGCTGTTCGATGACCCGCCCTATGTGCCCGAAGAGGGCGAGGAGCTGGCGGGCGACATCTACCAGAACGTGCAGGTGCTGGGCGATCTGACAGACGCCAACTTCAACCGGCTGATGGCGGCGATGACCCGATGGGTCGCGCCAGAGCAGGGCTGTGCCTATTGCCACGGCGACGGCGATCTCGAAACCTACGGCGAGGACACCCTTTACACCAAGGTCGTCTCGCGCCGGATGATCGAGATGACCCGCAACATCAACGAGAACTGGGACGCGCATGTGAACGCCAACAAGCAGGTCGGCGTCACCTGCATGACCTGCCACCGCGGCCAGAACGTGCCCAGCGACATCTGGTTCAAGATGGGCGAGGTCAACATGGCCGCCGCCGGCTGGTCGGCGGTGCAGAACCGGGCGACGCCGCTCACCTCCTACACCTCGTTGCCGACGGACGCGCTGGAGAAATACCTGCTGGATGGTGACATGATCGGCGTGCACGACCTGGAAAGCCGCGTCGCCGCGCGACCGGGGGACGAGGGCGTGCCAACGATCCAGGACGCGGAACGCACCTATGCGCTGATGAACTACGTCGCCAACTCGCTGGGGGTGAACTGCACCTTCTGTCACAACACCCGCGCCTTCTATGATGGCGGGCAGGTGACGCCGCAATGGGCGACCGAAAGCCTGGGCATCCAGATGGTGCTGGAACTGAACAACGACTACCTGGTGCCGCTGGCCGAGGTGCTGCCCGAGGACCGGCTGGGACCGGTGGCGGGTGACGCACCCAAGGTCGCCTGCCGCACCTGTCACAAGGGCTATCAGCAGCCCCTGCAGGGCACCAATGTGATTGCCGACTGGCCCGAACTGGCGACCTCTGAGGCGCCGGACTACGGCCAGTAAACCCCCGGGGCGGGGCGGCCTGGTGTCGCCCCGGTCCTTTCCGTCCGGCCTGCCGCGCCGCTTGCCCTCTCGTGGTGGCGCCATGCCGGACCAGCGACAGGAGCGCGCGATGACCCTTGCCGACAAACCCCACACACCGTTTCTTGACCGGGTGGCCGGTCCGTCGGACCTGCGCCGGATGCCCGACACGGATCTCGCCGCGCTGGCGGACGAGTTGCGGGCCGAGGTGATCTCGGCCGTGTCGCAGACCGGCGGGCACCTCGGGTCCTCGCTGGGCGTGGTCGAGCTGAGCGTGGCGATCCACGCGGTCTTCGACACGCCCAAGGACAAGCTGATCTGGGACGTGGGCCACCAGTGTTATCCGCACAAGATCCTGACCGGGCGCCGCGACCGCATCCGCACCCTGCGCCAGAAGGACGGGCTGTCCGGCTTCACCAAGCGCACGGAATCCGAACATGATCCCTTTGGCGCGGCGCATAGTTCGACTTCGATCAGCGCGGCGCTGGGGTTCGCGGTGGGCCGCGACATGGGCCGGCCCACGGGTGACGCCATCGCCGTGATCGGCGACGGGGCCATAAGTGCCGGCATGGCCTACGAGGCGCTGAACAACGCCGGCGCCGAGGGGCGGCGGCTGTTCGTGATCCTCAACGACAACGAGATGAGCATCGCGCCCCCGGTCGGGGCCATGTCGTCCTACCTCAGCCGGATGTACGCCGCCGAGCCGGTGGCGCGGATGCGCTCGATGGTCGAGGGGATGGAGGCCGCCATGCCCGAACCGATGCGCAGCGGCGTCCGCCGCGCGCGCCAGCTGGTGACCGGGCTGGGCGGCTCCGGCACGCTTTTCGAGGAACTGGGCTTCGACTATGTCGGGCCGATCGACGGTCATGACATGAGCCAGCTCTTGCCGGTGCTGCGCGCGGCACGGGCGCGGGCGCGCGGCCCGGTCCTGATCCATTGCTGCACCGTCAAGGGCAAGGGCTATCCTCCCGCCGAGACCAGCGCCGACCGCGGGCATGGCGTGTCCAAGTTCGACCCCGCCACCGGGCCGCAGGCCAGTCCCGCCAAACCCGGCGCCGCGCCCAGCTATACCAGCGTCTTCGGCACGGCCCTGACGCAGGAGGCCGCGCGCGACGACCGGATCGTCGCCGTGACGGCGGCCATGCCCGATGGCACCGGCCTGTCCAAGATGGCGGCGCGCTTTCCGAACCGGGTCTTCGACGTGGGCATCGCCGAACAGCATGGCGTGACCTTTGCCGCCGGAATGGCGGCCAGCGGGCTGCGCCCCTTCTGCGCGATCTACTCGACCTTCCTGCAGCGCGGCTATGACCAGGTGGTGCATGACGTTGCCCTGCAGAACCTGCCGGTGCGCTTTGCCATCGACCGGGCGGGCCTTGTGGGGGCGGATGGCGCCACCCATGCCGGGGCCTATGACATGGCCTACCTGTCGAACCTGCCGGGGTTAACCGTCATGGCCGCCGCCGACGAGGCCGAGCTGATGCACATGGTGGCCACCGCCGCCGCCCATGACGAAGGACCCATCGCCTTTCGCTATCCCCGCGGTGCGGGCACCGGCGTCACACTGCCGGAACGGGGCGAGGTGCTGGAGATCGGGCGCGGACGCGTGCTGGAAGAGGGCGAGGACATCGCGATCCTGTCCTGCGGGGCGCATCTGCCGCAATGCCGCGAGGCCGCCGCCGCCCTGCGCGAGGCGGGCCTTACCGTCACCCTGGCCGATGCCCGTTTCGTCAAGCCGCTGGACAGCGACCTGCTGCGCCGTCTCGCGCTTGGCCACAGGGCGCTGGTGACGGTCGAACAGGGCGCCGAGGGCGGGTTCGGGTCCGTGGTGCTGCACGCGCTGGCCTGGATGGGGCTGTTGGACCGGGGGCTGGCGATCCGCACGATCTGCCTGCCGGACAGGATCATCGAACAGGCCAGCCCGGACGAGATGTACGCAAACGCGGCCATGACCGCCGGCGACATCTTCGAGGTCGCCCAGGGCGCGCTGGGCACCCGCGCCAAGGTGACGCCGCTGGCCCTGGCGCGCTGATCTGCGCCAAAGAAAATGCCGCGCCCCGGGCAGGGGGCGCGGCGTTTTCCTGTTCGGGGTCGTGTCAGTCGGCGCTGGCCTCGTCCATTTCGGGTTCCGGCCCGACAGAGACCAGGTAGGCCCAGACGTTCGCCGCATCCTCGTCGCTGCGGGCGCGGAAGGTCATCTTGCCCCGGGCCGAGCTGTCGTCGAGGTAGTCCTTGAGGAAATCGGTGGCATTGCGGACGTAGGGCACGAAATGCTCTTCGTCCCAGGCCAGTCCCGCCTCTCCGGCGGCGACCATCGAGTCCGAGTAGTTGAAATCCTCGTAGGTGCCCGCCGTTCGTCCGGCGACGCCATAGAGGTTGGGGCCGACCTTGCCGCCCTTCTGGATCTCATCGCCCTCGGGCGAGACGATCATGTGGCAGGCGCGGCACTGGCGAAAGACCTTTTCCCCTTCCTCGGGATCGCCGGTCGCATGGCTTTCCGCAAGCACGGGGGTCGAGACCGCGCAGAAGGCGGCGGCTATGACAAGTGGTTTCATTCGTACTCCTCCCTTTCGAGTGACGTAGTGCGGATCTTCGGGGAATCGAGAACAGCCCCTCACGCGACGGCATGCGCGATGGCGCATTGTTTCCAGAGGACGGTGAGGGCCTCGACCAGGTGGTCGATGTCGGCGTCCGAATGCAGCGGCCCCGGGGTAAAGCGCAGGCGCTCGGTGCCCTTGGGCACGGTCGGATAGTTGATCGGCTGCACGTAGATCCCCCAGTCGCGCATCAGGATGTCCGCCAGCATCCGGCATTTCACCGGGTCCTTGATCATCACCGGGATGATGTGGCTGTCATTGGCCAGGTGCGGGATGC